>JAQBPK010000327.1 GCA_028287565.1 Vulcanimicrobiota bacterium
TCACACCGGCCGGAAGCGTGTCGACGACGACGATCGGCCGCGACGTCGGTCCGTTTCCGGCCGGGTTCTGCCCGGTCAGCGTGTACTGCAACGTCGTGCCCGCCGCGACCGGGCCGCCGCGGCTCTGCGAGAGCTGCAAGTCGGGCAGCCCCGTCTCGACGCTGAAGTTCTGAATCTCGTGAACGGTGTCGGGCCCGGTCCCCGCGGTCACCCCGAGTTTCACCGTGCCGGGAACGGCGGGCTGGCCGCTGATGCCGGCGAGGGCCGTCGACGGGATGACGCTCTGGAACGACGTCCCGGTCCCGGTGAAGTCCACGTCCACCGTCGTCACGCCGGTCTTGCTCACGATGACCTGGTAGCGCCGCGGCGTCGCGCCGCCGCGCGTCGTCGCCGCCCCGAATGCGAGCGGCTGCGGCAAGCTCGCGGGCGCGCCGGCGACTTGGTATCCGACCAGATACGCCCAGCTCGTCGACGCGGCACCGCGGATCGCGATCGTATTGCTCACGAACCCCGGCCCGCCCGTCTTGCCTTCGACGGGCGAGGACCAATAGGAGCTCTCGTCCACGCCGACGCCCGCCCAGGCGCCCGCCATCCCCGCCTGCGCGGGCGTCGTCGAGCCCTGCTGCGCGTAGCCTTGGGAGCCGCCTTGTCCGCCGGGCACGGTGGGGGACGCGGCGCCGTCCACGATCGCGAGCACGATGCCGGCGCCGACGTTCCCGCTGCCGTCGTTCATGTACGCGTACTCATCGAACGTCACGAGCACGCCCTGCGCGGTCGAGAACGGCGTGCCGTACAGCACGAACGTCGCTTCGCTGTCGCCGTTAGAGTTCAGGCGCAGCGCGCCTTGGCCTGAAGCGTCGGGCAGCGTGCCGCTCGTTCCACCGGGTTCGCCCGCGGCGCAGGCCTGGATCGAGCCGGGCGCGCTGCTGGTGGCGGCCGTAAGGCACGGCACCTGCGGCTGAACGATCCCGGCTTGCCCGGCCGTGAAGCCGGTGACGCTGGTCCCGGTGAACGGCTGCGTGTACACCACGCCGGCCGCCGCAGGGACCGTGCACAGCGCCACGCCGATGGCCGTTACCACGGCCGCGGAAGCTCGGGTCGGAGTCATGCTGATCACTCCATCGGCCCGGCGCGCCGTGCGCGTGAGCAAACCATAACTATACAAATCGCAAGCGACGGAGCGTTTAGCGGCTAGAACCGCTGGCAATAAAGCGGTCGTCAGCTCGATTACGGACGAGGACGTCTTGTAATTGAGCGAGCCACGGAAGGGCTGTTGGGCGATGGACCGCTTTCGTCTTCTCTTGGTATCGGTCGTTTCGGCGGCGGCTATAGCCGCTGCGATTCAATCTGCGGACGCGGCACCGGCCGTCGCGTTGAAGCTCACCGGCGCGATCCTCGAGCGCGACGCCGCGGGAACTGCCCGCGAGATTCCGCTGACGGCGAGCGAACGCGCGATGCCGGGGCAGACGCTGCGCTACACGATCGTCGCGCTCAACAAAGGGAACGAGGCCGCGCGCGCCCTCACGCCGCTCGGCCGCATACCCGCCGGCACGGCGTACGTTTCCGCGAGCGCGCCGCCGGCGTCCGCGCGCCTCGAGTTCTCGCTCGACGGCGTCGGGTTTTCGGAGCGGCCGATGGTGGTCGTGGACGGACCGAACGGACCCGAGCGCCGCCCCGCCGATCCGGCGCGATACGTCGCGGTGCGCTGGGCGGGCGTGAAGCTCTTGCCGCCGGGCGGGTCGCAGTCGTTCAGCTACACGGTGCGCGTGAAATGACGAAAGCTCTTCGCGCGCTGCTCGGCACGTGCGGCGCGCTCGCCGCGTTCGCCACGACCAGTGCGGTCGCAGGCGCGGCGCCGACGCCGGCCGGTACGGTGATTCAGAATACCGCGAGCATCACGTATCAGGACGTCAACGGCACCAGCTACAGCAACTCCTCGAACACCGTGTCCACGACCGTGCAGAACGCGCCGTCGCTGACCGTCGCTACCAACGGTGCGGGCAGCGGCGGCACGGGCGCGCAGACGGTCGCGCCGGGCCAGGTCGTCAGCGACACGTACACGCTCACCAACACCGGCAACAACAGCGGCACGTTCGCCGTGACCGGCGCCGCAAGCGGCGTAACGGGCTCGGGTAACGACAACGGCAGCGCCGGCACGGTGCAGTACGTCTACAACTCGACGACGTACGGGTCGGTCGCGAGCCTCAACACCGCGCTGGCCGGTGCGAGCGTCGCGCCGAACGCGGCCGTGACGATCACGGTGCAGTACACGCTCTCCGCAACGCCGCCCAACGTTCCGGGCGACGTCACCACCGCGCTGCAAGGGACCGTCGCGTACGCGGCGATCGGCGGCGCGGGAGCCGTCACGTCGGCCGCGACGACGAACACGTACGACGACACGGTGCGCGCCGATGCGCGGCTCGACGTGCAGACGACGTCCAGCCAGAACGGCGTCACCGGCGTGATCACCTACACGGTCAACGCCAACAACGGTTCGTCATCGTTCGCCACCAAAGCGCTGCAAGGCGCGCAAAATCTCGGCTTCCCCGCGGCCGGCATCCTGATCACCGACAAGGTGCCGCAGTTCGCCGGCGCACCGCTCGCGTTCGCGAACGCGCCGGTGCTCACGACCAACGCCGGCAACGGCTACGCGGGAACGTCCGCGACGATGTACTACACCACTAACGCCACGGGCGCGTCGGGGTGGACGCTGCTCGGCGGAGGCGCGACGCCGCCCGCGGGGACGACGTTCATCGCCGCGTTCGTGCAAGGCGCGAGCGCGCTTTCGCCGCACGCGGGCTCGTCCGCGGGCAACGTCCCCGCGCCGCAGGTCACGCTGACGTTCGCCGTCGTGCAGCCGTCGGGAACCGGCTCCGGCAATCCGGGCTCCGTGATCGATGTCGCGAACGCGATGGCCGGCAACAACAGCGCGACCGAACAGATCGTCGGCCCCGGCGCGTCCGCGGGATCCACCGACGGCAACACCGCGAGCGCGGGCACCGCGATCGTGTCGATGATGGGCAACTCCACACCGCTCGCCGCGCCGAGCGGCGCATCGAATCAAACGTCGAATCAGGCGCTGACCAGCGCCGTGCTCTACAACGGGCCGGTCGGCGCGGCCAGCGCGATCGGGAGCTACGACGGCGTCGTCGCGGTGAACGTCGGCAATCACTTCACGGCGGCGAGCTTCACGAGCTCGAACCAGGCGATCAACAGCGGCACCGTGCCGGGGACGCCCGTCGGCAACACGACGGTCGCGGCGGTCAACGGCATCAACGTCCCCAACCAGCTGCAGAACGCCGGCAACACGAACGACACGTACACGATCGTCGCGAATGCTCCGGCGGGCTTCACCGTGCAACTGTTCCAGGACAACGGGATCGGCACGCCGGGAAGCGGCACGGGCGGCAACGGGCCGGGCGCCACGCCGCTCGGCGGCGCGAGCGCCGGTGCGACCTCGACCGCGAGCGGCATCGCCGTCGTGTCGGGCGGCACGCTGATCTACTGGGCGGTCTACAGCGCACCGGCGGGCACGACGTATTACACGCGCTACGACGGCACGATCACCGCGACCGGTTCGGGCGGTTCGCCGCCGACGGCGACGCAGCACAACGAATTGTACTCGGGCTTCATCGTCGGCACGAAGACGATGACCGTGACGTCGTCCAACT
Source organism: Vulcanimicrobiota bacterium (assembly GCA_028287565.1). Taxonomy (GTDB): domain Bacteria; phylum Vulcanimicrobiota; class Vulcanimicrobiia; order Vulcanimicrobiales; family Vulcanimicrobiaceae; genus Vulcanimicrobium. The sequence continues at coordinate 3,672 of JAQBPK010000327.1, forward strand.
GCCCGGCCGGCTCGACGCCGAGCGCGCCCGCCGGAACGGTGTGCCCCGGCGGCACGATCCAGTACACGCTCGACTACCGCAACATCATGAAAGGGCCCGGCGCGGGCGCGACGATCCCCGTGTCGGCGCAGCTCTTCAGCAAGCCCGGGACGCTGATCGTGACCGAAGACGGCGCGGCCGGCACCAACAACTGGGCGACGTTCTCGGACGGCCTGCTCGCGCCCGCCACGGACACCACCGCGGGTTCCACGTTCACCGCGAACGCGGCAAACTCGACCGCGTTCACCGTCACCGTCGGCGGCGCCGCGTACCAGCTGCCGCCCGGCGCAAGCGGACAGATCGTCTTCTCCGTTCGCGTCAAGTAACGGGCTTGCCGCGCGCATGTGGCTCCGTCTCGCCGCCTGCACCGCCGCCGTGTCCGCGCTGCTGTGCGCGCCCGCGACGGGGACGACGCCGGCCGGAACGACGCTGGTCGCATCGGCCGCGATAACGTATCAGGATCCGCGCGGAACGTCGTACGACCTCGTCTCGAACGCGCTCTCGACCGTCGTCGCGGCGGTCGGCGCGGTCGTCATGGCGCCGAAGGAGCCGGCACCGGATCCGGCGGCCGACGGTTTCGCGACCGGGACGAACGTCGTGCGCACGTTCACGCTGCAGAACGCGAGCAACGTTCCCGACGCGTACGCGGTAACCGCGGTCGAGCTGAGCGCCGGGACGCTCGCGTCGCTGGCGTTCGTCGCCAACGGCGTCGAGACGCCGGTGGCCGCCGGCTCGGGCGTGTCGCCGAAGATCGCGCCGGGCGAGACGATAGCGCTGCGCGCGACGGTGCAGACCAACGGCGTCGCGGTCGGCACGGTGATGTCGCTGGTGGTGCGCGTGCGCACCGCGACCGCCGGTACGGCGAACGGGTTGCAAACGGATTTCGGGCGCTCGTACGGCATCGCGTCGAGCGGGCCGAAGCTCACGGGAATCGCGGGCCCGAGCGCGCCGATCGACAAAACGGTCGACGGTACGCGCACGTCGCGGCGGTCGCCCGGCGCAAAAGTGCATTACGCGATCGCGTTCGCGAACACCGGCGGCGCCGCCGCGGCGAACGTGATCGTCGACGATGCGCTGCCGGCCGGCGTGCGCGCGGACGAGGCGTCGCTGACGGTGAACGCGAGCGCGGGCATCCGTCCCGTCATTGCGGGCGGTCATCTCGTCGTGACGCTGCCGTCGCTCGCGGTCGGTGCGCGCGCGGTTGTCGCGTTCGACGCGATCGTCGACGGCGCCGTGCCGCTCGGCACGACGCTCGTCAACACCGCGACCGCCGGCGCGGACGGTCTTCGCCCGGTCGCGACGCTGCCCGCAACGGTCTTCGTCGGTACCGCGGGGATCGTGTACGACGCGCTGAGCCCGTCGAGCACGCCGATGAGCGGGGCGGTGGTGACGCTCGCCGACGCCCGCACCGGTTCGCCGGCGGCGCTCGCGGCGACGGGCACCGCGCCGAATCCCGGCAACACGGATCCGTTCACGATCGCGGCTGACGGCGCATACGGCTTCACGCTGCCCGCGCCGCCGGCGGCCAATGCGGACGGGAGCGCGGCGTACACGCTGCTCGTGCGCGCACCCGCGGGGTATCAGAACCGCCGCATCGCGCTCGCGTACGCGCCGGACGCGACGGGTTCGGTGGCGTCGCTGACCGCGACCGCGCTGGACGGCCAGCCGCTCGCGGCCGAAGGCACGTACGCGCTGGTGAACCGCCCCATCGTGCTGCACGACGTCGCGGGGGTGTTTCCGAACGTGCCGCTGTTCCCGCTGCGCGCGTTCTCCGTCACGCTGGCGGCGGACCGCGCCTTCGCATCGGGCGGCGACCGTGTCGTCTACACCGCGACCGTGCAAAGCGCGCAAGCGCAGCGCGTGCCGGCCGCGCGCATCACCGCCGAGCTTCCGGCAGGCCTCGCGCTCGCGCCGGGAAGCGCGCGTTTCGACGGCGCCGCGCTCGAGCCGGTGCGCGACGGGCACGCGTTCGCGTGGTCGGTACCCGCCGGCGACGCGCTGATGCACACGCTGCGGTTCGCGACGGTCGTGCTGCCTTCGGCCGAGCCGGGCCGCACGCTGACGACGAGCGCGACGGTGCACGCGACAACGGGCATCACGACGCTCGACGCGACCGCGACGACGGACGTGCGCGTCATCGCCGGCGTCTTCAGCGAACGCGGTATCGTGACGGGCCGCGTCTATGCGAACGTGGGCGGCCGCCGCGTCGGCGTGAGCGGCGCGCGCATCTACCGCGAGGACGGCGCCGCGGTCGTGACGGACAACGCGGGACGCTTTTCGTTCCTCGGCATGCGGCCGGGGATGCACGTGCTGCGGCTCGATGCGGTGTCGCTGCCCGCCGGCTACGCCGCGTTTGCGGACGCGTACGACGCGCGGCGCAGCGCGACGCGGCTGATCCACGGCGTCCTCGACGGCGGCAGCCTGGACGACGTCGAGTTCGAGGTGCGCGCACCGTGACGGGCTGGCGCAAACGCGTGCACGACGCGGGCATCGCATCGCTCGTGTGCTCGACCATCGTGCTGTCCACGCTCGCAGGAAACTGCGAGCCGCTGGACGAGTCGCCCGGCGCGCCGCCGCCGGTCGCGGAGTCCGCGGAAGCGCCGCCGGCCGCAGCCGCGGAATCGACGCCGGTCGCCGCCGTTGTGGGATCGCCGGCTGTTGCACCGCAAACCACGGCCGCTGCGAATACCGCGCCCGCGCCGTCGCCTGCGCCCTCGGCCGTTGCGGCGGCGCCCGTGACCAGTGCCGCGGCCGTCGCTGCGTCCGCCGCGGCATCGGCGCCTGCGGCGCCGGGCGTCACGCTCGCCGTTTCACAGAAGTCGCCCGAACCGAAGATCGGTTACGGCGATCTTTCGCACCTCACGTATACGGCGACCGGCGTGCTGCGCGCGGCGTTCGTCGCGCCCAAGGACCGAAGCGTGCAGACGACGAGCGCGGCGCGCGTCGTCGTCGCGACCGGGGCGGGCGGCGGCGTCGAGCTCCTCGTCAACGACGCCGTCGTTCCGGCGGCGAACATCGGGAGCCGCTCCGTGGACGCGCAGACGGGCGACACGCGCTACGAGTTCTTCGGCGTGAAGCTGCAGCCGGGTCCCAACGCCGTAACCGCGATCCCGCTGGGCGCAAGCGGGACGCGCGGCGCGCCGGTCGCGCAGACGCTGTTCGGACCGGGCAAACCGGTTCGGCTCACCGCGCGCATCGACGGTGCGCTCGTCGCTGACGGCAAGAGCTCCGCGATGCTGCGCGTCGTCGCGTACGACGCGTGGGGACATCCCGCGCTGCCGGGTTCGATCGTGCACGTCGCGCTCATCACCGGCGACGCCGCGCTGGGACCGCGCATCATCGACGTGAAAACGTCCGTCGCGCCGCGCGACGGGCTGCACCGCGCGGACGAGATCGCGCTGCAGCCCGGCGGCACGGCGGAAGTTCCGATCGTGCCCGGTCTCGTGCCGAATCCGCTGACGCTGCGCGTCGCGAGCGGCGATGCGAGCGACGAAATCACCGTACCGGTGCGTCCGGCGCTGCGGCGCATGTTCGTCGCCGGCCTCGCGAGCGCGGGAATCGGCAGCGTGCCGGGGACGCGCGACGGCGCCGACGTTGAGGACGGCGGCGGCTCGCGCCGCGGCCGCGTCGCGCTCTTCGGCACCGGCGCGATCGGCAAGGACGGCGTGACGTTCGCGTACGAGTCGGCGAACCGGCTCGCGCCCTCGAGCGCCAACGGTCCGTTCGTCGACGACCGCGACGAGGCGCCGTATCAGAACCTCGGTGACGGGTCGCTGCACCGCGCCGACGTGCGCTCGCGCGATCATCTGTTCGTGCGCGTCGACGCGCCGCGCAGCACGTTCACATGGGGTGAGTTCCAAGCGCAAACCGGTCCGAAGGACGGTTTGGGCGGCTACGCGCAAGTGCTCAGCGGCGCGCAGCTCGCGGTGCGCGCGCAAGGCCGCGCTCCGGCGATCAGCCTGTTCACCGCGAAGAACGACGTCGCGTACGCGCGCCGCGTCTTTCGCGTCACCGGTCTGGCGACGCTGGACGGACCGCTCGACCCGGACATCGTCGTCGGCTCGGAGACGGTGACGTTGGCGTCGATCGACCGCCGCACCGGCGCCGTCGTGCTGCAGACGCCGCTCACGCGCGAGGTGGACTACGTGCTCGACTACGCGACGGGGGCGCTGCGTTTTCTGACCTTGCCGCTGCCGTACGACTCGCGCTTCAACCCGCAGGCGGTCGTGGTGCAGTACCAGTATGCCGGCCCGCGCGTGCGCTCGCAAACCACCGGCGGGCGCGCGGAATTCGCGCTGGGGAGCGCGACGCGACTCGGCGTCGGGTACGTCAACGATGCGACCGGGAGCGGCAACTACTCGCTGTTCCAGCAGGACGTCACGGGCAGCGGCCGCGGCTGGCGCTGGTCGCTGGCGCATGCGGCGAGCCGCGGCAACGTCGGCGTCGCGGACGCCGCAGCGAGCGCCGGCGGCGACGCGTTGCGCGGCAGCCTCGCGTTCGCGCGCGGCGCGCTGCGTTTCTCCGCGGAGTACGACAGCACGACGGCGGGCTTCGCGAACCCGTTCGGCGGCCTGTCGACGCCGGGGCTGCAGAACTATCGCGTCGCGATGTCGCGCGTGATCCCCGAGCGCAGCGAGCTCACGCTGGAGCTCGACGGTCAGCGCAACAGCGGCACGGCGGGCGACGACGCGCAGCGCAGCGCGTCGCTGCGACTGCGGCGCACGGTGTCGAACCGTTTCGCGTTCGGCGCCGGCGTCGAGTCGCACGCGCACACCGGCACGGCGGCAACGGCGCCCGGCCAAACGGTGCAGGCGCAGCTGTCCGGAGACTACAAGCTCGGCAAACGCACCGCGATCTCCGTCAGCCGCGTGTCCACGGTCGGCGGGACGGAAGATCTGTCGCAGCCTTCGCAGACGTCGGCGCAGCTCAGCTTCGAGCTGCCGCACGCGGGCAAGGCGTACGTGCGCGAGCTGTGGAGCGCGGCACCGGCGCTGAGCTTCGCGAACGCGACCTCGGGGCTGACCGGCGGCGCGCAAGCGACGCGCTCGCTGATGGTCGGCGTCCAGCAGCCGCTCAGCGCGAACACCACGGTCGACTCGCAGTACGTCGTGGATCGCGGCACCTCGGGAACGACGTCGTACGGCGTGATGGGGCTGCGCGAGCGGCTCGAGCTCTCATCGCGGCTGCGCGCCGAAGCGTTCCTGCAACAGGCCGCGGGCGGCAGCGGCTCGTTCGCCGTCGCCGGGCTGCAGCTCGCGTACGGCAACGGCGGCGGAATGCGCGTCGCGGCGTCGCTTCAGACGCGCGGCGGTGAGACGGCCGGCACGACGGCGTCGCTGCGCGCGGCCGGCGCGCTCTCGAGCGACGTGTCGCTGCTCGCCGATCTGCAGCTGTCCCGCTCGAATCTCGTTTCGACGGGTGACGCGCGCATCGGCATCGCGGTGCGGCCCTCGCAGAAGGACCGCCACGTGACGCTGCTGTCGGTCGAACGAAAGACCGGGACGCTGCAAACCGGCACCGACCGCAGCGACGTCGTGTCGCTCGACCATCTGTTCCGGCCGAACGACCGGACCGATCTCTCGCTGCGCCTCGCGTACAAGATGGACGGCGACGGTTACTACGCCGCGCGCACGGCGCTGATCGACCTGCGCGCGGTGCGCAAGCTGACGCCGCGCTTCGACGTCGCGGCCGAGACGCGCACGCTGTCCGTTGCCGGAATCAGCGGCGCGCGCAGCACCGCGTTCGCCGCGGAAGCAGGCTATCGCCTCAACCCCGCGATCCGCGCCGCCGCCGGGTACAACTTCAGCGCCACGGCGGATCCGTCGCTGACCGGAACCCCCGTTCGCCGCGGTTTCTACGCGACGCTGACCACGCTCGTCGACCGCCTGTTCCGCGACGGCAAGCGCTGAGGCGCGCTCACAGCGGCTCGCCCGCGACGACAACGCCGGCGCAGGCGCTCGCGCCCAGCCAGTAGCACAGTTCGGCCGGTGAAGCGGCGTCCCAGAGCGCGAGATCGCAGCGCGCGCCGGTCCGCAGCTCGCCGCGGTCGTGCAGGCCGAGCGCGCGCGCCGCGTTGCGCGTCGCGCCGGCGACGCTCTCTTGCGGCGTGAGCCCGAACAGCACGCACGCCATGTTCAGGATCGTGGGCAGCGTCAGGACCGGCGACGTTCCCGGATTGCAGTCGGTCGCGAGGGCCATCGGGACGCCGTGCGCGCGCAGTTCGGCGACCGGCGGCTTCAGCGTCTCACGCAAATAGTAGTACGCGCCGGGCAGCAGCACCGCGACCGTGCCGGCCGCCGCGAGTGCCGCTATGCCGTCCTCGCTCGCGTGCTCGACGTGGTCCGCGGACAGCGCATGATATCGCGCCGCGAGCGCCGTCGCGCCGGTGTCCGCGATCTGGTCGGCGTGCAGCTTCACCGCAAGGCCCAGGCGCTGCGCCGTCTCGAGCACGCGCGCGGTTTCCGCGACCGAGAATGCGATCGTGTCGCAGAAGACGTCCACCGCGTCCGCGAGACGTTCGCGCGCGACGCGCGGCAGCATCTGCTCGCAGACGAGATCCAAATACTCGTCGCGACGGTCGGCGTACTCCGGCGGCACGACGTGCGCGCCCAAATATGTCGTTCGCACCGTGATGCAGAGCTCGTCCCCGAGCCGGCGCGCGACGCGCAGCAGCCGCAGCTCCGTTTCCACGTCGAGCCCGTACCCCGATTTGATTTCCACCGTCGTCGTGCCGTTCGCGATCATCGTGCGCAGCCGCCGCGCAGCGCCGCGATAGAGCGTGTCCTCATCGGTTGCGCGGGTCGTTGCGACGGTGTGCGCGATCCCGCTGCCGCCGCTCGCCGCCGCGACGTAGTTCTGGCCCGCGACGCGGCGCTCGAAATCGCCGACGCGGTCGCCGCCGAAGATCACATGCGTGTGCGGGTCGATCAGTCCGGGCGTTATCCAGCGCCCGCCCGCGTCGATCACGCGCGCCGCGAGCCGTTCGGGCGCATCAGGCAATTCGGCGCGCGGGCCGATCCACGCGATCTCGCCGTCGCGCGCGGCGAGCGCGCCGTCCTCGATCGCGCCGTACGGCACGCCGCCCGGCATCATCGTCGCCAGCCGCGCATTGGTCCAGAGCGTGTCGTACAGGACCGCTTCGCTCACGTTTCGGGTTCGGCGGCCTGCCGTGCCATCGTGCGCTGGTACCATGCGGAGACGCCGACCAGCACGATTCCGAGACCCAGGAACGACAGGATGCGGTACACGACGTCGAGCGCGGCGAGATCGACGATGAATACCTTGAAGATTGTGCAGCCGAACAGTCCTAGGCCCAGCCACCGCCACAGTGCCTGGTGGCGCGCCATCCCCGCTGCGAACAAGCCCGTCGCGTAGAGCGTCCAAATTGCCGACAGCCCGAGCTGCGCGTCGTTCGACATGCCGTCGAGCCCTTTGGGCCCGCCGAGGACGTCGACGCACTCGCGCGACAGACCGGCCAGCGCGACCACGTGCAGCGCGATCGTTCCGGCCGCCCACCAGCCGCGCTTCGCACGCTCCGACAATTCCGCCGTCTTCAGACGCGACAGCGCGAAGCCCAGCGAAGCGACGTAGATCGCGAACCCCAGCGCGAGCGAGTTCAGCACCGCGTGCTGCGGCGGATCGCTCGCCGCGTCGCCGAGCAGCACGCAGCCGACGATGACGAACAGCGCGGCGCCCGCAAGCGACAGCCACCGGTCGGCGACGCGCATTCCGATCAGCACGAGCAGCCCCGCTTCGACCGCGAACACGTCGGTCAGCGAGAATCCCTGGAACAACGCTGCAAATGCCAGCGTCGCTACGGACAAGCCGAGATACAGATACGCGGACGACAAGCGGCGCGGAAGCGCGGCGATGCGTGCGGCGGCGAGCAGCGCGACGGCGAGCACGAGCAGCATTTCGCCGAGCGCCGACTGCCAACGCCAGAACAGCGTTTCGAGCACGAGCACGTAGCCGAGCGTGTCGAATACGAGCAGCGTCAGCCGCGTGCGCGTCACCTTGCCGTCGTACAGCGCGCCCAGCGTGTATGCGAGCGCGAACGTCGCGAAGAACGTCGTCGCGGCGGTCGCGCACATCTCGTTGGTCCAGTGGTGCGGGCGGTCGATGATGAACGCGGGCGAATAGCACGCGACGGCGATGAACGTCAGCACCTCGATCGAGCGGAACGACGAACGCACCCCGATCGCCAGCATCGTGGCGCTGAGAATCAAGAGATATGCCGCTAAGAATTCCCGGTCGGGCACGCCGCTCGCGAGCAAGACCGGCGTGATGTAACCGCCGATGAGGCCGAGCAGCGCCAGCCGCTCCGAGCGCCGCGTCGTCGCGAGCAGCGCGAGCACCGCCGTTACGACCACCATCCCGGCGAACGCGAGCGGGCGCGGCACGTGCAGCTCGGGGAACACCGCGACGGACGCCCACAGCGCGAGGTAGTCGATGCCGGCGCCGAGCCCGGTCAAACCTTCGGACAGGAACGTGAGGTCGCGGCCGATGCGCCGCGCCGCGTAGACGATCAGGCCGGAGCCCACACCGAGCGCGAGCAGCACTTGCTCGGCGGGTCCGAGCCAGCCCCGCGCGATCGCGACGTTCAAGAAGAACGCCGCCGCCAGCAGCACGAGCAGCATGCCGACCAGCAACAGCCCGCGTCCCGCGAGCAGCGTCTCCAGCGACACCGCAGGCTTCGACGGCGTTGCCGGGTGCGACGGCGCGCCCCCTTCGGGCGCCGCCGGCGCTTCCGCGGGCCGCTCGAAGATGGCGTGCATCTCGCGGGGCGGCGCAGTGCCGAACATCTGCTCGTACGCCGTCGGCTGCCTTGGCGGCGGTGCGCCGGCGGACGCGGCAACAGGTTCCTCGTGCACCGGCGGCGGTGCCGCAACGGGCTCGGGGTGTCGCGCCGCCGCGGCGGCCGCGTCGAAGCCGGCCCCGGACGCGGCCTCCGGCGGCGGGACGCGCGCGGCGTCGAGATCCGCGCGCAGGCCGTGCACGACGTGCTCGAGCGCGCGCACGCGCAAATCGAGCCGTTCGTAGAATTCGGGATTCACGGCGGTCGCCTCCCCGGAGCACGCTGCTCGGTGCGGCCAAGGATTCAGCCGCGGCCGCGGCGCTTCATGCTTCGATGCGCATCTTCGCGCGGGAGGCGTTCCTCCCCGGCGGCTGGGCTCCCGGCGTCGCGTTCGAGATCGCGCCCGACGGCACGATCCTCGACGTGCGCGCGGGCGCCGCGCCGCGCGATGCCGAGGTGCTCGACGGACCGGTCGTGCCCGGGATGCCCAATCTGCACTCGCACGCGTTCCAGCGCGCGATGGCGGGGAGCGCGGAACGGCGGCGCTCCGCGGACGACGACTTCTGGACGTGGCGCGCCGCGATGTACGCGCTCGCGGAAAAGCTCGAACCGGACGCGCTGCATCCGATCGCGCTCGGCGCGTACCGCGCGATGCTGCTCGCGGGGTACACCGCCGTGGCGGAGTTCCATTACCTCCATCGCGATCCGAGCGGCGCGTGGTACGCCGACAGGGCCGCGACCTCGCGCGCGCTGATCGCCGCCGCGAAGGAGGCCGGCATCGCGATCTGCCTGCTGCCCGCGCTCTACGCGCACGCGGACGCCGGCGGCACGCTGCTCCACGAGCGCCAGCGGCGCTTCGCGACCGATCCCGACGACGTGCTCGCGATCGCCGAAACGCTCCGCCGCGATCACGCGAACGATCCCGACGTCGTTGTCGGCGCGTGCGCGCACTCGCTGCGCGCCGTCACGCCGGCCGAGCTGCGCGCACTTCTCGACGGCTCGCCGTCCGACGTTCCCGTGCATCTTCACATCGCCGAACAGGAGCGCGAGGTCGACGCGGTTCGCGCGGCGCTGGGCGCGCGGCCCGTGGCGTGGCTGCTCGCCAACCACGACGTCGATGCGCGCTGGTGTCTGGTGCACGCGACGCAGATCGACGCGAACGAGTGCGACGCGCTCGCGCGCAGCGGCGCGGTCGCCGGACTTTGCCCGACGACGGAGGCGAACCTCGGCGACGGGGTCTTTCCGCTCGGCCCGTATCTCGCCGCGGGCGGTGCGCTCGGCATCGGCTCGGACAGCAACGTCTCGCTGTCGCCGGTCGAAGAGCTGCGCTGGCTGGAGTACGGCCAGCGGCTCGCGTTGCGCCGGCGCAGCGTGGCGGCGACGGCGCCGGGCGAGTCGTGCGGCGAAGTGCTGTACGCGCGCGCGGCGCTGGGCGGCGCGCGGGCG
>JAQBPK010000362.1 GCA_028287565.1 Vulcanimicrobiota bacterium
TCCTCGCGGAGCGGACGCATCGATTCTTCATACCAGCCATCAGGAAGGTCTCTCATGCCACTGCTCCCGTCCGTTGTGGACTGTGCGAATAATACGAATAGCGAGGAAAGCTCATAGCGGCGTCAGACCCATGCGCGCGACCTCTTCGTCGAACGTGTGCAGTTCCGCCTTTTCACCCGCGCTTCGTGCCGTCGAGCCGGCCAACGTCTCGGGTAGACGTGGAATTGCTTCCACCTTATTCCACTCCTGGTACCGCCCGGTACGGTCTTTTCTTGTGCCGGTCATCACAAATAGCTCGCGATAGCGGCGCGGCGCGACACCGACGAAGGGATGGAACTTCACGGTGTCCTGTGCGTGATTAGATCCATCGACGTCAATTTGCAGGTCGTAGAACGTCTGCGCGAGGCTCTTGGTGTACGGTTCGATGTAGACGACACGATGAATGCCGGCGGCGATGATCTGCTTCGCGCAGTCATGACATGGGAACGTCGTGACGTAGAGCGTGCAGCCACTAACGGAGATGCCGTGCCGGACTGCATTGGAAAAGGCCGCAGCCTCCGCGTGCATTGCGCGGATGTAGTCGATGGTTCCCATGAACTTTGCCTGCCTCATCAGGCTACCGCGCTCGCGCAGCATCAGCTCTGCGGCGATGTGCGCATCGCCCTCGGTCATCGAGCTCATGACTTGCATCTTGATGAGGCGCCGGAGGACGTCTTCCAAGAGCTCGCGTCTTTGGTTGTCGCTCGTATCGTATCCGAACGCGCTGAAATCCCGGACGTCCGGCTTTTTCTGCGAGAGATCGTTCGCGTCGAATATCCCTCCACCGAACTTTGGGACGTCGTTCATTCCGGTAGCGACGACCGAACCGTCGGCCCGGCAGATTGCCGCACCGACCTGCCGCGCCATGGACGACGATTGGTACGCCGCGACTTGCGCGTATGTCATACCGACTTCATCCCGTGTCGGCGTTTTGGTCCAGTCACCGAACAGCAGCTTGATGAACCGATCGATCGACGACACCTCACCGGCTGCAGTCGAAACGACGACATCAGCTAGCGCAAAGGCGTCGCTGACATGCTGTCCGAACGGCTGGTTTTCTTCGTCTTGGTCCTTTTCGATGAGCCGCTCGGCTTCATGTCGATAGTCATCAGGGTTTCCATGCCCCGCGCTCATTTGCAGCCGCTTGCAAACCGCATCAAGCCGCTGCTTGTACGGCGTGTACACACCAACCGCTATAAAGGCCGCACCGTAAAGCCGCCGCAATGTTTCAACTTCCTCGTGATGCTTCAACGAATCTAGAATGAACGCAACGCCTTTGGCCGGTCCATCCGGCGGCTCCCCAAACTCTCGAGGCCGCGCTACGCGCATCGCGCTGACCGCAAACAACGCCAAGGCATCGGGCCGCAGCCGCTCGCGAAGTGCGGTGCCGGCGTCCATGTAGGTTTCTACGCCCGCCTGTTTTCCGTGGCGAAACAAATCCTCGAATGGGCGTCCCGGAAGACGGTGCATCAGGCGGCTCAGCTTGATAGGATCATCACCAACGCGATATCCGACGTCGCGAAGCTCTCGCCGCAGAGCATCGCCGACCGAGGCGAGCCCGGCGCCCAGCGCTCCGATCAGTCCGAAGACGAGCTCGGGCTGATGATCAATCCGCTCGTCAATTCCACGTGCCCCCGCCATCTTGGTAGCATATCGACGATCTGTGACAACTGGGTGGCACGGCCTGAGCAGTGGCACTGCAACGGCAGCGTGGCTCCGCCGTAGCGGACCAGCTCGCAGGCGGGAGCGCTAAAGCCCCAGCATGTATCTCCAGACGGGCGCGAACAGCGGAACTCCGTTCGCATCGAGCGGCGTCGCGCCGTCGCCGACGGTTGACGCGTGCGGGTTGGCGACCGGTAGCGACGTGATCAACTCGTGCGATCCGCCGTAGGGCGGCGACGACGTGTCGACCAGCGTGCGCGGACCGAACGCATCCTGGCCGAGCGCGGTCCAATCCAGCACGATCTTCGCATGAAATTGATCGGCGGTATGATCGAAACCATAGTACGCCGACGTGGGCGTCGCGCCCGGCATTCCGACCCATGTTGCAGGCGCGAGTCTTCCGCTGGGCAGATTCACCGCGTCCACCGTGCCTGACAGCTGCACGACCCGCGCGAGCGTGACGACTTTCCCGATCGCCGCGGCCTCACCGGCGCCTTGCGAACCGCCGCACAGCACGATCGACGACCACCTCGGCGCGTTGCCGCTCAAGAACGCGCTCCAGCCTTCCGACGGAAAGTGCGCGTCGAGAAACAGCAGCAGCTTCGTGAGCCGGTTGAGGATTGCATCGTTCGGGCCGACTGCGTCGATCGGCGAGCGCGAAACGCCGTCGAACTTCTGCAGCCGGATCGGGAAGTAGCACGCCGGATCGTCGCCGCAGTCTTCCAAGATCGCGAGCACGTCGGGATACATCAATCCGATCGCATGCGCGCCCGCGTTCGCCGACACGTTCAAAAAAGCGCTCGCGCCCGCAGGCGAACCGCCCGTTCCGGGCAGATAGACGACGAGGACCGGGCTCGTCGCCCGGCCCGGCGCGATCGCGATGTGCGATTCGAACGCGGTCGTGATCGTGGGATCCGTCTGCGCGGGCGAGACGGTGTGCACGGAATTCAGCGGTACCTGGGTCGGTGTGGCCGCCGGGGCGCCGGGGGCGGACGACGAGCCGCCGGCGCCGCAGCCCGCGACGGCGAGCGCGATGGCGACGAGCGCGAGCGAGGCGGCGCGGTGATGAAGTGTCGTCACGGCAAGCGGCCCTCCGGCGTGCAGCGCGGGTGAAGTCCCGCGATGCGAGCGCGCGAGCCTGCGGCAACGGCAGGTTCGTGGCAGTGCGGGCATTCGGCCGCGGCGCGGACTCCGGCCAATGTCGCCTCCTGGATCGAACCGCAGGATAAGCGGGCCGCCGTGGAGACTTGTTTCGTCTGCGCTCGCTTCAGCGGGGAGGAAGTTTCCATGCGCCTGTATCCGTCGTTCTCGCGCCTCATCGCGCTCACCGTCCTTGCCGGAGCGGTCGCCGCCGGATGCGGTGGAGGCGGCGCAACAAAGGCGGTCCCAGCCGGAACGAGCCCGGACGAGCAGCAGCGCGCCGTACGCAGCCTCGCGAGCTTGGGCGCCTACAATGTCGACAAGACGAAGACCGCCGTCGCGGGGATATCCTCCGGCGGCTTCATGGCGGTGCAGCTGCACGTCGCGTTCTCCGGGACGTTCCATTACGCGGCGATCTATGCGGGCGGGCCGTACTACTGTGCGCAGAACAGCTTGTCGACGGCGCAGACGACGTGCCAGTACGCGACGGCGAGCTCGCTGTCCGCGTCCGAGAGCTATCTCGACACCCAGTCCGCGGCCGGAACGATCGACCCCAAGAGCAATCTGAACGGACAGAAAGCATATCTGTGGTCGGGCACGTCGGACTACACCGTCTATCCGAAGACGATGAACGACCTCAACACCGAGTACCAGCACTATGGTGTGGCGACGAAGTACGACAACACGTACGCCGCGGGACACGGCTGGGAATCGCTGGACGGCGAGGTAGCGTGCGGCACGACGGCGAGCCCGTACATGATCAACTGCAGCGGCTACGACTCGCAGAAGACCTGGCTGACGTATTTCTACGGTGCGGTGAACGCGCGCAACACCGGCGCGGCGACCGGAACGCTGATTAACTTCGACCAAACGCCGTACGGCGGCGGCGCGAACGATCTCGACACGAACGGGTACATATACGTGCCGAACGGCTGCGCGAGCGGCACGCAGTGCCGGCTGATCGTCGCGCTCGACGGCTGCGTGCAGACGCAGGCGAACATCGGCACGAAGTTCGTCACGGAAGCGGGCCTGAACAAGTACGCCGACACGAACAACCTCCTCGTGCTCTATCCGTATCAGGTCTCGAGCAGCACGCCCAACAACCCGAACGGGTGCTGGGACTGGTGGGGCTTCGAGGGCTCGAACTACGCGCTCAAGTCGGGTGTGCAGATGCAGGCGATCAAGAAGATGGTCGACCGCGTTCAGTCCGGCACGACCGCCACGCCGACGCCGAGCCCGACGCCGACCGGCGGCGGCACGCCGACCCCGACGCCCGCCCCGACCGCAACGCCCACGCCGGCACCGGTCTGCTACACAGCATCGAACTACGCGCACGTCCAAGCGGGCCGCGCGCACGACGGCGGCGGCTACGCGCTCGCGAACGGCTCGAACCAGAACATGGGCCTGGACAACGTCTTCTACCAGACGACGCTCAAGAAGACGGGCACGAACTACTACGTGATCGGCACGTGCCCGTGAACGGCGCGGTCAGTCGTCCTTGAGATCTTCCTCGCCGAGGAGGCGGAAGCCGACTTTCAGCGTGACCTGAAACTGGCTGACGTCGCCGTCCGCGATCAGCCCGCGGATCTGCGTGACCTCGAACCACGACAGCCCCTTCAGGCTGACCGAAGCGCGCTTGACCGCATTGCGCACCGCCTGCTGAATTGAGTCCTCGGATACCCCAACGAGCTCCACGAGTTTGAACGTCTTGTCCGGCATGGGCGCCTCCACGTGTCTGGTGAGTTCGCGCCGAACTCCCAGGGCGATGCGGCGTTTCCTCCCGCTCGCAGCGCCGTCTCTCTGGCCGCTCTCTGAAAGAACCGCGATCCTATGATGGCCGTGGCCGCGCTCTGAAAGGACCTCGCGATGACTGCCTTGCGCCGGATGCTGGTGCCGCTCGCGTTTGCGATCTTCGCGATGGTCGAAGTTCCGGTGGCGGCGCTGTGCGCGACGGTTACACCGGCACCGACACCGCCGCCGAATCAGCACGTCACGTTCACCTACAAGACGTTTCTCGACCCGGCGACCGTCGACTACTGGCAGATTCGGGCGTTCGACGTGGACTTCGGGACGATGACGCTGACATTTGATCCCGACAAGACCATCACGGGAACGTACGCACCGGACTTCGGCAACCCCACGAAGGTCACCGGTAGCGTTACCGGCACGGGAACCCTATCCCTGCAGATCGGCAGCCGGCCGTTCGCCGGTCGGTTCACACCGCGCGGAATCGCGGTTGCGTTTGGCCCCGCGGCGTCCAGCATGGGCCGGCGGCTGTGGGGCCAGTTCGTACGCGCGACGCCGGCGACGGCGAACTCGCGCTAGACGTCGCCGGCGATTTCGGCAGTCACCGTGCGACGAGCGATCCTGGTTCTCATCGTGTTCACGCTGCTGCAAGTTGCGTTCTTCGCCGCCGAGCGCGTTTCGGCGCAGAAGGGCGTGCCTCGGCAAGCGACGCTATCCGACATCGTGGCGCAGATCGATCGAGAAGAGTCGAAGGCGCTCGGCGCGATGGATCCGTCGCGAATGGATCGCTCGCACCGCGTCGAGCTGCTGGGCAAGCTGATCTTTTTCGACCGGCACCTTTCGGTGAACGGCAACGAGGCGTGCGCGTTTTGCCACATGCCGCAAACGGGCTTCACCGGAGGGGTCCAGGCGTTCAACACCAGCACCGTCGCGTATCCGGGATCGGTTCGGCAGCGCTTCAGTCAGCGCAAGCCGCAGAGTGCCGCGTACGCGGTCTATTCGCCGGTGCTCCACTACGATGCGGCGCAGCAGAACTTCTACGGCGGCAACTTCTGGGACATGCGGGCGACGGGCTGGCGTACGGGGAACGCGACCGCCGAACAAGCCGAGAGGCCGCCCATCAACCCGGTGGAGATGGGTTTTCCCGACACGGCGTGCGCCGTCTACCGCCTGAAGTCACGCCCGTATCGAAAGCTCTTCGAGACCGTATGGGGCGCACAGGCGTTCGCGATCGACTGGCCGGCGAACGCTGACCAGGTGTGCCGAACCCCCAGCGGCCCGCTCCAGCAGAAGAACGCGAACAGCTTGGAGCCGAACGAAAATCCGGCCGTCATGCGCTTGAGCGCGATCGATCGCGGACGCTCGCATGCGACGTACGATCAGATCGCCTATGCGATCGCGGCGTACGAGGGCTCGTCCGAGGTCAGCCCGTTCTCGTCGAAGTTCGACGCGTTTCTCGCCGGGACCGTGAAGCTGACCGCACAGGAGCAACGCGGGTTCGACCTCTTCCGGGGGAAGGCGAAGTGCAACACCTGTCATCTCGACGGAAACGGGAGCGGGAGCAACCAGCACACCGCGGCGGCCGACGTGCGGCCGTTGTTCACCGACGAAACGCCGTCGAACCTCGGCGTGCCGAGGAATGCGGCGCTGGCGTTCTACAGCGAGAACAAACCCGACCGATACGGCTACATCGTCAACTCCGCCGGCAGCGCGTTCATCGACAAGGGCGTCGGCACGTTCCTGACCGGGCCCAACAGCCCCAACGCAGCGTGGGTGAAGCTGGCGCCGCAGTACGAGGCCAAAGTGAAGGTCCCGACGATCCGGAACGTCGACAAGCGCCCGAATCCGAGCTTCGTCAAGGCGTACATGCACAACGGCTACTTCAAGAGCTTGAAAGACGTCGTCCACTTCTACAACACGCGCGACACGCTGCCTCGCTGCGCGGCCGGTGCGCGCGGGGTTAACGTCACGTGCTGGCCCGCGCCCGAAGACAGCGCGAACATGGACAAGACCATCGGCGCGCTGCGACTCACCGATCAGGAAGAGAACGACATCGTCGCCTTCATGAAGACGCTCACCGACGGCTTCTCCGTGCCCAGATCGCGCTAGCGCACGCGATAGCAGCCGCTCGGGTCGACTTCCAAATGCCGTCCACCGACGCTCACGCGGCGGACGACGTGATCCCAGAACGTCAGCACGCGGATCGCAACGGGCCGCATGCGTCCGAGAATGGCGCGCACGCGCGCGGAGACAGCGAGCACGTCGCGCTGCCAGGCGGGATGATCGCGCGGCAGCGTCGGGGGCGCATCGAATCCGCCATCGGCGGCCCGCGCCGCCGCAAGCGACGGCCCAGCGATGGCGGGCGATGCGGGTTCATACACGAGCTGTGACGGGTCGAGCGCGAGCATCGGCGGTTCGAGCGCGAGGCTCGGAGTTGCTGCGTCTTTCATGCTGCTTCCGACGCCAGCGTCTCGCGCAGGTGACGGAGCGCTTTCAGGTGCAACTGCGAGACGCGCTGCGGTGATATCTGCAGCGGCGCGACCATATCACGCAGCTTGCGTTCGGCGAAGTAGTGCGCGAGTACGATCCGGCGCTCGCGCGCCGGAAGCTCCGCGATCGCACCGTACATGCGCTCGCGTTCGAGGCGCGTGCCGATCAGGTTCTGCGGGTCGTCCGAACGGTCGATCTCGAGTTTTTCGCGGCTCGGAAGCGGGTAGTCGAGCGACAGAGAGGCGCGGCGGTGTGCTTCAGTGCGGGCGTGCGACAAGCCCGGCGACCGCTGCTCCATCGCGCTCAAACTCGGTAGCGTGCCGAGTTCCTGCGCCAGCGCGTAACGCGCTTTGTTCGCGAAGCGGAGCGTCCGGCGCATGCGTTCCGTTACCGGGTCCATGCGGCGCACGCCGTTCAACACCGTGCCCAGGATCAACCGCCGTGCGTACTGCTCGAGCGGAATGCCGCGCACCGGATCGAACGCGTCAACCGCGCGCACGAGCCCGATGCAACCCTCGCCGATCAGGTCCTCGATGTCGCTCATCGGCACCATGCGGTGCACGCGCCTGGCGATGTGCCGCACGAGCGGCAGCAGCGCACGGATGCGCTCCTCGCGCGCGGCGCACGTGCGCTCCTTGCCGGCATCGCCGGTTGCATTCTCGCTCATCGGCGTTTCCGCGCGAAGAGCTCGTCGGCGACCGTGCCGAGCGCGATCTCACCGACCGGGCCCAGCCCGCGCGCGAGCGGCTTGAGAATCTCGCGGAAGAGCACCGCGCTCGCG
This sequence comes from Vulcanimicrobiota bacterium, assembly GCA_028287565.1. Classification (GTDB taxonomy): domain Bacteria; phylum Vulcanimicrobiota; class Vulcanimicrobiia; order Vulcanimicrobiales; family Vulcanimicrobiaceae; genus Vulcanimicrobium. The sequence goes on from JAQBPK010000362.1 coordinate 7,859, forward strand.
ACGTCGCGCGGCCCGCGCTGCTCCTCGACCCGCATCGCGTCAGCCGCGGTGGAGGTTGTTGGTGATGCGCAGCATCTCATCTGCGGCCTGCACTCCCTTTGCGTTGGCCTCGTACGCGCGCTGCGCGCCGAGAATCTGCATCATCGCCTCGACGATCGAGACGTTGGAGCGTTCGAGCATGCCGAACGCGATCGACGGACCGCCGTGCGCGCCGGGTGCGAACGTGCGCGCGCGTCCCGAGGCATCGGTCGCCGCGAATAGCGTCGCGCCGAGCGGGCGCAGCGCTTCCGGCGATGCGAACGACGCGAGCTGCAAGCGCGCGAGCGTGCGGCCTTTAACCGCCGGCGTGTCGACGACGACGCGCCCATCGCGCTCGACACGCGCACTGAGCGCATCGGCCGGGATCCGCACGCCGCGCAATGCCCAGCCCGCGCTGTTGCGCAGCGTCCCATCGGGGTCGCGCGCGAACTCGCCGTTGCGCGTATATGCCTTCGCGCCGCCGCGCTCGACCACGAAAAAACCCGGCCCGTCGATCGCCAGATCGAACGCGCCGCCGCTGCGCACGAGCTTGCCCTGCGCGAACACCGCGTGCTTTCCGACGCTCGTCGTGCCAAGCCCGAGCGATCCGGCGCGCACGTCGGCGAACGTTGCTGCTGCGCTCTTGAAGCCCGCGACGTCCGCGTTCGCGAGATTGTCCGCGACGATCTCCAGCTGCGTCTGCTGCGCCGCCATGCCGCTCGCCGCGGCGAACATCGCGCGGTTCATCGGACGCGCACCACGTCGTTCGCCGCCTTCTCGCGCGCCGCGTCGATCGCGGCGAGCGTTTTCTGCGCCGTCTCGAACGCGCGCTGCGCGGTCAGGATCGCGAGCGTCTCGGACACCGGGTTGACGGTGCTCGTCTCGAGCACGCCGGCGAGGAGATGCGTTCCCGCCGGGAGGGGAATGCGGTCGACGACGCGCCCGTGGTCGCGCACGCTGCCGTCGCTCGCGATCGTCGCGTCTTCCGAGACGCGCAGCGCCCCGTGCGCGCCGTACAAACGCCGGCCGCGGTCGTCGGTCAGAAAGCCGTCGCGGTCCCGCGTGAACGCGCCTTCGCGCGTGAACGAGTCCTCATGCGTCGCCGTGCCGCCGACGCGAAATGCGCCGTCGCCGAGCAGCGCGAGATCGAACCGGCGTCCGGTCGTGCGCACCGCGCCCTGCTCGTGCACCGTGCGCTCGGAGACCGCGAGCCCGCGCGCGCCGATCGACGTCGTGCCGACTGCCCGGCGGAATCCGTCCGTCGAGGCGTTGGCGAGGTTGTGCGTGGCGATGTCGAGCTGCGAGCGCGCCGCCCGCATCGCGCTCGCCATCCAGTGTTGTCCGTCCATGCACCGATAGTGCCGAACGGCGTTTGCCGCAGCGTGACCGCGCTGTTGCCGCCGTGTGCGCGCCCGGTTTGACCGGGTTCAGCCCATCCGAGATCGTGTCTCCGGAGCCGACGTATGGCAGGTTTGAGCGAACCCGTCGCTCAACGACGTTCCACCGGAACCACGATTCGCGTATACGAACCGTGGTCGTCTGGTTGCCCAACCGTCATTACAACAGGAAGTGACCACGCATGTCCCGTGCCCCGCTCATGCTCGCGCTCGGCGCCGCGCTCTTATTCGCTTCGACGGCGTGCTCGGGCGACAAAGGACCGCTCGCCGTCGAAAACGTCCAACTTGCCAAAGACAACGGCAGCGGCGGTATCGGCGATACCGTCTCGGAGTTCCACCCGAAGGACGGCCCGATGCACTGCGTCTCGACGCTGAACAAGATCGAAAGCGGCGCGAAGCTTCACATCGAGTACATCGCTCTCGATGCGGGCGGAATGAAGAACCAGAAGATCGTCGCAACCGACCTTACGACGGGCGTGATCGACAATACGGCCGATGCAAAGTTCTCTCTGCCGAACCCGTGGCCCGTCGGTAAATACCGTTGCACCGTCTCGCTCAACGGCGCAGCGGTGAAGAATCTCGACTTCGCGGTCGTCCCGGGCTGATCGCTCGAATACCGGAGGGCAGACTCATTCGTACGCGAAACGGCGCGATCGCAGCGGGCGGCCTCGTCATCATCGTGCTCGTCGTGGTCATGACGCTGGCCGGGACCTACAACCGATTGGTGTCGCTCGACCAGGCGGTCCAGTCGCAGTGGGCTCAAGTGGAAAGCGTCTACCAGCGACGCGCCGATCTCATTCCGAACCTCGTGGGGACGGTCAAGGGCGCCGCGAATTTCGAGAAGAGCACGTATATCGCCGTCGCGCAGGCGCGCTCCAAGGTGGGCGGTATCACCCTCGGGAGCGGTGTGCCGAACGACCCCGCCGCGTTCGCGAAGTTCAGCGCCGCGCAGGACGGGCTCTCGTCGGCTCTCTCGCACCTGCTCGCCGTCGCCGAGAACTATCCGAGCCTCAAGGCGAGCCAGAACTTCGCCGATCTGCAGGCGCAGCTCGAGGGCACGGAAAACCGGATCGCGGTTGAGCGGATGCGTTTCAACAAGGCGGCGCAGGCATTCAATACGACGCGCGATTCGTTTCCGGCCGTCTTCGTCGCGGGACTGTTCGGTCCGCGCTTCAGCGAGAAGGCGTACTTCAAGTCGCAACCGGGTTCGGAAACGGTTCCGCAGGTGAAATTCTAGCTCGATGGGCGCGCTTCGCCGGTTCTTCGCGCTGCTGTCGCTGATCCTGATCGCCGCGGCGGCCGCGGCAAGCGGCGCCGAGCTCTCCATCCCGCCGTCGCCGGTGCGATGGGCCACCGACACGAGCGGTTTTCTCAAACCGCAGACCGTCGCGTCGCTGGACGCTCGCCTGCGCGCGTATCAGACCAAGACGGGACACCAGATTCTCGTCTACGTAACGCCGACGACCGGCGATACGCCGATGGAGGACTGGACCGTCCGCGCGTTCCGGCGCTGGAAGGTCGGCCGCAAAGGATTGGACGACGGTCTGATCCTTTTCGTGTTCTCGGCCGACCGCAAGGTGCGGATCGAGGTCGGGTACGGCTTGGAGCAAACCGTCCCCGACGCGACCGCGTCGCGCATCATCCGCGAGAGCATCACGCCCAAGTTGCGCGCCGGCCAGCCGGATGCAGCGCTGGTCGCCGGTGTCGGCCGCATCCTCACCACGATCGGCGGCGAGACGTCGGGTGAGCGTGCTGCGCCATCCACGGGCGCGTCAGACTCCGCCGGGGACTGGGCTATCGTCGGAATCGGATTTCTCGTTATCTTGTTGATGATCGGCGGCGTTTTCGTTTTGGTCGGACGCATTCCGAGGCGCGAAATCGTCATTTCCCGCAGCCTCCGGCACCGCCGGAAGGGTTGGTTTTGGAGCACGATTTCCTCGGGTTGGACGTCCGGAGGCGGCGGGTCTTCCGGCGGCGGCGGGTTTTCCGGGGGCGGGTTTTCCGGCGGCGGCGGATTTTCGGGCGGCGGCGGGTTTTCCGGCGGCGGAGGGGCGAGCGGTTCGTGGTGAATATGCGGCTTCACCGGTTCGTCGACCGGAAGCGCCTTCGCGCCGCGATCGCTGGCGCCGAAGAGATCACCGGCGCGCCGATCTCCGTGTCGATCGCGCCGCATCTCGAGGGAGACGTTCACGCTGCTGCAGTGCGCGCTCTCCATCGCCACGGTTTATCCCGCGCGCCCGGTCGCAATGCCGTGCACTTCTTCGTCGTCCCGGCGCGGCGCGAATTTGCCGTCGTCGGCGACGTGGCCGCGCACGAGCGGCTCGCGCAATCAGTGTGGGACGGCGTGGCCGCGACCGTCGAGAAGCATTTTCGTCGCGGCGACCCAACCGCCGGTCTAGAAGCTGGGATCGAAGAAGTGGCCCAGCACTTGGCCCGGCACTTCCCGCGAAAGCCACCCAGGTCCAGCTGAGAACGGAGCCGCCGGGATGGCCGGTCTACAACCTAGCGCCAGCTCAAAGCGATCGGCCGCATCCGGAAAAACGCTGTCTTCAGGCGGGCAGGCAACCGTTCCGCGGGACCTCCAAGCCTCGTGGCGTAACTTCCATGCAGCGCCGGTGGGAGCGGTCTCTCGCCGCAAGTAGAGGAAACGGATGGAGATCGGGATCTTGGGCTCCGGCAATATCGGAGGAAATGCCGCGCGCCTGTTCGCGCGCGCGGGGCATCACGTGCGAATCGCCAACTCGCGCGGCCCGGAGTCGCTGCGTGCGCTGGTCGCGGAGATCGGGCCGAACGCGGAAGCGGCGTATCCGCAAGACGCTGTCGACGGCAGCGACGTCGTGCTGATCGCGGTCCCCTGGACCAAGCGTGAAGAGACCCTTGGCGAGATCGAGGGCTGGGACGAGAAGATCGTCATCGACGCGATGAACCCGTACACCGAAGACTTCGAGATCGAAGACCTCGGCTCGAAGACCGCGACGGAGTTCACGCGCGCCCTGGTCCCCGGCGCGCGCATCGTCAAAGCGTTCAACACGATCTTCTACAAGCGGCTGGCGAGCGAAGGGAAGCCCAACGGCGAGAAGGACCGTCTCGCGATACCGGTCGCCTCGGACGATCCGGCCGCCAAGCGCGTCGTGATGGACCTTATCGACGAGATCGGCTTCGACCCGGTCGACAACGGTGGGCTGGTGGAGGGCGGCCGCAAGCAACAGCCGGGCTCGCCGATCTACAACCAGCCCCTGGGGGCCAAGGAGATGCGGGCCGAGCTCGCGCGCGCCTAGCGCGCGGCGCTACTCGACGATAAGGTGCCTCTGTGAGCCGTTGCCGAGCGGCAACTGCTCCAGCGCGTCCGTTTCGCCGTTTCCGGCAGACGCGCTCGACGACACCGGCGTGCTCGTCTCCACGGCAGCCGGAGCGGCGGACGCGAACGCCGGCCCCGTCGGCGTGCGTTCCAGGATCGCGAGATGCGACATCAGCAGCGAGCGCAGCTCGCTCTTCGCTTTTTCCGCGGTGTCCTGATGGCGCTGCGCCTCGCGCTGCGACTCGTAGATCTGGTCGGCCAGCGACGAGATCTCGCGCTGCGCTTCGAACCGGGCCTGCTGCTTGATGAGGTCGGCCTCTTTGTGCGCGGCCGCTTTTACCTCGTCGGCGGTCCGCTGCGCGAGCAGCAGCGTCGACTGCAGCGACTCCTCCATCGCCTTGAAATGCGAGAGGCGCTCGCGGAGATCGGCGATCTCGCCCTGCAGCGCGGTGCGCATCTGCGCTTCGTCCTCGAGCGTCTCGATGATCTCGTCGAGGAACTCGTTGACCTCGTTGCGGTCGAAGCCTTGCAGCGATTTCTTGAACTCTTTGTGCTGGATGTCGATGATCGTGATTTTCGCCATCAGCGCAGGTCCTTGATGCCCAAAATGCCGTCGTTGTCGAGCTGCTCGCGCACGCCGGCCGAGTTCACGCTGACGCCCGCCGGCACGACCAGATAGATCGCTTCCGCGAGCTTCTGGATGCGCCCGTCGATCGTGTACGCGACGCCCGACGTGAAGTCGACCACGCGCTGCAGCAGGTTGCGGTCCGCGCCTTGAATGTTCACGATGACGACCTGGCGCGCGCGCAGCGCGTCGGCGATCTCCGTGACGTCGCCGAACGAGCGCGGCGCGAACACCGCGACCGAGCTGCCGCCGCGCCGCGCGGCCTCGCCGATCGGCACGACGTTGCGCTTCGCGCCGACCTCGTCGGGCGTGTAGAGCTCGTCCTCTTCCTCGTCGTGGATCGCGAACCACGAACCGATCCGGGCGAACATGCTCATGCCAAGCTCCTCTCTCTCGCCGGCCGCGCGCCGAAGATCGCGGTTCCGAGCCGCACCATCGTGGAGCCGTGGCGTACCGCGCGCTCCCAGTCACCGGACATCCCGAGCGACAACGTCGTCCCGCCCACGCGCTCGAACGCGTCGCGCGCGGTCTCGAACGCCGCGTCCACGTCGCCCTGCAGCGGGCCGATCGCCATGACGCCGTCCACGTGCAAGCCTTCGGCGCGCAAACGCGCGGCGAGCGCCGGCGCGTCGGCCGGCGCCGCTCCGAACCGTTCGGCCGGCGAGACGTTCACTTGTACGAGAACGCGCAGACGTCGCCCGGCGTCGCGCGCCGCCTTCGCGAGCGCAAGCCCGGCATCGAGCCGGTCCACGCTCTGCACGACGTCGAAGCGCGCGGCGATCGCCTTGGCCTTGTTCGTCTGGACGTGCCCGAGGAAGTGTTTCGTGCACGGCGGCAGGCCGTCGTACTTGTCGCGCGCTTCCTGCACGTAGTTCTCACCGATGTCCGTGAGCCCGGCGTCCAGAGCCGCGACCACCGCTTCGCGCGGCTGCGTCTTCGTCACCGCGAGGATCGCCACGGAACCCCGCTTGCGCCCGGACGCGACGGTAACTTCGTCGACGCGTTCGCGCAACGTCGCCACGCGCTGTGCAACCGAGTCGGCGGCGAGGGGCATGGAACGATCACTTCGCCGCAGCTAGGCGCGAAACCCGGTAGGAGTAGACGATCATGCCGACGCCGACGAAAATCTGGATGACGGCGACGAACTGCCCGCCGTCCAGGCCCAGCACGGTGAAGCCGGGCTCGCGCCAAATCTCCGCGACCGAGCGCGTGATGCCGTAGATCGTGAACCACGTCCAGGCGACGACGCCGGGCGGCGGGTGCCGGCGGTACACGAGCAGGACGATCGGCAGCGTGAGGATGTCGAGGATCGCCTCGAAGATCTGCGACGGGTAGCGAGGGCCGTCGGTGTACGCCGGAAAGTTGATGCAGTACGGGCGGTCGGGCACGCACAGCTTCCCCGGCAGCTCGTCGTTGATGAAGTTGACGAGCCGCGTCGTGAAGATCCCGAGCGACAGCAGCACGACGACCTCGTCGCCGAGGATGCCGAACGTGAGGCCGGGATGCTTGCGCAGGAACACCAGGATCGCGATGATGACGCCGACGAGCGCGCCGTGGAACGCCATCCCGCCCTGCCAGATCGCGATGAAGTTCAGCGGGTGCGCGAGGTAGTCGCCGAGGTTGTGCTTCGTGATGACGTCCGCGATCACGAAGCCCGTCCGGCCCCCGATCAGGACGCCGATCAGCGCGTACACCAGGAAGTCCTGGATCTGGTCCGTGTTGAGCCCGAGGCGCCGCCGGCCGTCGGGCCGGTTCATCCACAGAAAGACGCAGACGAACCCGAAGAGATATGAGAGCCCGTACCAGTGCACGGAGACCGGCCCGAGGTGGAACGCGATCGGGTCGATGTTCGGATAGACGAACCAGTGGCTCACCCCGCCGAGGTTACGGCGCGCGGCTCGTGCGCCCTACGCGGCCACCGAAGCAGGACGGTCCTGCGCAGCGCGGCGCTGCCACCGCGGCGTACCAAGGCGGGGTTACAGAGCCGTCAAACAATGGAAGTGCCGTGAACAGCGCCGTCAACCTGAACTTCGCCACTGCGTTCCTCGCCGGGCTCGTCTCCTTCGTCTCGCCATGCGTGCTGCCGCTGATCCCGGCGTACCTCTCGTTCCTGACCGGGTCGAGCCTCGAAGAGCTCAAGGCGGAGACGGACGCGGCCAGCCGGGTTCGGGTGATGCTCCACGCGCTCGCGTTCGTGGCCGGATTCACCGTCGTGTTCATGGCGCTCGGGCTGTCGGTCAGCGCGCTGGGCTCGTTCTTCGCGTCCGACCAGATCTTCGGCGCGACGGTGAAGGACTGGATCGCCCGCATCGGCGGGGCCATCGTCATCATCCTCGGGCTGAACATGATCGGGCTCTTCAAGATCCCGGCGCTCATGATGGACAAGCGCGTCCAAGTCCGCAGCGTAAACCGCTCCTTCTTCGCCTCGTTCCTGGTCGGCATCGGCTTTGCCGCGGGCTGGTCGCCGTGCATCGGGCCGATCCTCTCGCTGATCATCCTCAAGGCGTCGCAGCAGCACTACGGCGCGGCGACGTTCTTCCTGTTCGTCTACTCGATGGGGCTCGCCGTTCCACTGCTCATCACCGCGGCCGCGATCACCCAAGCGCTCACCGCGCTG
>JAQBPK010000034.1 GCA_028287565.1 Vulcanimicrobiota bacterium
CATCGCCTTCCCGATGGTGGACGACCTCGCGTCGCTGCTGTGGCTGGTGAACCTTGGCTGCATCGACCTCAACGAGTGGTACTCGCGCTGCGACGACACCGATCGGCCCGACTACCTGCACTTCGATCTCGATCCGGTCAAAGGCGGCGGCACGTCGTTCGCGACGGTGCGCGCGGTCGCGCTGCACGTGCGCGACGCGCTGGTCGACCTCGGCATCACACCGTACGCGAAGACGTCCGGCTCGGCTGGCATCCACATCTACGTGCCGATCGAGCGCGGGCCGCTGCAAAAGGACGTCTGGACGTTCGCCAAAGCGTTCGCCCAGACGATGGAGCGGTTGCACCCCGAGCAGATCACTGCGGAGTACCGCATCGCGAAGCGCCCCGCGGGCCGCGTGCTCGTCGACTACAACCAGAACGCGTGGGGCAAGACCCTCGCGTCGGTGTACTCGGTGCGCGCGACGCCGCGCGCGACCGTGTCGACGCCGGTAACGTTCGACGAGATCGAGGCGGGGATCGAGATCGAGGACTTCCGCCTCGACAACGTGCGCGAGCGCTTCGTGCAGGCCGGCGATCTGTGGGCTCCGATGAAACAGCCGACGGGCCGGCTGAATCTCGCGAAGTTCATTCCGGAACCGGCGAAAAAGCCGGCCCGTAAGAAGCAATCGGCCTAAGCAGGACGTTCTGTGTGATTCCTTTCGGTTATCCGCCCATGGAGATGCGCGCCGTCTCCGACGTGCCCGACGGCCCGCAGTGGCAGTACGAGCCCAAGTGGGACGGCTTCCGCTGTCTGGCGTTTCGCGACGGGCGCGACGTGGCGCTGCAGTCGAAGGCAGGCCAGCCGCTGCACCGGTACTTCCCCGAGATCGTCGATGCGCTGGAGAAGCTGCGCACGAAGCGCTTCGTGCTCGACGGCGAGCTCGTCGTGCCGGTCGCCGGCGCGCTCTCGTTCGACGCGCTGCAGCAGCGCATCCACCCCGCGGCCTCGCGCGTGACCATGCTTTCGAAGCAGACGCCGGCGTGGTATCTGGCCTTCGACCTGCTGAGCGAAGATGGTGACGACCTCGTCGAGCTGCCGCTCTTTGAGCGCCGCGCGCGGCTCGAGCGCTTCGCCGAGCAGCTCGACGGCGAGACGCTGCGGCTTTCGCCCGCGACGCGCGACCGCAAGGTGGTCGACGACTGGTTCGCGCGCGTCGGCGGCGCGCTCGACGGCGTGATCGCCAAGCGCGACGTGGCCTACGCCAGCGGCACGCGCGATGCGGCGGTGAAAGTGAAGCGCGCGCGGACCGCGGACTGCGTCGTCGGCGGCTTCCGCTATGCGAAAGATTCGACCACGGCGGTCGGCTCGCTGCTGCTCGGCCTGTACGACGATGAGGGGCTGCTCGACCACATCGGCTTCTGCAGCGCGTTCTCCGCAGAAGAGAAGCGCAATCTGCTCGAGCGCCTGCGGCCGCACATCGGCGAGCCCGGATTCACCGGCAGCGCGCCGGACGCCACGCCGAGCCGCTGGAGCCGCGATCCCGAGCGCGATCGCAGCTACGTGAAGCTGAAGCCCGATCTCGTGATTGAAGTCGGCTTCGACCAGGTGACGAGCGGGCGCATTCGCCACGGCACGCGCCCGCTGCGCTGGCGCACCGACAAAGCGCCCCGCCAGTGCACGATGGAACAGCTCGCCACGCCGGACCGCGCGCTGGCGCTGCTCGAGTGACCGCGGCCGAACTGAAATAGCGCCGCGGCGGGCACCGTCGACGGCGTGACCGATGCACAGCTTGATGAAGCGCCGTACGAACCGCGGTGGGATGCGTCCGTCGAGCTCGAGCTGGAACGCCAATTCGGCCTGAACTGGTGCTGGGCGGCCGTCGCCAAAGGGATCGTCGACCACTACGGCGGTCCTATACGGAAGCAATGTCAGTATGCAACGAAATTCTTGCGGCAGCGCAAGACGTGCTGCAACGGGAAAGTTTTAGAGCTTCGCTGCGACGCCGCGCACGACGTCGACTCGGTGCTTCAGGAGTACGGCGTCTACGCCGCACCGCCGTTCCACCGCCCGGTGATGCTCGATACGCTGCGCAAGGAGCTCGAACGCGACCGTCCCGTCGTGGCGCTCATCCGGTTTCCCGCAACGGTCCACGCCGTCGCGATCACGGCGGTGGACGTCGTGAACCGGCGCATCGGGTTCTGCGATCCGTGGCTCGATCCCAAGCGAGGCTACATGCACGCCGACGCGTTCACGCGCGCGTACAACAAGACCGGCCGGTGGTTCTACACGATCCTCACGCGCCCGCGCGCCGGCGCGCCGCAGCGCGCGAAGATCTCGCTGTTGCGGGATCGCATGCCGCACGACGCTCCGCGCTGGACGCACATGCCGCGCCGCGGTAACGAGCCGTTGGAGGTCGACATGTACGAGGCGGACGTCGAGCAGCTCGCCGCCGGTACGGGCTTGCAGACCGCCGAGCAGTCCATGCGCTACGCGTTCCGCCTCGACGCCGGCGGTGACGACGCGGACGCGTCGCTGCGGCTCGACGTCGAGCTGAGCGCGATGCGCGACGAGATCGAAGCGCGCCTCGACCGCGGTTTCGAGGTGCGCATCGTGCGGTGCTTCGCGATCAAGTTCGAAGCGCTGTGGTTCACGGACCCGGCCGACCCGTCACACCGCACCGATCACTACATCCCGTTGGCGCCGGTGCCGTATTACCTGGAGGCGGAGCAGGAGTACGGAGCGGCCGAGCTGCGCGACATCCTCGCGAAGGCCGCCCACATGTGCCTGCCGAGCGTGGAGATCAACCGCCGGTTCGTCGAGCGCCTCGCTCGCGAGTCCGCGTTCCACATCGACGATCCCACCATGTGACGGCGTACGGCACCGCCGGAGCCGCAAGAGGCTCGGGACTACGGCGCCGCGGAATCCGTGAGCATGCAGTCACGCGCATCCGCGGGCCTGAGCTGAACCGGCGTTGCGGCGTTCGCACTTCCTGATCGCGGGCGGCGCTGTCGCCGGGGCCATCGGGCTCGCGTCGGCGGCGACCATGACGGTCTACGCGCCGCATCCGCCGCCGGTCGACGACCGCCCGCCGCCCGATCATCTGGAGCCGGACGCGATGCGCGCCGACCTCCGGGCGTTCGCGCGCACCGTGGTTGAGGTCGGTACCGCGCCTTTCGCGACGTCGTCGCAGGCGCAGTTCGACGCGGCGCGCGCGGCAGCGGAAGCGGCGTGCTCGACGCGCCTGCCGGTCGCGCAGTTCTGGCGGCACGCGGCGCGCATGGCCGCCGCGCTCAACGACGGCCACGTGGGCATCGAGCCGACGTTCTTCGTGAGCTACGTGCAGCGCGGCGGGCGCATTCTTCCGCTGGAGCTGACGGTCGACGCGGACGGCGCGCTGATCGCGGCCCGCGACTTGAGCGCCGAGAGCGGGCTGCCGCGCGGTTCGCAGATCGTCGCGATCAACGGGCTGTCCGCGGAGTCGATCGTCGCCGAGGCCGTTGCGGTGAGCGGCGGGCAGCGGCTCGTGCTGCGGCGTGCGTTCGCGCGGCCGCTGCGCGCCGTATTCGCGCTCGACGGCCCGCGCGACCGCTACGACGTCACGTACCGCGCGCCCGGCGGTGAAGAGCGCGTGGCTCGCATCGCGGCCGCGACCGCGGACGACATGCAGAAGCGGCGCAGTGCGTTCGAGCGCGTGCGGGTTCCGTACCGCTTCAGCATGCTCTCGGACGGCATCGCCCGCATCGACTACGACTCGTGCGAGGACAAGCCACGCTTCGAGAAATTCCTCGCCGAGACGTTCACGCAGATTCAGGCGAAGCGCCCGCGCGCGGTCGTCGTCGACTTGCGCCGCAACGGCGGCGGCGCGTCGTCGCTCAACGACGAGCTGTTCGCGTACGTGACCGATCGCCCGTACGAGCAGTACCACGTCATGCGCGTTCGCGCGAGCGCCCGCCTCAAGCACGAGCTGGGGATCATCGCGTACGCGAGCAAGTACGGCCCGCTCGCGACGTTCGCCCCGAGCGGCATGGTGACGGATCTATCGCTGGGCCGCCCGAGCCGGCCGCGCGCCGTATCCCTGCGCTACGACGGCCCGGTGTACTACCTCATCGGGACGCGGACGTTCTCATCGGCACTTTCCTGCGCGCTCGCGGTCAAGGACTTCGGCCTGGGCACGCTCGTCGGCGAAGAGACGGGCGAGCCGGCGCTGTCGACCGGCGAGACCTACTCGTTCCAGCTCCCCAACAGCCGGCTGAACGCGTGGGTCACGACGAAGCTCTTCCTGCCGTCAAAGCCGCATCCGAACGGCGAGGGCGTCGTCCCGGACATTCACGCTCCGACGACGCCGCACGACCTCGCGCAAGGCCGCGACCCCGGCCTCGAAGCGATCCGCAAGCGGCTGGCCTAGGCTAGGCGGCGACCCGCGGCGCGGGGGTGAACCTGATCTCGAACGCGAGGTCGATCTCGATCTGGCAATCCAGGCAGCGCACCTGGAAGCCGAGGGTCGCCTCGCCGGGCTCGTCGTGGTCGTGACCGCAGTCGGGACAGCGAAAAGACGTCTCCATGACCCGACGGTACGAGCGGCGAGTGTCCACTGGGTGGCACTCTGATCGGACGCCGTGCTAGGGACGAGGCCCCTGCGCGCCGATACTCTGAGGGAATGGCCGTGGAGCGGCGTTTCGAGCGCGTCTTGGAGATCACGCGGGATATCTTACGCCTGCGTGAGCTTGACCTCGCCCTGGAGTCGATCGCCCGCGGTGTCTCCGACCTCTTCGGCTTTGAATACGTCACGATCGTCCTCGCCGACGGCAACCAGACCGGGGAGATGACGCGGCGCGTGCTGCTCGGCTACGGCGACGCCGTCACGGCGCAGCGCAAGAACGAGCGCGTCGCCAAGGCCGACATCCTGGCCGTCCTCGCGCCGCACTACGAGGTGTTCGAGAACGCGTTCTACATCCCGGCGGAGCGCGAGTTCCACTGGGAGCGCGCGATCTTCTCGGGCGAGGCCGACCGCGACTCGCCCCGCGAGACGCCCGACGCCTGGCACGAGCGCGACTCGCTGTGCCTGGTGCTGCGCGACTCCGACGGCGAGATGATCGGCTACCTGAGTCCCGACGGCCCCGGCGACGGCAAGATTCCCACGCGCGAGACGCTGCGCGGCTTGCAGCTCTTCGTGAACCTGATGGGCCTGGCGCTGGCGAACGCGCAAGCGCACCGCGCCGAGGTCGAACGCCGCCGCCTGCTCGAGGCCAACCAGGCGCGCCTGCGGCACGAGGCGACGCACGACGCGCTGACCGGGTTGCCGAACCGCACGTTCTTCCAGGAGCGGCTGGCCGCGACGCTCGAGCACGCGCGCTCGCGCCCCGACCGCGTCTTCGCGGTGCTGTTCGTCGACCTCGATGAGTTCAAGTCGATCAACGACTCGCTGGGCCACATGGCCGGCGACGCGCTGCTGATCGCGATCGGCGAGCGCATGCGCGCGACGGTCGGGGCGGACGATTTCATCGCGCGCATCGGCGGCGACGAGTTCGCGCTGCTGCTCGCGCACCGCCACGACCTGGGCCAAGTGCAGGACGCCGTCGAGACGATCCAGGACGCCCTCGTCGCCCCGATGCTGATCGAAGGCCGCGCGGTCTATAACACCGCGTCGATCGGCATCGCGATCATCGAGCCGAACGAAGAGCGGATCGAAGAAGTGCTGCGCAACGCCGACACCGCGATGTACCACGCGAAGTCGCTCGGCCGCGGCCGCCACGCGTTCTTCGACCACCACATGCACTACGAAGCCGCGCGCCGCCTCGCGCTCACGAGCGATCTTCGCGCGGCGATCGAGAACGAGCAGTTCAACGTCGAGTACCAGCCGATCGTGCGCCTCGACGACGGACGCGTGATGGGCTTCGAAGCGCTGGTGCGCTGGCGCAATCCCGCGACCGGCCAAGTGCTGCCCGGCGAGTTCATCCCGCTCGCCGAAGAAGTGGGCCTCGTCGTCCCGATCGGCCGCTTCGTGTTCGTCGACGCATGCCGGCGCCTGTCGGAATGGCGCCGCCGCGCGCCGCTGCTCGACCTGCGCATGCACGTGAACCTGTCGGTGCAGGAAGTACTCGAACCCGACCTCGACGCGTTCGTCGCGCGCAACCTGCGCCGCTTCGGCCTGTCGTCGGACGACATCGTCCTGGAGATTACCGAGAGCGCGGTGATCCGCTCGAACACGCTCTCGCTGGGCTCGCTCGCGCGCCTGCGCGCCACCGGCGTGCACTTGTGCATCGACGACTTCGGCACCGGCTACTCGTCGCTGCGCTACCTGCACCAGCTCCCGTTCGACGCGATGAAGATCGACCGCTCGTTCGTCGAGAGCACAGACGGCGGCCTCGGCAGCGCTCCGATCGTGCGGATGCTGATCCAACTCGCCCGCTCCTACGGCATCGACGTGGTAGCCGAAGGCGTGGAAACGGAACGCCAAGCAGAAGAGCTCGTCGCCCTCGACTGCGAGTACGCGCAGGGCTTCCACTTCTACCGCCCGATGAGCGCAGACGCGGTCGCGGCACTGCTGGACTCAACGATCGCGGTCGCCGCGAGCTGACGGAAAACGCGTGAGCTTGCGGCGAGGCGCCCGCGGAGCGATCGCGGAGCTACGTCCGTCAAGCACCTCTCGGTTGGCGGGCGGCTTTTGCGCGGGTCAAAGCCGCCGTCTTTGCATACGCTTCCCGCCCCGCGGCATTGATCGCATAGACGACGTCCGCTTCGCCGGCTTCTTTGCCTGCGATGAAGCCGCGCTCGAGCAACTGAGCCAAGATCACCAGAACGCTGGGAAGACGGCTCTTGTCGTTCATGTGCTCGCGCAGCCAGCGCCGCACTTCGATCGCGGTCGCGGAGCCTCCGAGCGAGATCAGAGCGTCCAGCACGCGAAACTCTAGGCTGCCGAGCGGAAACCGCCGGATCAGATCACGTATCGAAAGAACATTTCGCACGTGGTCCCATAGAATCTCCTGGATGAGCGCCGCTCGCGACTTTCTTTCCTTTGCAGCGAGCGAGTCGAGCGCATCGACGAGCGGTTCCGATGCTCGAAATGCGACGGGCCGAGTTTCGTTTCCGCGCACCAATACGGCGTTCTCGAAAATGTCGTAATCGTCGTTCTCGAGCCGGCGTGCGAATGCCGCGCGCCGTTCGTCAGCTTCACTCATCATTCGATCTCGCGAAAGCGTCTCGCTTGGGATGGGCTCATGTCCATTGCATGAAAGATTCGCACGACGCCGTCACCGAGGTCTTCGCCCGCCATCTTCAAGAGACGGCCATTTCCGCTCCGTCCCGCGAAGACATAGTAGTCGCCGTCGCGGCGCACCGTATACAACGGGTCCTCGCCTGGGATACCAAGCAAAATGTCGCTGACTTCGTCCGCTGTGACCTCATGACTGTCCCAAAGGTGATTGACGTTATTGTCGTCCCAGTAGAGGTCCCGCACCCTCACGGGATAAAGTGTATCATATTGTAAACAATATGGCAACAGGGATGCCTGCAATAAAGAGGGACGATAGGTCATGGGCGAAGGACGAAGCCCGTGATGCCTGTTAGCGGCGTGAATCCCAACCGTTCCAAAATAGGCCGGCTCGTTGACGCCGCATCAACCGTGAGATAGCGGTACCCGCGCCGTCTAGCCTCACGGGCGCGGTGGGCGACCAAGGCGCGATAAATTCCCTGCCGTTGATGCTCGGGTGTGGTTCCGCCGCCCCACATGCTCGCGAACGATCGGCCCTCGGGCAGTTGGAGCCGTCCCGCCGAAACCGGGCGCCTGTCGCGATATGCAACATATAGCGCGAGCCCGGGATCGCCCAGCGAACGAACGTACGTCTCCGCTTTCGCGCCATGATTGCGCCCGAACGCCGCATCGCCGACCGCGATGAAATCGTCGACGCCGGCGGCGTCCGTGATCTGCCGGATCTCGAGGTCATTGTTCGCTGCGCCATCCGGCAGTTCGCGCGCGAGGTCGAATACCATGAACGTCTCTTGCGGGTCGGCCACGAAGCCAGCATCCTGCAGCACGTTCGCGAGCCCGGGCGGGCCATCGTGGCCGTATACTTTCCACTCGAGCTCGACGCCCGCCGTGCGCGCAAACGCCGCCTGCTCGGCCACCGCGGCGACGGCTTCGGATTCGGACAACGTCCAATACAGAACGACGTTCCACAGTCCAGACGCCCGCACGATCGAGCCGACCCGCTCGTGCCGCACCCCCGCGGCACGCGGCGGATCCGCTCGCATCTCGGCATCGTACGAAGCGAGGATTGCCGAGTTTACTCCCCGGTCGCTTGCCACAGGCCGAGCGTGCCGCCCGTCGGGTCCTGAATGATCGTGAACGTTCCCATACCGGGAATCTCGGTGACGTCACGGATAACGGTCCCGCCGAGCGAGCGCGCCTTTTCGGTCGCGGCCCGAACGTCATCGACAAGGACGTACGGTATCCACAGCGACGGCGCCCCGGGCATCGGGTGCTTGAGAATGCCGCCGCCGGTGCCGTCGTCACCGACGCTGATCATCGTGTACGTCCCCATCTCACCCATCGGAACGTCCTCGAGCTTCCAGTCGAACAGGCTCCCGAAGAACGATTTCGCCTTATCGGTGTCGGTCGTGTTCAACTCGACGTGAACGAACGCATTTGCCATACAGCCTCCTAACGAGCGGACCGCGCGAAGCGCGCCTCGACCGCTGCGCGAAGCGCCGCTCCATCACCTGCGGGCACGATTTCGATCGTGCCGCCGCAATCGAGCCCGCACGCATCGGAAGCGATGACCGGTATCCCGGCCGCAGCCGCGTGGAGCAGCCGCCGCGGCTGGTTCTCGACGAACGCGGGCAGGACGACCGCCCGCGGACCGGCAGCCAGCGCAGCGCCGAACGACGAGCACATCTCCGTCGAGACGCCGTCCCAGAACCGCGCATCCTCGAGAACGGGTCCGCCGAGAATGACGTGGACACCGAGCGACCGCGCAACGTCGCGCACCTCGTACGCACCAGCACGTCCGAGCGTCGACGCGGGAAAAAGAATCGCCTCACGCGCGTGCTTCACGACCGGCCCGTTCAAATCCGATCCGGTCGGCACCGCCCACGGGACACGAACCGTGCGCGCCCCGAACGCCGCCGCAACCGCCGCATGCGGCGTCACGATCGTACGCGCACCGGCGAGCGCACGTTCCTCGGCGTCGACCAGCGCCGGATCCGCCCGAAAATCGCCGAGCGTCGTGCTCTCCGGATGAAGCGCGTGCGCGCGGTCGAGCGACTGCTGAAGCGCGCGAAGCGGCATACCGGTCATCAGCACGTCGTACTCCTGCCGCCGAGATCGCCGCCGGCGACGAGTCCGGGCAGCAAGTGCTGCATGACGACGAGATGCCGGACATCGTACGGCAACCGTCTCGCGAAGCTCTGCGCCATCCGCCGCGCTTCGGAAAGCAGCAGCCGCTGCCGCGCCGCCCCGTGATGCGCCATCTGGCGCGACCGGTACGCGCGCAGCAGCGCGAGGAGCAAACTTTCGCGCACATCTCCGACGGACGACGTGCTCCACCGATAGTTTCGCGTCCCGCGCCGCCGTCCGTCGATCGGTACGAACACAAGGTCGCGCTGCCGCGCCGCGGACGTTACGAACGCATCGAACTCTGGCCAATACGAATCGAGAAGAAACGCGGTGCGCTCGAATCCCACGTCGTGCCGATCAACCACGGCATGCCGAAAGCACTGTTCGATTCCGCAGCTCGCGCAATCCCCAAGCGAACCCGCAACCGGCACCGATGGGATTGGCGTCACCACAGAAACCGCCGTCATTTCCGCGGAGAGCGGCTTTGCGACAGAGGGAACGGCCGTCACAACAACCGGAACAGGCTGCGTCATGGTCGCAACCTCGGTTGCAGCGAGAACCGGGTTCCCAGCCGCGCTTCCCCAGTAGCGCACGACCAGCGAATCACTCATCAACGCGCATTCGATGCGTACGTCGACCGGCGCGCGAAATCGCAAGTCGACGTAATTCCAGAATACGGTCGCATCGCGTCCGACGGCTGCCAGCGAGCCCGGTACGACCGCTGTATGCGCGTGCCGTTCGACGATGTCGAATCCCGCGCGGAGTGCTGCATCATACAGCGCGTTCGAAAGCTGGCAAAGCCCACCGCCCACGCTCGGCACGAGGCAACCCTCGCGCAGTTCCCGCCCGGCTACGAATCCCCGCCGCCGCGTAGCGCGACCAACCTGCTTCCAGAAGCTAAAGACCGTCCCCGCCGGCACGAGCGCACCGTCGATATGCCGCGCCGCGACGCGCAGATTCTGCACCTTGCCGAGCGACAGCGCACGCTCCGCCATACCGGCATCATTCGCCCAAAGCGAACTAACGGACTGCGCGAGCAGCACCTCCCCCGCGCGATGGCCGCTCGACGCGCGCCGATGCAAACCCTCGCGAAGATCGCGCACCGACCGCACGCGCCGCAGCACCCACGCTTTCCCGCTGAAGCGCAGCGCACCCCAAATGGTCGGAACGGAGCGAGGCTCCAAACGCGGGGAAATCAAGACTGCAAAGATTCAGCAGCCAATACGCCCGGTTCCTCGCCGCACTACCAGCAGCGGACATTCATGCCGGGCTTTCCGCCGCACTGCCAACATCCCGACCATGTCGCGGGGGCGGCGTACACTACGATGGCGGGCCGTGTGAACGAGCGTGCGCAGGATGCGCGGAAGCGATGTGAAGACAGAGGGGCCCCGGACAGGAAGTCCGGGGCCCCGTGCCAGCCATCGTGGTGTGCGCCGCCCCCGCGACTACGACCACCGAAGCCTAGTGAACCAGGAACCCAACCAGCAGCAGAGCCACGATGTTGAGCACCTTGATCATCGGATTGATCGCCGGCCCGGCGGTGTCTTTGTACGGATCGCCGACGGTATCGCCGGTCACGGCAGCCTGGTGCGCAAGCGAACCTTTGCCGCCGTAGTTCCCGTCCTCGATGTACTTCTTGGCATTGTCCCAAGCGCCGCCGCCCGACGTCATCGAGATCGCCACGAAGATCCCGGTGACGATCGCGCCGACGAGCACGCCGCCCATCATCTCCGCGCCGTGATTACCGGGCAGAACGCCGATCAGCGAGAGGACGACGATGAGGATCGGCACGCCGATCGGGATCATCGCGGGCAGGATCATCTCCTTGAGCGCCGCGCGTGTCACGATGTCGACGGTCGTGCCGTATTCCGGCTTCTGCGTGCCGGCCATGATGCCGGGGTACTCGCGGAACTGGCGCCGCACTTCCTCGACCACGGCACCGCCCGCGCGCCCGACCGATTCCATCGACAGCGAAGCGAACAGGTACGGCAGCAAGCCGCCGACGAGCAGGCCGGTCAGGACGTACGGGTTCTCCAGCCCGAACGTCACCCTGTTGGTATTGCACGCGAGCGCCGTGCTGGCGCTGCACTTGTCGCTGAGCTCCTGGAGGAACGACGCGAACAGCACGACCGCCGCGAGACCGGCCGAGCCGATCGCATAGCCCTTGGTAACGGCCTTGGTGGTGTTGCCGACCGCGTCGAGCGGATCGGTCACCGCGCGCACGCTCTCGGGCATCTCCGACATCTCGGCGATGCCGCCGGCGTTGTCGGTGATCGGTCCGAACGAGTCAATCGCGACGATGATGCCCGCCATCGAGAGCATCGACATGACGGCGATACCGACGCCGTAGAGCCCGCCGTAGTTGAACGACACGAGGATGCCGATCACGATGACGAGCGCGGGCAGCGCGGTCGACTGCATCGACACCGCGAGCCCGGCGATCATGTTGGTCGCATGACCGGTGAGCGACGCCTTCGCGATGCGCTTCACCGGTGGGTACTGCGTGCCGGTGTAGAACTCGGTGATGTACGTGATCAAGCCCGTCACGAAGAGACCGACGAGCGCGCAAACGAAGATCTGCGTCGTCCCGATGATCTGACCGTTCGGCAGAGCGACGCCGCCGCCGAACTCCTGCTGCGCGACGAACCAGAACGCGATCGCAGACAGGACGCTCGCGACGATGAGCCCTTGGTACATCGCGCCCATGATCTTGCCCGGCGTCGGCACCGCGTTCTTCGCCATGCGCACGAACAGCGTGCCGATGATGGAAGCGATGATCGAGACGCCGCCGAGGATCAGCGGGAACGTCACCGCGCCGGGATGCTTCGTGCCGAACAGCAAGTGCCCGAGCAGCATCGCGGCGATCGTCGTGACGGCGTACGTCTCGAACAGGTCGGCCGCCATGCCGGCGCAGTCGCCGACGTTGTCGCCGACGTTGTCCGCGATGACCGCCGGATTGCGCGGGTCGTCCTCGGGGATCCCCGCCTCGACCTTGCCGACGAGGTCGGCGCCGACGTCCGCGGCCTTGGTGAAGATACCGCCGCCCAGACGCGCGAACACCGAGATCAGCGAGCAGCCGAACGCGAGCCCGATGAGCGCCGCGAGGCTGTCCGCTTCGGGCGACGCGTGCCCCGCGTTGATCGCGCTGACGATCGCGTAATAACCGCTCACCGCGAACAGGCCGAGGCCGACGACGAGCAAGCCCGTCACGGCACCGCCTTTGAACGCGAGATCGAGCGCGGGCGCGACGCCGCCGCGCGCCGCTTCGGCGGTGCGGACGTTCGCGCGCACCGAGACGATCATCCCGATGAAGCCCGCCGCGCCCGAGAGCACCGCGCCGATCACGAAGCCGAGCGCGGCTTCCCACCCGAGCGGGTTGGGGAGCACCGCGATGACGATGGCCAGGATGACCGCGACGATCGCGACGGTGGTGTACTGACGGCGCAGGAACGCCATCGCGCCTTCCTGGATGGCGCCGGCGATCGCCTGCATGGTCGCGTTACCGGCGGGTTGCTTCAGCACCCAGGAGACGAGGTAGAGCCCGTACAGGATTGCGATCAGCCCACAGACGAGCCCGATCTCGATCCCGAGGTTTTGAGTCAAACCGATTGTCACTGTGATCCTTTGCGACACGAAGAAAGGGCCCGACCGGCGGTCGAGACCTCGAACGGTTCAGCGTTTACCCAGGCTGGGTTGGTGTCCTCTGCACGCGAACGGGCATCACCGCGTCCGCCGCGAAGGGGCGGGCCGCATGGAATCGACCGAGTTGCTCGTCGTGGGCTGCGGACCGGCGGGCGGAACCGCGGCCCGCGAAGCGGCCCGGCGGGGCGTCGCGACGGTCGTCCTGGAACGCGACCCGGTGGTCGGGGCCAAGCGCGTGTGCGCCGCCGGGCTGCGGCCGGGCTTCTGCGAGGACTTCGACCTGCCGCGCTCGATCGTGCACCTCGACCCGGCGACGATCTCGCTTTCGACGGCCAAGGCGACCTACGCGTTCGCGATGGGACCCGCGCACACGACGACGCGCGAGGAGCTCGACGGCACGATCGGGGCGCTCGCGCAAGCTGAAGGCGCCGACATTCGCACCAGCACGCTGTTTCGCGGCTTGCGGCGCGAGCGCGACGGCATCGTCGTGGAGTACGCCGATACGCGCGCCGGCGAGCGCAAGACAATCCGCGCGCGCAGCGTGTTCCTCGCGCAGGGCTCGACCGCGCGGCTCGACGACGTGGACGCGCGCTTCGGGCATCCCGGCTGGAGCGCCGGCCTCATCACGTGCTTTCAGTACCGCGTCTATCCCGAGCGCGCGGCGGCGCCGGAGACGTACGCGACGCTGGAGATGCACTACTACGTCAGCCGGATCTCGGGCCGCAACGTGATCGCATGGATGTTCCCCAAGCGCGACCACCTCTCGATCGGCCTCGGCATCCAGGCGAAGATCGCCGGTTCGGAGCTGCGCGCGGAGCTCGACGCGTTTCTCGCGACCGTGGAGCGGCGGCTGTTCGCGGGCATCCCGTACACGGTCCGCGAGGAGGGGAACCTGCTCTACGGCGGGCTCCCGCGCGAGCGGATCGGCGCCGATGGAGTGATGGTGGGTGGAACGGCGGCCGGGCTCGTGGACGCGACGACCGGCGAGGGGATTCACGAGGCGGCGGTGACGGGCCGGCTCGCGGCCGAAGCGGCCGGTGAAGTGCACGTCGGCCGCATCGCCGACGCCGCGCCGCGCTACGAGCGGGCGGTGAAGAACGCGTTCTACGGCCGCCTGCGCCGCCGCCAGCGCCTCATGACGTTCCTGGAACGCAAGCCCGCGCGCTTCGACGTGCTGTTCCGCCAGCTCGAGACGACGCCGCGCTTCGCGCAGCTGCTGCAGGGCGACCGCAGCAAGCTCAGCCGCTGGGACCGGATGTACGCATACGCGCAGGCCATGAAGTTCTCGCTCACCGCGCTGCGCGTATAAGCGGTAGAGTCCAGCGATGCTGCGTTTTCTCGCCGACCGTCTCGTGCGGCTCGTGCTCGTGCTGATCGCGATAACGATCGTGAGCTTTTTGTTCATGCACGCGATTCCGGGCGATCCGGTCGCGCTGCGGCTCGGCGATCACGCGAGCCCGGCGGAAGTGGCGCATCTGCGCTCGTCGCTCGGGCTCGACAAGCCGTGGTTCGTGCAGCTCGCGTTATATCTGGGTGCGGTGGCGCACGGCGATCTCGGGCAGTCGGTGTTCGACTCGCAGCCCGTCGCGCAAAAGCTCGGCCAGTACTTTCCCGCGACGATGGAGCTGACGCTGAGCGCGATGGTGTTCGCGATGATCGTGGGCATCCCGGCGGGCGTGATCGCCGCGGTGCGCCATCGCAGCGCGCTCGACGCGTTGACGATGAGCGCCGCTCTGCTGGGCGTGTCGATCCCCGTGTTCTGGCTCGGCTGGATTCTCGTGTACCTGCTCGCCGTGCTGCCGTCGCACCACGGGCTCAACCTGTTCCCGATCTCCGGGCGCATCGCCGCAATGTACTACGGCATCCCGGCGCGCACGCATCTGGTGTTCGTCGACGCATTGCTCGCCGGCAACGGCCGCGCGGCGCTCGACGCGCTGTGGCATCTCGTGCTGCCCGCCGTCACGCTGGGGACGATTCCGTTGGCAATCGTCGCGAAGATCACACGCAGCGGCATGCTCGACGTGCTCTCATCCGATTACGTGCGAACCGCGCGCGCGAAGGGACTCGGCCGGCGCGCGGTGGTGCTGAAGCACGCGCTGCGCAACGCGCTAATCCCGATCATCACGGTGCTCGGGCTGCAGACCGGTCTGCTGCTCGGCGGTGCGGTGCTCACCGAATCGGTATTCGCCTGGCCCGGCGTCGGCCGGCTCGCATTCGAGGCGATCAGCAACCGCGACATGCCGCTGATCAACGGCTGCATCCTCCTGTTCGCAACGGTGTTCGTGGTGGTGAACGCGATCGTCGACTTGCTGTACGCCGCCGCCAACCCCCGCATCCGGTATAGTTAGAGCACTAGCCTCGTGCTCGATATTTCCGACGGCGAGTTCGTCGTGCTGCGCGATCTGATCCGCGAGCGCTTCGGGATCTGGTACGACGACCAGAAGCGCTTTCTGCTGCTCAGCCGGCTCTCAACGCGGCTCGCCAAGCGCGGTTTTGAGACGTACGACGCGTACGTTCGCTTCCTGCGCTTCGACTCGCGGCGCGAGGAGGAGTGGAGCGACCTCGCCTCCGCGCTGTCCAACAACGAGACGTACTTCTTTCGCGAGCGCGCGCAGCTCAAGGCGCTCGCCGCGCACATTCTCGACGAGTTCCTGAAGCGCTCGTCGCGCGTGCGGCTGTGGTCGTCGGCCTGCTCGTCGGGCGAGGAACCGTACTCGCTCGCGATGACGCTGCTCGAAACCGGGAAGATCACCGACGCGATGCTCTCCATCCGCGCCACCGACATCTCGTCACGCGTGCTCGAGCTCGCCGACAAAGGCTTCTACCGCGCACTGTCGTTCCGCGCGACCGAGCCCGCGATGATCCAGAAGTGGTTCCACCCGCAAGGCGACGGCTTCGTCATCGACGACCGCATCAAGCGCCTGGTGTCGTTCGCGCGGCTCAACCTGCTCGAAGCGCAGCGCGTCGCGGCCGAAGGCCCGTTCGACGCGATCTTCTGCCGCAACGTGCTGATCTATTTCGACAAGCCGACGCAGAAGCGGGTGGTCGAGTCGTTCGCGAAGGCTCTGCGCCCGGGAGGCTACCTGTTCTTGGGCCACGCCGAGTCGCTGTTCCATCTCACCGATCTCTACGAGCCGATCGTCGGGCCGGACGCGATCGTCTACCGGCTGAAAGCCGCGGTGCCGGCATGAACGCACGGGTGATCACCGTGGTCGTGACCGACGACTCGGCGTTCATGCGGCGCGCGATCCAGAAGATGCTCGAGAAAGAGCCTGAGATTCGCGTCGTGGGGACCGCGGCGTCCGGCGAAGAGTGCATCGCGATGGTCGAGCGGCTGGGACCCGACGTCGTCACGATGGACGTCGAGATGCCCGGGATGGGCGGTCTCGAAGCGGCGCGCGCGATCGCGCAGCGGCGCGGGCCGCCCGTCATCATGGTCAGCGCGCTCACGCGCGAGGGCGCCGAGACGACGCTGCGCGCGCTGGAGGCCGGCGCAGTGGACTTCATCCCCAAGCCGGACTCGTCGCTGATCGACATCGTGAACGTGCAGCGCGAGCTCGTCGAGAAGGTGAAGCACTTCGGCTCGCGCGGCGCCTACCTCCGCTCGATGCGCGAGACGACGCGGATCGCGCGCGGCGCGCCGGACGCACGAACCGGTGCGCCGCCCACGCCGCC
>JAQBPK010000057.1 GCA_028287565.1 Vulcanimicrobiota bacterium
GCGGAGAAGCGGCCGTACTTCGCATCGTCGTAGCCGCGCTCGATGTAGTCCTGGTCGGGACAGAGATGGATCGTGCCGCGGTGTTGCGGGCCCGGATCGCTGCCCGGACACGCGGTGAAGTTCGGCAGCGCCGCGAGCGCGACGTTGATCTTCGCCGACGCGCTGCTGTAGTCGATGCGCTGGATCTCCGCCAGGAAATCCGCCGGCAGATCGCCGCGGTCCAAGAACGTCTCGAACGTGAGCCGGCAGTCGACGCTGCTCGCGACGTTGCGCGCGCGGAGCTCGTCGCCGTTCGCGAGCACGACGCCGGCCGCCGAGCCGTTCTCGACGATGATGCGGCTGACTTCGGCGTCGGTGCGAATCTCCACGCCCAGGTCGGCGGCCGCCTTCGCGAGCGCCTGCGTGAGGCCGCCCATCCCGCCTTTCACGTAGCTCCACACGCCGCGCGCGCCGTTCGTCTCGCCCATCACGTGGTGGAACAGCACGTACGCGGTGCCGGGCATCGACGGCGACGCGAACGCGCCGATGATCGCGTCCGTCGCGAGCGTCGCCTTGAGCTCTTCGGATTCGAACCAGCGGTCGAGGATCGGCCGCGCCGCGCCGGTGAGGATCTCGATCGCCTCGCCCATCGCGCCGTTCAAACCCTTGACGCTCAAACCGAGCTTGCCCAGCGCGAGCAGATCGCCGATCCCCGGCTTCACCGGATTCGGCGGCGTCTGGATGAGCGTCGGCTCGATCACGCTCGCGACGCGTTCGAGCATCGCGACGTACTTCGGATAGTTCGCCGCGTCTTTCGCGCTGAACTTCGCGATCTCGCGCTCGTTCATCGCCTCGTCAGCGCCCAGCATCAGATAGCGCCCGTCCGGGAACGGCGAGAACGACGACGGGTTGCGCTCGAGCAGCTCGAAGCCGTAGTCGCGCAGCCGCAGATCGCGGATGATCTCGGGCCGGAACAAGCTGTTCACGTACGCCGCGGTCGACACTTTGTAGCCCGGGAACGTCGTCTCTTCGGTGACGCACGCACCGCCGACGATGTAGCGCCGTTCGAGCACGAGCACCTTGCGCTTCGCGCGCGCCAAATAGCACGCGGTCACCAGGCCGTTGTGGCCGCCGCCGATGACGATCGCGTCGTACGTTTTCGGGGGACTCGCCGCCGTCACTTCGGCGCGCGGCCGTTCGTCGGGGGACCCAGCCGCGTGCTGCCGTTGAGCGCGCGCTTGCGCTTGGGCGTGAACGGCTTGCCGGTCTTGTATGTGCCGTGCCGCGGCAGCGACCAGTCGACGTCGTCACAGCCGATCGGGGTGAATGCGCCGCAGTCGTGCGGGCGCGCCTCGTAGATGCCGCAGTAGTAGCGGCCCGAGCGCGAGCCCATCAGGAACACGCACTTGTGCGCCGCGTCTTTGCTGTAGTCGCCTTCTTCGTCCACTTTGCGCAGCCAGCCGACCGTGTAACCGTCCGCGGAGTCGCGCGGCACGACGTACTCCGCCATCACCTCATCGTAGCTCATCTTGAGATGGTCGGCGATGCGCTGCACGTCGTCCCGGTTGACGAACGGCTCGTAGCCGCTGCAGCATTCCGCGCAGCCGGGCGGGCACGTGAGGTTCTCGGGCAGATCGTACTGGTGCTTGCGCGCGAGCTCGATCACGTTGCGCAGCGCGGCGACGAACTCCGCGTCGTCGTTGTACTTGTACACCCACTCGCGGTGACTGACCTCATTGGCGTTGTAGCGCCGCTTCGTCTCGGTGTTGTACTTGATCGTGACGTGCTCTTCGTCGATCTCGATCGACTGCACGTTCTTCATTGGCTCGAGGTCGAGGTTCGCGAGCGTCGTCGGCTGACCGGTCTCCCGCGTGAAGCGTTGGAGACTGCGCAGCTCGCGGTGGGCGATGAGATCGATCGTCTCCTGCATGCGGTTAGCTTCGTGGCCGACGGCGGACGAACCCGGCGGCCCGGAGAACATCAGCCCGGTATGGACCGCCGTCTCGTCTCGCTCGCCCTGCTCGCCCTGCTGGCGGCGGCTCCCGCCGCCGCGCGCGCCGACGACCTTGCGACGGTGCGCACCAAGGTCGGCGCGGCGATGGCGTCCGCGAAGTCGTTCGTCGTGACGACCACCGCGGCGACCGGCTTCTCCGTGACCATGACGTTCGTGGCCCCCGACCGCTATCACAGCACGCTTGCGTACAACGGCACCACCGACGTCGTGCTGGTGGGCCCGGTTGCGTACATCAGCAACGATCTCCGCACGTACCGCAAGACCGACGCGCCGCCCGAGGTGATTGCGGCGCAGGCGCAGCTGCGCGACGTCCCGGTCGACAACGTCCTGCCCGACAAGAGCGCGGGCGGCAAGACGTGGGGCCAGTTCACGACGACGTCGGCCGGCCCGCAGAAGGACCAGCGCTTGATCTGCACCTACGACAAGAAAACGTACCGCATCAACGACTGCTCCAACGAAGGGCTGAGCCTTACGTTCTCGCGCTACGACGATCCGGCTAACGTCGTCACCATTCCGGCGCACGTGGTGGGCCGCTGATGCGCGCGCTGCACGCGCTGGGCGCGCTGTCCGTGTCGCTCGCTATCGCGAGCTCGGCGCCGGTGTTCGCCGCCGACACCACCACCGACCCGGCGACGGCCGCGGCAGCAGCCGCGGCCGCGCTGCTCACGTCCAAAGTCGACACGGCGATCGCCAACGCGTCGTCGTACCGCATCGCGGTGAGCGGCCCGAGCGGCCTGTCGCTCGACATTCGCTCGTACGGCGCCGACCGCGTGAAGATCAACTCGACGGCCAACGGAACGCCGAGCGAGTCGATCGTCATCGGAACGGCGATGTACTACCGCAGTGCGGACGGCCCGTGGCGCGCCTATCCCGTGCCGCCGGTGCGGAACATGCGCAAGAACCGGCTCTACATGGCCGCGCCGGACACGCTGCTCGAGCCGCTGCCGGACCGCGCGGATTCGTCAGGGCAGGCGCTGGGCGCGTTCCGCTCGATCGCGATCGCGAACTCGCAGATCCCCGGCCTGATGGAATGCACCTACGACAAGGTGACGTACCGGCCGCAGGCGTGCAGCGTCTCGCTGCAGGGGCTGCCGACGCCGGTGAAGGTGACGTACGCGGGATGGAACGATCCCGCCAACGCGGTCCAGGCGCCGCCCGGCGTCGCGCCGCCGCCGCCGCCGGGCGCACCCACGGCGCCCCCGACCGCTCCGCCGGACCCGCACTGATGTCGCGCGCGGCGATCGGCGTCGACCTCGGCGGCTCGCACGTGATGGCGGCGCTCGTCGAAGACACGGGTGAGATCCACGCGAAGTTCGAGCGCGACATCGAGGACCGCACGCCGAACGCGGTCGTCGGCGCGCTCGCCGACGTCGTGAAGAGCGCGATCGGCGCGACGAAGCACGACGTGGTCGGCATCGGAATCGGTTCGCCCGGCAACATCGATCCGGCGAGCGGGACGATTCGCTACTCGCCCAACTTCGGCTGGCAGAACGTGACGCTCGGCGCGCGCGTGCGCGACGTGTTTCCCAAGTACGAGGTGTTCGTCGGCAACGACGCGCGCTGCGCCACGCTCGGCGAGTACGTGCACGGCGTCGGACAGGGCACGCAAGACTTCGTGCTGCTCACGCTCGGCACCGGGATCGGCGGCGGAATCGTCGCGAACGGCGTGCTCGCCCTGGGCCACCAGATGGGTGCCGGGGAGATCGGGCACCACACGATCCGCCCCGACGGCGGCTTCATCTGCGGCTGCGGCAAGATCGGCTGCTTCGAAGCGCAGGCGTCGGGGACGGGCTTGCTGCGCCACGCGTTCCGCATCGCGCCCTCGTTCCCGCGCAGCGGGCTGCTCGACCCGCAGCCCGCCAAAGGCCCGGACGACGAGCGGGCTTGGCGCGACCGGCTGGGCTCGAAGAAGATCCGCAAGGCCGCGCAGGCCGGCGACGGCCACGCGCTGGCGGCGTGGAACGCCTTCTGCGACGACCTCGCGCTCGGGCTGTCCAACGTGATCGCGTTCGTGAACCCGGAGATCATCGCGCTGGGCGGCGGGGTGTCGAGCGCGGGCGACTTCCTGCTCGACCGGGTGAAGCCGCTGGTCGAGGTGCGCACGACCATGGTCCCGCGCGGCACCACCCGGATCGTGCGGGCGACGCTCGGGAACGACGCCGGCGCGGTGGGCGCGGCGACCGCCGCCATGCGAGGCGGCCTGATCGCGCAGCTTCCTCCGGCGGTCCCGGCCTAGCATGTAATAGCTTCGTAAGTCACCCGTAAGCACGGCGAAATCGTGACGGGCGACACTGGGCCCGTGAACGAGCGCGACATACCGGCGCTGTTGCCGCCCATCTGCGACGACTGCGGACACCGGGCATCACTCCACCACCTCGACGGCTGCCGGGCCCTGCTCTTGGGCCGGGGCGCCCCGTCACGGACCTGCGGCTGCGAGACGACTCTGCGCGAGATCCTCGGCGCGCGCTACCCGCGCCCGCCTGCGGAGCTCCTGGAGCGCAGGCCGGCGGTCAGCCGGAACTAGACGTACCTGGGGGAAACCTGCCGTCCGAAGCTCCGGCTTCGGGCGGCGGGTATTTTACATAGATGATCTCGGGATCGCCGGGGTCGAGGTCGCCCACCTCGCCGCAGCGGCGCCAGCCGTAGCGCGCGAGCACCGCGTGCATCGGCGCGTTCGACGCGTTGGTCGAGGTGAAGACGCGGTCGGTGAGCGCGTGCGACTCCGCATGCTCCAGCAGCAACCCCGCATAGCCGCGCCGGCGGCGTTCGTGCGCGACGGCGAGCACGTTGACGAACGTGTGCCCGAAGAACTCGTTGCACCACATGAAGCCGACGATCTCGCCGGCGTCTTGCGCGACGACGACCTCGCCGCCGTCGAGCGCGCGCAAAAAACGTCCGCGTTTGTACGGCGGGTGCAGAAACGCGGGCAGGATCGGTTCGAGCGCTTCTCGGTCGTCCGCGCTCGCGGCGCGAACGCTCGTGCCGTCGCGCGCAGCGCTCACGTTCGTGCTACGGAGCGTGCAGCGGCGCGTCCAGCGCGAGCGCCGTCATCATGCGCACGCCGGTTTGCAGCGCGGACTCGTCGATGTCGAAGCGCGCGTGGTGGTGCGGCCACGAGCTGTCGGGTCCGCCGTTGCTGCCGATGGTGAAGAAACACGCGGGGACGCGCTCGGCGAAGAACGAGAAATCTTCCGCGCCCATCAGCTTGGGGACGTTGGCGACGTGCTCGTCGCCCGCGACGCGCTGCGCCAGCGCGCGCACGTAGCGCGTCTGCTCGACGTCGTTCGACGTCACCGGATAGCGCCATAGGTATTCGAATGCGTATGTTGCGCCCGAGCTCTCGCAGATGCCGCGCAGCACGCGTTCGATGCGTTCGGCCATCTTCGCGCGCACGTCGGCGTCGAACGCGCGCACGGTTCCCATCAACTTGACGCGGCTCGGGATCACGTTGTGCGTCGTGCCGCCGTGGATCGCGCCGATCGTGATGACGGCGGGCTCGATCGGATCGATGTTGCGCGAGACGATCTGCTGCACGGCGACGACGAACTGGGAGGCGACGTACACCGGATCGACCGACAGGTGCGGCGACGCGCCGTGGCCGCCCTTGCCTTCCACCGTGATCTCGATCGAGTCGCTCGACGCGTAGAACGCGCCTTCGCGAAAGCCCACCTGGCCGGCCGGGTGCGCGGACGCGAGGTGCAGCCCGTACGCGCGCTCGATGCCGAAGCGTTCGAGGACGCCGTCGTCGACCATGACCTTCGCGCCGCCTTTGCCCTCCTCGGCGGGCTGGAACAGGAAGCAAATCGTACCGGCGACCTCGTCGCGGCGGTCCATCACGATCCGCGCGGCGCCGAGCAGCATCGCGACGTGGCCGTCGTGGCCGCAGGCGTGCATGTGCACCGGCGTGCGCGAGCGGTACGGCACGTCGTTCTCCTCGTCGATCGGGAGACCGTCCATGTCGGCCCGCAGCATGATCGTCTTGCCGGGCCGCGCTCGGGCTCCGCCCTTCAGCACGCCGACGACCCCGGTCTGCCCGATCCCGGTGTGGACCTCCAAGCCGAGCGCGCGCAGGCGGTCCGCGACGATTCCGGCGGTGCGGTGCTCCTCGAAGCCGAGCTCGGGATGCTCGTGCAAGTCGCGCCGGGTCGCGACGACCTCGGTCGCGATCTCCGTGGGGACGTCGATCGTCAGAGCCGCGGACACGGTGGGGTCAGACGGCGGCGGGGATGATGGGGCGGCGGCCGCTGATCGCGATCTGCGCGATGAGCTCGGCGATCCGGCGGGACGAGCCGCGCGGCGCGATCGCATTCTGCTGCGAGCGCATCTTCGCCAGCCGCTCCTGGTTGTGCACGATCCGCGCGACCGACGAGACGACCTCGGCGGTGGTGAGCGCGACCACGCCGATGCCGTTGGTGCGAACGTAGTCGAGGTTGCCGCGCTCCTGGCCCGGGACGTAGTCGTACACCACGACCGGAACTTCGGCCACGGACGCCTCGGCGATCGTGCCGGGTCCGGCCTTGGTGACGAGCAGGTCGGCCGCGCGCATCAGCTCGGGGACGTCGTTGCGGAAGCCCAGTACCATCATCGGGGTCGGCAGCGAGGGCGCGAGCTCTTCGAGCTTGGCCTTGAGGGCGGCGTTGCGGCCGGTCACGACGACCAGGTGGAAGTCCAGCCCCGCCTTCGCCAGGCCGAGTGTGGTGGGGAGCAGCTTGCCGCCGCCCTCGCCGCCGGCCATGAGCAGCGCGATCGTGGCGTTCTCGGGCAGGCCGAGCTTCTTGCGGTGCTCCTTTTTGGAGCCGCGGACGTCCTCGAAGCGCGGGTGGATCGGGTGGCCCAGCAGGCGCAGCCGCTCGGGCGGCACGCCGCGCTCGATCGCGCGCTGGTAGACCTCACGGGCGGGGACGACCGTCAAGTCGGCTTCCGGCAGCAGCCAGCCCTCATGGACGCGTCCGAGGTCGGTGATCACGGTGACGATCGGGACCTGCTGCATGCCGGCGTCGGCGCGAGCGCGCAGGGCGGCGTGGTTGAGCAGCGGGTGGACCGAGACGATCACGTCGGGCTGGTACTGCGTGAACACCTCGCGCAGCCGCTCGCGGTAGAGCGGCTCGCAAAAGCGCACGATCGTCTTGTAGCGCCTGCGGCCGTTGGTCGCATGGTACAGCGCGCCGTAGATCGGCGGCGCATAGCGAAGGGCCGCGCTATACGCCGGCCCCAGCTTGGAGAGCGGAAACGTGCAGTGGGTGGCGATGTCGTCGATGCGCCACTCGAATCGCGTCGCTCCCTCGATCTCGTCGAGCGCGGCACCGACGGCTTGCGCTCCGGCGCGGTGTCCGCCGCCGGTGTCGGAGATCAGAAAGAGGACGCGTTTCGTCATCCGCTCGTCTGCTTGACCATCTTGCGCCGCTTCATCGCGGCGCCCGCTTCCCGGCGGCGCGCGATGGCGCCGCGGCGAATCGCGGCGGCGCGGCGCTTCGGGTCGAAGCTCCGGAAGAAGGCGATGGTCGCGCGCGACGGCGCGTCGTAGAAGCGGAAGATGTCGCCGAACTCGATCTCGGGGTTGCGGTGGTGGCCGTCATGGTCCTCGGGGAGGACGATCTGCAGCGCGCGCGCGAGGCGGACGCCCCACGCCGGCGTTTTCCAGCCGAGCTCAGTGGTGTGGCGCCACCACACGTGCAGTTGGCCGAGGAGCAAGCCGGCGACCGCACCCACGACCGATACCGACGAGCACAGGATTGCGAGCGCGATGTACGGCAGCGCCCCGAGCAGCCCGTCGAGCAGGACCTGGGGATCGCGCGAGAGCACCGCGTGATCCCAGTAGGAACGGCGGCGATCGTGATGGGTTCGGAGATGGAGCTTCCCCCACACGTGCTGCGGCACGTGATAAAAGAACGTCGAGGCGAAATCTCCCACGAGCAGGACGATGAACGTCGCAGCAACCGCGGAGATCACCGGCCCGCCCAACGAGATCGTGTTCACGCTGATCCTTGTACTTCTTGAAGAGGGCTAACGGCGGATTGGTCCCGACTCCTGGAAACCCTCTCGCAGCCGCGTTCGTGGCAGCCGCCCTGACCGTCTCAGGAATCCGGATCGACGGGCTTCGGGACGCCGCGCTGTCGTGGCATATACCCCCGCCGGTCGGCGTTATTCGAGGCTTGCGGCTGTGCATGGACGCCGGGCGCACGG
>JAQBPK010000078.1 GCA_028287565.1 Vulcanimicrobiota bacterium
CCGGTCTCCGCGAGCAGCATCGCGACGAGCGCGAGCGCGACCGGCGCACGCGCACCGAAACGGTACGTTCCGAGCGCGAGCAGCGGCACGAGCGCGAGCTGCGCCGCGAGCCGCCCGGGCCGAGCGATCTCGTCGTACGCCTGGCGCACCCGCTGGCGCAGATAATGATGCGGCGACGGCGGCCGCCGAGCGACGAACAGATCGAAGGCGACGAGCTCGCGCCCGCCTGCCGCGCGCAGCGTGCGCACGAGCTCGAGGTTCTCGAAGAGCACGTCGCCGTCGTAGCCGCCGACACGGCGGTAGACGTCCATACGCAGGCCGAGCGTCCCCGGCCAGTCACCGCCGGTCGCGCGCGCGATCAGCGTGCGCCCGGTGTCGACGACCGCATGCCACGGTGCCGGGACGAACACGTTCTGCGGGCGCACGACGCCGGCGTGATCGAGCAGCGCCGCGATCCGCCGCAGCGCGAACGGGTCGTAGCGCACGTCGTCGTCCGCGATGACCGCCTTCGCAGTGCGCACGCGGCGCAGCCCGGTGACGACCCCCGCCACCTTGCCGTTGAGGTCGATGCGCCGGTCCTCGTCGACCGGGACGTGCACGATCGAGCGTGGCCACGTCGCGGCATGGCGGGCGAAGATCTCCGGCGGCGACCCGTCGACCACCACCACCGGCAGCAGCCGCGTGAGAGCGTCGAGATATGCGCACAGCTCCTCGTCGCATGAGACAAGGGCGGTGCGTCGGATCGGCAGCACGTACGTCGTCTCGGCGATCGGGGTGGACATCGGGAGTATGTGTTCCCCTGCTCGGTCGGCTCGTAAACTCGCCGACCGACGGCATGACCCGCGTACACGCCGGTCAGCCTCACTGCGCCGGTTGCTGACGCTCTCGGTTGTGGCTCGCGCGGGTCTATCCCGGTTCGCCTTTGGCGAACGTGAACGACATTGAGTGGTCGTAGGAGCCCGTGCCCGTTATCAGGAGGCGGTCGCCCGGGGCTAGGTCGGATGGTAGGCGCAGGCCGTCGATCAGATCGTATTCGAGGCAAGTTCTTCCGGCGATGCGGTCCGGACCGCGGCCGAGCGGCTCCCAGCGCGCGTTGCGCCACACGAAGAAGCCGTGGACGTACGCGTGCATCTCGGGCCAGTCCGAATAGCCGGCGTCGATGATCGCTTCCCGGCGCGCCGGGCGTTCGCGAACTTCGAGGACTTGGGTCAGCATCGCTTCGGTCGGCGTGCACACCGCTTGACCGGCCTCGAACAGCAGCCGCGTGCAGGCCGGCAGCGTGTCGAAGATCCGGTCGACGAGCCAGCGCATGTCCGAATGAAAGTTCGCGTCGAAGTCCTCGGGCGTCCAGCCGCCGCCGGCATCGAATGCGACGACGCGCCGGCCGGTGCGGCGCTCGAGCTCGATCGCGCGCATCAGCACGTCGCCCGCGACGTCGCGCCAGCTCGCGCCCTTGAAGTCGCCGTGGCGCGCGTGAAACGATATGCCGATCGGCGTGTCCGGCGGAGCGAGCGAGACGGCGTCGCACAGCGAACGTTCTTCCTCCACCGGCACGCCGAAACGCGAAGCGATCATGGACGGCCGCAAACGCACGCCCTGCACGCGCGCAACGCGGCGCCGCATATTGCGCGCGAACGCGTCGACGCTGTCCGCGAACACGTACGCGAGCCGTTCGGCCGAAGCTCGGTCCGGCGGCGGCTCCGGACCGTTGAAGACCGTCTGGTCAGGGGCGAAACCGTGGCGCGCCGCCCACGCGAGCTCCTCGCCGGAGATCGTCTCGGCGAAGAAACCCCGCTCGCGCGCGAGCTGCAGCAGCTCCGAGCGGGGGTTCGTCTTGAAGCTGTAGCCGGCGACCAGCGCGATCGGCGGGCGGCCGAGCACGTCGCGCAAGCGCGCCACCACGTCGAGCCGCTCGCGTGCGACGTGGGCGCAAAAGATACGCCGCGGCGTGCGCTTGCCGGCGGCATCCACCGGGAGATCGTCGACGGCGGATATCACGCCATCAAGTATTCCCGCCCGCCAAACGCGAGTGACGGTACGACCTCGACGTTCTGGCCGAGGACGTCCCCGCGCCGTATGTGACCGCCTCAGTTCGTCCGAACGATCTTGGGCGGCGCCCACGTCTGCGATCCGCTGACCGCCGGTCCTGGGACGTAGACGCGCAGGATGAGCGTGAAATCGGCCGTCGCGCTGTCGTTACCGCCGGCCGGCGCGGGGGTCTGCAGCCAATACACTCCCGCGCCGAGCGACTCCGGCGGGTCGCGCTGCAGCAGAATCGTCATGTCGCCGTTCGCCTGCCGGGCCGCGTACTTCGGGTCGTGGCTGTTGATCGAGTACGCGTCTGAACCTGAGACGAGATTGTAGCTGCTGTCGTAGAGCGTGACCGACCAGAACCCGTAAAAGCCGCCGACGATCGGCGGAAAGCCTGCGCCGTCTTTCTCAAACGTGATGGTGTAGCGGCCGGTTGCGGAAAGCGGTTGCGCGTCCGAATCGGTGCCGGTGTTCAGGTACACGGCCTGGTTCGGGTCGTTCGCAACGATGCCGCCGAGTGCCTGCAGCGCGGCGCGCGTGATGTAGTCGCCGTGCTGCCCCGCGCGACCGTAATCAAGCGGCGGATAGTTCCACTGGTTGATCGATTTGCCGCGCCCGATGGACATTTTCTTCAGCAGGCCGAGGCCGTCGTTCGCTGCCCGTTCCAACCCGCGCAGCGTTGCCTGCGTCTGCGCCGTGAGCTGCTGTCCCGGACCGACGCCGATGGTGGCGAAAAGGTTGACGAGCGGCGTCTGGTCGAGCGCCGGATACACGCCCGGCGGGTTTTGCGTCATCGCCCGGTTCAAGGTCTCCCACGTGCCCCGCGGCTGCTCGATGTCGAAACC
>JAQBPK010000089.1 GCA_028287565.1 Vulcanimicrobiota bacterium
CGACGATGACCTTCGGGGCGGTGGCGCCGGCGCTCGCCGACGGCGCGGCGAGCACGCGCAACATCATCCTGGGCGGTGCGGCAGCTGCGGTCCTGATCACGAACTACAACCACAAGAAGCACGCGAAGCAGCAAGAGCAGCGCGAACAGTCACGCCGGCAGGCGTCCTATCGCTCGTACTTCTACCACCGGTACGGTTACTACCCGAGCGAACAGCAGTACCGCGACTGGTACTACCGCACGTACTGCGTGTATCCGTCGTAAGAGAGCGATGACGGGAGAAACGACGTTTCAGCCACCCCGCCCGGGGTGGCTTTTTCGTCCCGCAGAAGAGCGATTGTCGTGATCGACCTCCGGCGCGACCGCTATCGCATGATCGTGGCACTCGCGCTCGCCATCGCACTCCACGAGGCCCTGCTGGGCCTCGTGCACGGTCCTGCGCGCCACAACGACACCGAAGCCGAGGCGCAGACGACGCGCATCGTGTTCGAGACGCCGCGCCCCACCCCGACGCCGCACCCGACGCCCAAACCGACGCCGACCCCGCGGCCCACGCAACCGCCGACACCGCCGCCGCGCATCACGCCGCCGCCGCGCAGCACGCCCGCGCCGGTGCAGCAGATCGCGGGCCGTGCGAAGGGACATCCCGCGCGGCGCCACGGCGGCGGCGCGCACAAGGCGATCGCCAAAGCCGCGACCGGCACGTACGCAAACCCGAAAGCGGCCGGCTCGGGGACCGGCACGTCGACCGGCCACGGCAGCGGCAACCAGCCCGGCGCGGGCGGCGGAAACGGCGGCAACGGGAACGGTGATGCGGGCAACGGAAACGGCGCCGTCAATGCGAACGCGCCATGCGGCTTCGTCGATTTCCGCCCGCACGGCGCGCCGCGCTACAACAACGGCACCGCCAGCGAGACCATCCGCGCGACGGTGACGTTCCCGGACGGGCACACGGAGACCGCGGAGTTTCCGTACAAGTGGGTGTATCCGAACGGCGAACAAACCGATCCGTGGTCGGACACGAACTTGAGGAAGGGCGATTTCACCGTCAGCCTGCAGACGCCGCCGCCCGGGAGCGACATCTCGTCGTACCCGCCGCTCATCCAGTACATCATCAAGCACTCAGATGCGAGCGGTCTCACCGATCTGCCGGCCTGTCCGAAGAACCGCGGGTGAGCGTCGTCCACGTCGCGGTCGATGCGCACAACCTCGCGCGCGACGACCGCGGCATCGGGCGCTACGCGCGCGCCGTGCTCTCGCGCGCGGTGCATCATCCCGGCTACCGCTGGACGTTCGTCGTGCGCGATCTGATCCCCAAGCGCGCGGCCGTCGCGCGCGCGCTCGGTGCGGACGAGGTGCGCGTCGCGCGCCGCATCCCGCGCGATGCCGACGTGGTGTGGTTTCCGTGGAACGGCACGTTCCTGCGCACCGACGTGCCGGCGGTCGCGACCGTGCACGACGCCGCGCCGTTCGCGTTCCCGGCACGCGACGCGCGCCTGCGCGCGACCGAGCAGAACCCGTTCCTAGCCACCGCCAACACCGCGCGGCGCATCCTGGTGCAGTCGCGCTTCACCGCGGACGAGGTGGAGCGCTGGCTCGGTGTCGACGCCGCGCGAATCGTGGTTACGCCGCTGGCGGTCGATGCGGTGTTCTCACCCGCGCATCGGACATCGCGAGCGCGCGAGGATACCGCATCGGAGCAGGCGGTGACGTCGGACCTCGCTACTGCGGAGCCGCAACTGCCGTCTGAAGTGCGCGGCAAGAAGTACGTCTTGCACGTCGGTGCGCACGACGAGCGCAAGAACACCGGGACGCTGATCGATGCGTTCGCGCGCGCGTTTCCGGACGGCGACGTAGCGCTCGCGTTCACGCGCAAGCCGCCGTCGCTTCCGCGCGGCGGCATCGTGGTCGACGCGCGGGACGACGCGGCGCTCGCGGCGCTGTACCGCGGCGCTGCCCTGGTCGCCGTGCCGTCGACGTATGAGGGATTCGGGTTTCCGCTGCTCGAGGCGATGGCGTGCGGAACGGCGACGCTCGCGGCGCGCGCGGGATCGCTCCCGGAAGTCGGCGGCGATGCCGCGGCTTGGGTCGGCGAAGCGCACGATCTCGACGCGTGGGCGCACTCGCTCCGCTCGCTTCTTGACGACGACGCCGCGCGCGCGGATCTCGCGGCGCGCGGTCTCGCGCGCGCGGCGGAATTCTCGTGGGAGCGCTGCACCGCGCAGACGCTGGCGGTGTTGGGCGAGGTCGCAGCGTTGCCGTGAAGGTGCTGAAAGAGAACACGGACGCGAGAATGCTCCCGCCGAAGCGGCGCGGTGAGGCGCTTTTAGCGAAGGCCGTTCGGTGAGAGCACTGCTCGTCGTTCGGCCTGATGCGCCGGCCAAGCACGGCGGCGACGTCGTGCACGCCGAGCGCACCGCGACCGCCTTGCGCGCGCTCGGCGCGGACGTCGATCTCGTGGCGACCGCCGCGCCCGATCCGCGCGGGTACGACGTCGCGCACGTCTTCGGCGTGTTCGAGCCCGCGACCGCGCGCAAGCAGATCGACGCAATCCGTGCGCACGGCGTGCCGCTCGTGCTCTCGCCGATCTGGCTCGACCTGCGCGCGCTGTTCGCGACCGCGCCGCACGTGGAGCGCGCGCTCGCGGCGCGCACGCCGGCGGACGCCGAGCGCCGCTTCGCGGAGCTGCACCGCGTCGAGACGCGGCTGCCGTGGCAAGGCAGCATCGCGCGCAACGCCGACCGGCGGATCGAAGCGCAGCGCGAGCTCGTGCTCGCCGCCGACGTTCTTCTGCCGGCAAGCGAAGTCGAAGCGTACCTGTACGGCGAGCGTTTGCGCGCGTCACGCGTCCCGTTCGTCGTCGCGCCGCTCGGCGTCGACGACGAGGCGTTCGCGGTCGAACGGCCGCGCGCGCGCGCCGGCGTGCTGTGCGCGGCGCGCGTGGAGCCCAAGAAGAACCAGGCCGCGCTGCTGTACGCGCTGCGCGACGTCGACGTGGACGTCACGATCGTCGGCAACGCGTACGACGCGCGCTATCTCGCGTTGTGCGAGCGCTGGGCGACGCCGCGCACGCGCTTCGTCAGCCATGCCGGGCACGCCGAGGTGCTGGAGATGATGTCGCACGCCGCGGTGCACGCGCACCCGTCGTGGCTCGAAAGCCCCGGCCTTGCGTCGCTCGAAGCGGCGGCGACCGGCGCGCGCATCGTCACCGGCGACCGCGGCTGCGAGCGCGAGTACTTCGGGTCGGACGTCGACTACGCCGATCCGGCCGATCCCGCGACGATCCGCGCGGCGGTGCTGCGCGCGCTCGAGCGCGGCACGCGCGACCGCGGCGACGCGCTCGAACGCCGGCTCGGCGCCTACACCTGGCAGCGCACCGGCCAGGCGACGATGGAAGCGTACGCGCGCGCGATGGCCGCCCGGCGCTGATGCGGATCCTGGTCGCCGCCGAGCGGCTCGGACATGCCGGCGGGATGGAACGCTATCTGGACATCGTGCTGCCGGCGCTCGTCGCGCGCGG
>JAQBPK010000108.1 GCA_028287565.1 Vulcanimicrobiota bacterium
CGTCATCTCGGCGGGATCGAAGAAGAACGTCACCGCGTTAGGGAACTGGTATGGCCGGCCCCACGTGACGTTCGTCGTGATCATGTCGAGGCTCACGTCCGCGCCGGGCGGTTTCTCGGGAAGTCCCGGCTGCGCGACGTCGTCTTTCGCGCGCCACAGCATTCCGAACGTGAGCGGAATCTTGCCGGGCTCGAGTCCGGCCGTGAGCTCGAGCTCTTGCGTGAGCCATGTGCACAGCGCGTTCAGGCTCGTTCGATCCGCATCGTCGACGCCGGTCACCATGCCGTAAAAATTCCGCGGCAGCCGCTTGAACAGATCGCGCACGAGCGCGATGCCGATCGCGATCGTCATGCCGGCGACGACGCTCGCCGCCGCGAGCACCAGCGCCGCGGCGAGCAGCCAATCGTGCGTTGCGCCGAGCACGGACGCGATCGCGATCGCCAGCCCGGGAATCGCGCCGATCGCCGCGGCGATCGGGAAGGCCCAGACCAGTCCGAGCCACTTCGCCAGCCACGCCGGCCGCAAGCGCGGGCGCCCGAACAAGCCCGTGACCGTGCGGAACAGCGACTGCGTGCCGCTGTTCGGCACGAAGAGTTTGAACAGGCGATCGTCCGTCGCAAGGTAATCGGGGATCGCACCAACGCGATCGAAGCCCGCGGTCGAACCGTCGCGCGCGCGCCGGCGTTCCGCGGCCGCGGTCAGCGCCGCGGCGATCGCGCCGGCCGACGTCCCGCCGACGCCTTTGAACACGAAATCCTTGGCGATCTCGACGACGGCTGCGGGATACACGATGCCGCTCGTGATCCCGCCCTTCATGACGATGTCGCAGTACCTTGACACGCGGCTCACCCCTTCGCAGCAGCGATCGAGCGCTTTTCCGCAGCGTTACGGAAGCGCCGGGACGGCTCCTCGCAGGAGTCACACGCTTCCGGCGCCGACGGAGTGCCACATGACCGAAGGCGAGCTGCTCTGGACGCCCGACCCCGCCGCGACCGCGCAGACGACCGTCGCGCGCTTCATGCGCTGGCTTGCAGCGGAGCGCGGCCATGCCTTCGCGACGTATGACGAGCTGTGGCGCTGGTCGGTGACCGACCTCGACGGCTTCTGGGCAGCCGTGTGGGACTTCTTCAAGGTGCAATCCGCGCAGCCGTACGAGCGCGTGTTGTCCTCGCGAAAAATGCCGGGCGCGGTGTGGTTCGCAGGCTCGCGCGTGAACTACGCGGAGCATCTGCTGCGGCACGAGCGGGATGCGGCACCCGATGAAGCGGCGCTCGTACACAGCTCCGAGCTGCGGCCGCTCGCGCGCATGTCGTGGCATGACCTCGGCGGCGCGGTGCGCGTGCTGGCGACGCAACTGCGCGCGCTCGGCGTGCGGCCCGGCGACCGCGTCGTCGCGTACATGCCGAACATCCCCGAGACCGTCATCGCGATGCTGGCCGCGACCGCGATCGGCGCAGTGTGGGCGTCGGCGGCGCCCGAGTTCGGCGCGCGCACGGTGATCGAGCGTTTCGCGCAAATCGAGCCAAAGCTGCTCTTCGTCGCGGACGGGTACCGCTTCGGCGGCAAGGACTTCGACCGTGCGGACGAGATCCGCGCGATCCTCGCGGAGCTGCCGTCCGTCGAACGCGTCGTATGGCTGCCGTATCTCGATGGTTCCTCACGCGCTCCGTTCGCGAAGGCAATCGCGTGGCCGGAGCTGATGGAGCATCCGCCGGTCGGCGCGGACGCGTTCGCGTACGAGCGCGTCGCGCACGATCATCCGCTGTGGGTGCTGTTCTCGTCGGGAACGACCGGGTTGCCGAAGCCGATCGTGCACGGACACGTCGGAACGTTGGTCGAGCACCTCAAGAGCACGGGGCTGGGGCAAAACCTCGGCCCGCACACGCGCATGTTCTTCTACACCACGACCGGCTGGATGATGTTCAACGCTCTCGTCTCGGCGCTCGTGCAAGGCTCGTCAGTGGTGCTGTACGACGGGCACCCGGCATATCGGACGCCCGCGCTGCTGTGGCAACTCGCCGCGGATGCCGGCGCGACGTCGTTCGGCGCGAGCCCGACGTTCGTGCAGATGATGCAGAAGATCGGGCTCGTCCCGCGCGAGCGCTTCGACCTCTCGCGCTTGCAGAGCGTGCTGCTGACCGGCTCGCCGGTAACGCCGGAATCGACGGCGTGGTTCTATTCGTCGGTGAAAGAGGATCTCTGGGTAACGTCGCCGTCGGGCGGCACGGAATTGTGCGCGGGATTGGTCGGCGGCTGTCCGCTGCTTCCGGTGTACGCGGGCGAGATCCAGACGCGGCTGCTCGGCATGGACGTGCACGCGTGGAACGACGCGGGCGAAGAAGTGATCGGCGAAGTGGGCGAGCTCGTCGTAACGAGCCCTTCGCCGTCGATGCCACTGCGGTTCATGAACGACCCGGGCGACGCGCGCTACCGAGAGACGTACTTCGAGCACTTCCCCGGCGTGTGGCGCCACGGCGATTTCATCAAGATCAACGAGCGCGGTGGTTGCTATATCTACGGCCGCTCCGACTCGACGCTGAACCGCTACGGCGTGCGCATCGGCTCGGCGGAAATCTACCGCGCGGTGGAACAGCTGGACGAGATCGCGGACAGCCTCATCGTGTGCCTGGAGCTCCCCGGCGGCGCGTTCTACATGCCGCTGTTCGTGCGCCTAGCTGACGGCGCGGTCTTCGACGACGCGTTGCGTGAGCGCATCGTCACGAAGCTGCGCACGGATTGCAGCCCGCGCCACGTCCCGGACGAGATCCACCGGGTCGACGCGATCCCGTACACGCTCACCGGCAAAAAAATGGAGATCCCGGTCCGCCGCATCCTCGCCGGAACGCCCCCGGAAAAAGCGGCAAGCCGCGAAGCGATGATGCAGCCGGAAGCGCTGGACTGGTACGTCGAGTTCGCCCGCGAGCGCGTCCCGACGCCGAGCTGAGATGGGCACCGCGTTCGCCGAAACACGCCGCGCCGCGTATCGAAGAACGGCCGTCAGCTGAAGAGTTTAGACGCCCCGCTCTCGGAGGAGGCGGTCGAGTCGCGAAACTTGATCCGCCGCCGTCTCGCTTTCCCGACCGCCGTATAGCGTAAACGGCCGCAGATCCTCAGGCCGATCACACCATTGGTACAACTGTTCCAACATAGAGACCGCCTGTCCCGCGTCGGAATAGTGTTGGAGGATCATACGGGCGAGAACAATCCACAGCGGGCGAGAGCCCGGCGGATCGAGCAGGCTCAACCGGCGTAACTCTTCTTCGATGTCGCGTTTACGGTCAAAGATGGCTCGTGTTCTTAGATACAATTCCAAGTCATGAGGCTGTGAACGGGCGAGCCCAGCCGCGATCGCTGAGGCCAACTCGGAATCGTCGACGAATCCCAGATCGTATGCCTGGCTCAATGCGGTAAACTCCAGCGGCGCAAATTGCCTCAGGTCATTCGCGCTCAGCGCGCCCGCAATGAGTGGCCAAGACGGCGGCCGGCTAGTTTGGCTTCCCATTGATCACCCCGCCTTCTTTGAAGAGCTGGTGTTGCAATTCCACTGTCCCGTCTGCTTTCGTTTCAACGATGAATTCCACGACGCCTTTCTTTCCGTTGATAGTTGCCTGTATCTGCGTCAACTCCCTGACAACTCCATCGCTTCCCGTTATCTTGAAATGCGTGCCATGAACGGCTGCCTCTTCTCGAAGAAACGTACCTGCGCGGTGGAAGACATCCGACTTGAGTGCGCTTCCGACGGGTTCGGCGCGCACGAGATTTTGTCCAATCTGCGCACTGCGGCTTAGGTTGCCGGCGGTGACCCCAGCACGTGCGATCTCCGCCGCAGCTCCGGCCGCCCTGGCCTCGCCGCTGGCCGGAATGATGAATGAGATTGCGGTGAGCATTCCTTCAACGGCCTCGCGCAGTGCGGTGAAGTCAGTCTCGCCCATGCAGCCGTGGCCCTTCGGGCAGAAACCGCTCGGGTCGCTGTAGTCGTATGGATTATTTCGATTCCACATGAACGGCTTCTGGGACATCGGATCGTGCACGTCTCCGGCGTAGGCGTCGGGCGTGGTCCACGTCCCGGTGAACGAATCGGAGATGCGCGTTCCCTGGATCGTGCCGAACAGTGTCTCGAAGCCGTCCGGGTGGATGTAGCCGAACCCTCCCGTCGGTGCGAATGCGATCGTGCCGACGTTGCCGCCGCCTTGTTCGTAGACGTCGACGGGCCGGGTGAGCTTGGGCGTGCGATACTCGCCGTTGACGTAGCTCAGTCCGTCGTAGCCGCTCTCATTATGGGTAGTCACCGCGAGCTCCGCGAAATCGCGGTCCAACTCGCGATACGCTAACGACCCGTTCGCGGCCGAATTGTATTCGCCCAGCAGCTCGTTTCGAAGGAACGCCAGATGCCCGTTCGCATCCGTTGCGAACAGAAGCATGTCGCCATCGTAGTGGAGCGAGGTGGTCGTCGGGTTGGCCAGCGACGCCGAGCCGTAGCTGAACATGGAGAGTGCCGGGTGACCGTTGACGC
Source organism: Vulcanimicrobiota bacterium (assembly GCA_028287565.1). Classification (GTDB taxonomy): domain Bacteria; phylum Vulcanimicrobiota; class Vulcanimicrobiia; order Vulcanimicrobiales; family Vulcanimicrobiaceae; genus Vulcanimicrobium. The sequence goes on from JAQBPK010000108.1 coordinate 4,514, forward strand.
CCCATGCCAAGCCGGCGGAGGACGGGGTGCCGGTTCACGTGCGCGTCGTCAGATCCAGGGCGTTGCTCGAGATCAGCGTCGCATGGTTTTCCGAATCGTACGACGTCGTCGTGCTGCCTTGTACCTGGGAGCAGAGGCTCGGATCGTCCGTGCTGACGGACGTCGACACAGTGTGACGCGCCGCGCTGTCGTAGGTTTCCGTCATCGTATCGGGATTGAGGCAATACGTGTTCGGATTATTGTTCGTCACCCACGTCTTGGTTAAGGTGATCACGCTGTTCACCGGATCCCACGTCGTGGCCGGCGGCCGGCCGCCCGGACCCGGCTGAACGCCGATTTGCGCGCCGCTGTCGAAGACCGAGTTCCGGAGGACGACGGGCGCCGGCTGAAGGTACGGGTCCTGAACGGTCTGGCCTTGCGACTCGCCGCGGATGTTGGCGGTCAATCCGATGACGTTGTCGTTCGCGAATGCGGGATGCACGTGGTAGCTCTTGACCGCACCCTCCAAATCGTGCGTGATCTGTCTGTACGCTCCGACGACCGGCAGCGTGAGCTGTGAAAGGTCTCCGTTTGCGTCGTAGGTCCACTGTTTGGCCGCGTACGTCGTACCGGCCGGCAAGCCCGGTGTCGGAGCCGGGACGGGCGTGCCCGTATAGGGGTCACCCTGCGTCTGCGGGCGCCCGGCGTTGCTGTACGTCCAGGAGTGCGGATAGCGCGCACCGAGCAGTTGCATCGTCTGCGCCGTGCGGCGGCCGTCGGCGCGGTACTGGTACGTCAGCAGCGGCGAGGCCGTCAGACCCGACGACTGCACGGTGAGGTCCTTGCGGCGGCCGTCCGGGTAATAGTCGTATCCCAACGTTGCCGCAGAGGTGAAACCACCGCCGCTGCCTTCCTGCAGCGACACAACGCGGCCGTCCGCATCGTACGTCGTGACCTGCGTTCCATAGGCGGTCGACGTGATGCGTGCGGGCCGCCCGTCGGCATCATACACGTAGGTGCGGCTCGGCGTATTGCCGTTGTCCTTAAACGTGATCGATGTCTTTCGAGCGGCCGCGTCGTATCCGTACGTCGTGGTCTGGCCGAGCGGATCGACGCTCGTGCCGAGCAGTCCGAGCAGCGTCTGCCCGCCGTCGTAGTTGAACGCCGTCCTGGTGAGACTCGTCGCCGCGCTGGGCGAGAAGCCGTATTTCCCGATCATGCGGTCGAGCGCGTCAAACTCTTGCGCGCGCACGTCACGCCACACCGCCCCCGGCGGGAACGTGCCGTAGCCATGGCTCGCGTTGCCGGCCGAGATGAATTCCTGCGTATCGAACAAGCCGCCGTATGCATGGAATGAGGAACCCGCCACAACGACGTTGTTGCCCGCCCGCAGATCGTACAGATAGCGGGTGAGCCAGCCGGTCGTCCCATGCACGTCAGCACTGTCGCCGGGCTGCTTGACCTCGATGAGGCGGTCCTCGCCGTCGTACCATTTGCTCGTCGTGCCGACGACGTTGCCGTGATGATGCGTTTCGGACGTCGTGCTGCCGTCAAGGTCATAGCCGTACAGCACGCCGGCGTCGAACCCGTACGTACCAGCGACGTTCGCGGCGTGCTGCGCCGCCGTCTCGGTCTTGCTCAGCGAGCTGTCGGGTAAGTAGTACCTGCGACTGACGACGCCGTCGGGATCGGTAGCCGACGTTAGCCGGTTCAAGCTGTCATACGCCAGCAACCACGTCCCCACACCGGGCCCGTAGCTGATGACGTTGCCCTCTGCGTCGTACACGAACGTCTGATGCGCTTGGAGGTATGTCGTGCCGTCCACCTCTGTGAACCCGTCGCCGCTGACGTCCGTGGGAAGGCCGAAGTCGTTGCCCTGCTGCGGGCCCGTATCATACCGGTATGCCTTGTGATAGCCGGTCGCCGTCACCGACTGGCTCAATCGCCCTTGAGGCTCATACGACGGGTACTGGTACGTGAACGTCGGGACGGTCGGAGCCGACGCGGATCCCGCGACGACCGGGCACAGCGTGTCGGACGAACCGGGATTACCCGTCTGATCCCAGTTGCGGCCGTGCGCTTGCGTCCAAACCTCGTCACAATATGCAACCACGTTGTTGTTCGTGATCCCGTTGACGATGTCGTACGAGAACAGCTTCGTCGGGCGCGTCGTCACCTGCCCAGAAGCGGTTTGCACGCTGACGGCCGGCTGGGCCACGGCAACCGTGTTTCCGTTGGTGTCGTATGCGTAGTCCGTTTGATAGCCGCGTGCGTCGACCTCCGCGGTCAAATTGTTGTTCGCGTCCCATGACTCGTTGAGCAGCAGCCATTGCCCGGTGCATTGCTGTCCCTGGGAGGTGCTCACCGTGCACTGCTGCGTCTGCGTCGGCCGGCCCGCGTTGTCGACCACCCAGTTTGTCATGTGACCGTCGGTGTCGCGATACGTCGGCGTGGGAACGCCGGTCGTGTACGATTCGCCCAGATACCAAAACGCCGTAGTCGAATAGCTCGCGCCCTGAAGCGCGCCGGAATTCGTACCGTCCGGAACCACTGGATTCACCACGGCATAATGCCAGATCGAGCTCAACGCCGACGTATCGACGGACGAGCCGGTGAACGTGAACGTGAGCAGGCCGCCGTCCGTGCCGCAGCCTCCCGCGCGGCAGCCGGCGTCGTAGCGCGGACTCGCTGCGTATTGGAGCACCGAGCCGCTGCCGATCGACTGATATCCGAACGTCTGGATGGGACGCACGCCCGACGCGTTGTTCTCAGGGCGCGAGACCCACGTCAAATTGCCCAGCGCATCATAACCGTACCAAAGCGACGTCACGCCGTCCGGATACACGAGCTGCTGCAACAGCCGATGGCCGTTGACGTCACCGAAGTACAGCGTCGCGGACTGGCCGGCCTCGGTCTGCGCGGTGATCGAGCTGATCTTCCCCGTTGCCGAAGCGATGCCGCCGTCCCAGGCATAGCTGAACGTGATCGACGTGTTGCGGTTGCGGCCAATGATCTGGTACAGGCGCCCGGCGAACCCGCCGGTCAGGCCGCCGTTGGACGGAAACCCCGGACACGGCGCGTTCGGATTGGGCCGGTAAAAATAATACGTCGTGCCGCTCTTCTTGGTCCATAGCACGCCGCACGCGTTGTCGGACGTGAGCGTCGTATCATTGCCGGGCACGGGACTGTACCAGCCCCCGCCCGGGACGAAATCGTAACGCGTCCCGTCGATGTCGAACACGCTCAACTGCGAGCTGTCGGGCGTTCGGACGAGGTGCGCGTCGAACGTGTTGGTCCAGCCGTTGCCGTACAGCCCGGCCGGTTTCCAGTACCAGGGCGCGGCATCGCTCGCGTTGACGTCGTGCAGGCTCTGCGAGTTGTACGTGCGCCGGAAGGCCAGCGAGATTCCTTTGTTGGGAACCGTCATGTCGTCGTCTTGGAGCAGCACGTTTCCCGTGCCGACGTTGGCCATCAAACGGCCGCCGCCCGGGATGTTTTGCTCCTGATAGCGCCACCAGGGATTGATCCCCGTGCCGCTGGAGACGCCCGACAAGCTCGCGGTCGTGCGAGCGGATGTCTTTGGCGCCACCGGCACGCCAGGGCGTGAGCGACTAATGGTCACCGATGTGCTCGGCGGCAGAACGATCGGCTTGGGCAACGCCGGCTGCGAAGCGCGTGATCGCGCTTGTGCGCGCGCCGCGCGCAGCACGTAGTCGATCTCGTTCGGCCGCAGCATCGTTGGTCCGGGCACGCGCACGCCGGGGCCGCCGGACCGCGACAAGTGAACCGAAGGCGGACGGATCGCCGACGGAACGAAGGACGGACGCTTGTGCCGCGGCGGGTCAGCAACCGGAATGCGAACGCGGGGCTGCGACGCGGCCGCGCCCGCTTGCGCGACGATCGCGTGCGAGCGATCGCGTAACGACACGTGAGCCAACGAAGCAAGGATAGGCCGTATGTCGAGCGTGCCCGCCGGCATCGTGCTGGAAAGCATGGTGAAACAGAGGGCGATTGAGATCGGCCGCAACATGGATAAGCACCTTTTTTACGCTTCGACGTGAACCGCCGCAGCACCGAAGTTGATGTGCTTATCATCTTCGAACAAGCAACGCGCGTCCATCGGACGACTGTACCGGTCCGCGAACAGTACGATCGTCTCGTTTCAGCTAGAGTATGATCGTACTAGTCTGGCTGCCGAACGAGCATCTCCCCGACGCGAATCAAACCACCATCAGGGTAGGTCGGGCGGCCTTTGCTCGCCCACGCGCGTTCGCTGCTCGAATGCGTGCGCGAATTGTAGCAGGCCGAGCTCGTCGCGGTAGCGGCCGATGATCTGCACGCCGACCGGCAGGCCGTCCGGCGTGAAGCCGCAGGGGACCGAGATCGCCGGGTGGCCCGTTACCGTGATGCGGAAGCACGACGCCATCCAGTCGAGATAGTTGTCCATCTTCACGCCGTTGATCTCGGTGACGTACGGCTGGTCGACCGGGAACGGCGGGACTTGGTTCACCGGCGCGATCAGGAACTCGTAGCGCTGCATGAACTCGCGCATTCGCCCAAAGATCTGCGAGCGCAGCCGCTCCGCTTCGCCGACTTGCGTGCCGGTGAGCGAGCGGCCGACCTGCACGTTCCACACGATCGTGTCCTTGAACGAGGTGGGATGCTGGTCGAGGAGGTCGCCGAACGCGTTCACGAACAGCACGCCGCGCTGCGTCTGGAACACCTCGTCCGCACCGCGGAGATCCGGTGACGCCTCTTCAACCTCGCAGCCGATTGCGGAGAAAACGGAGCGCTGCGATTCCAGCACCGCCGTCACCGCCGGATCGACCGGCAAGCCACCCAAGTCCGCGCTCCAGGCGACGCGCGTCCTTTTGAAATCGCGTTCCAGCGGTTCCCGGAAGCGCGCACCGTCCTCGGGCAGCGAGATCGGATCGCGCAGGTCGCCACCCGCGATCACGCTCAGGAACAGCGCGACGTCTTGCACCGTGCGCGCCATCGGGCCGCACACCGCCTGCGTGTTCCACGCGTTCTGCGTCGGTGCATCGGCGACGCGACCGATCGACGGGCGCAAGCCGACGACGTTGCAGAAGTTCGCGGGGTTGCGCAGCGAGCCGCCCAGGTCGCTGCCGTCCGCGAGCGCGACCATGCCGCACGCGAGCGCAACCGCCGCGCCGCCGCTGCTTCCGCCGCACGTCTTCGACGGATCGTACGGATTGCGCGTCGCGCCGAACACCTCGTTGAACGTCTGCGAGCCCGCCGCGAACTCGGGCATGTTCGTCTTTCCGACGCTGATCGCGCCGGCCCGGCGCTGGCGCTCGACGATGATGCTGTCTTCATCCGGGACGAAGTCCTTGAAGATCGGCGAGCCGAACGTCGTGCGCATCCCGCGCGTGAGAAACGAGTCTTTGTGCGCGACCGGCAGGCCGTGCAGCGGGCCGAGCTCGTCGCCGCGCGCTCGCGCCTCGTCGGCACGCCGTGCGCTCGCGAGCGCCTCGTCCGCGTTCAGGGTCACGATCGCGTTCACGCTCGGGTTGATCCGCTCGATCTGCGCCAGATGCGCGGCCATCACTTCCGACGCCGAGACGTCTCCGGCGGTGATCCGGCGCGCCAATTCGGTCGCGGAGAGGAAGCACAGATCCGTCGAGCTCACCATGCCGGGCGGCTTCGCGGTGTGCGAACCCGGTCACTTCGCATATGATTTCGGCCACATCTGTACGGTAGCGGTAGGTCTTAGGTCCCGGGACCCGCATATCGCTCGCCCGGCAACGCGATACTACTTGTATGGCGGATCCACTGCCGTCGATCGGCGGCGGCGCAGAACGACGCCGGCGGTTGTTCGATGCTCTCGACGAGGGTGTGGTCGTAGCGGACATGGACGGTGTCGTGCGCGACTGGAACGCCGCCGCGCTGCGCTTGCTCGAGCTTGCTCCCGACCAGCTGCGCGGCCGCGCGAAGCTCGATTCCGGCTGGGAGCTTTCGCTGGAGAACCGCGCGCTCCAGTACGGCGCGGGCGGGCCGGTGCGCGCTCTGGTGCAGCGCGCGCTCGAGCGCGGCACCATCACGTTCGGCGTGCACCCGCCGCACGGCGCCACGCGCTGGGTCGCGATGTCGAGCCACGTCGTTCGCGCGGACGAGGACTCGGCGCGCGAGACGATCGTCTCCACGATGACCGACGTGACGGCGCAGCGCGCCGCCGAGCAGCAGAACATCCGCTACCGCGAGATCATCGACACGCTCGACGCGTCGCACCGCATCCTCGAAGAGAGCCCGATCGGGATGTGCAGCGTCGACGTGGACGGCAACGTGCTGCGCAGCAACATGGCGTTTCTCGCGCTCGCCGGCGCGGAGACGACGTCGATCCTCGCGATCGTTCCGAGCGAAGACCGTGAGACGCTGCGCAACGAGCTCGAACGCCTGCTCGATGGCCGCACGCCGTCGGTGCGCATCGAGACGCGCGTGCGGCGCCCGACCGGCGCCGAGACGTGGTGCGAGATCACGGCCGTCGCGATGCGCCAAGGCATGCCCGATGCCGCGATCCTGCTGCTGATCAACGACGTCACCGAACGGCGGCGCCGCGAGGTGCGGCTGCGCCAGCTCGCCGAGCGCGATCCGCTCACCGGGCTGCACAACCGCCGCAGCTTCGTGCAAGCGCTGCGCGAGCGCCTCGCGGCGCTCGACCGACCCGTGCGCCGCGGCGCGGGCGAGTGGACGCTGCTGCTGTTCGACCTCGACGGCTTCAAGGACGTCAACGACACGTGCGGCCACGCCGGCGGCGACGCGGTGCTGGTCGCCGTCGCGGCGGCGATCCGCGACCGCACGCGCGTCGATGACACCGTCGGGCGCTTGGGCGGCGACGAGTTCGCCGTGCTGTTCCGCTCGGTCGAGCAGTCCGACGCCGCGGCGATCGGCGAGCAGATCATCGAGCGCATCTCGCGCGCGGCGCGCTCGGTGCCCGGCGCGCCGCCCGTCAGCGCGAGCGTCGGGATCGTGCGCCTGCGCCCCGGCGGGCGCGCGGAAGAGATGCTCGACGCGGCCGACCGCGCGATGTACCGCGCCAAACGCGCGGGCAAAGCACGCGTCGTCGAAGCCGCGCTGTAGCGCTCAGCGAACAGTCAAAATGGGGCCGCGATGCCGGGCAACGCGCTCTTGCAGCCTTGCAACGTGCCGCCGCCCGCGCGAATGACATCCTCCCAAAACTTGCACAGGCCGCGAATCTCTATGCTGCCCATCTTCAGGTGACGATCGCCCGGCGTGACGCCGGCGAACACGACGTCCGCGCCGTTCAGCCTCGGCATCGAGCCGCTGTCGCGCAGCTGACGAACCACCTCGGCCGCGTGGACCGCCGGATTGTCGTTGTATCGAAAGAGATTTACCAGCTTCGTCTGCTGCCAGCCGTTGCCGATCACGATGACCACGAGCTTCGATGCACCCTGCGCTTGGCGCAGCGAGTCGCCGGCGGCGTAGAGCGTCCCAACGGGGTCGAAACCGACGTAATCGCGACCCGAGGAAACGACTTGGCGGACGCGAGCGCTCGCGAGGCCGACAAACCTCTCGCGGTCGGCGTTGATGCGGAACTGGTTCGTGTCGTTGGGTTCCGGCCCCGGAACCGCACCGGTGAACAGCGCGCTCAGAGTCGCCCCGGCGTCGGTGATAGGGAACAGCTCGACGTGCGCATGATCGCCGGCGCAGCGAACGATCTCGAGCGCCATCTCCTCGTAGGTGTCGCGCCAGCCATGCGGGATGAGCTTTCCCGCTGCGACCAGGATCTCGATCTGCGCTCTAGCCGGGAGTTCGGTCCTGCGGAACGCGTCGTCGAGCTTCTTACAGCCGTCCGGTGCCGGCGAGGGCGGTTCAGCGGCCGAGCGCCCGGACGGCATGAGGGCGACGAGCAAAGCGATGAGAATGCCACTGAGGGGACGCAAGAACATGCTAGCGCTACCTTGGTATCCCTGGACTGGGGTGAAAGAGGAGGCTCGCTAAGGCTGCCCAAACGTTCGATCTGACGAGAGGCTGACCTCCAGATGTGCCGCTTGCATAACGGAAGGTTGACCCGTCGATTACGGAAATGCAGTGGACGTTTTTGTCCACAGGTCGTAGGATAGTCCGACCAGCCAGCCTGTCCGAGCGCGCGGCGAGGGGGCGCAGCACATGGCAAGTTCTCAAGATCACGTCGATTCATCGACGAACGGGGCCGTACCAGTCACTGCGGACGAGGTCCGTTATGCCACGACGAACCTGGGTGTCGCGGCCGTCACCGCGAGCGCCGCCGACCGGCGCGCGAACGACGACCGAATGACCAAGCTCTTCAAGCGCGTCGCGCACTTCAACGACAAGTGCGACGACGCGCGCACCGAGTTGGACGATGCGCTCGGGCGCCAGGAAGGGCTGCAGGAGCACGCTCGCGGCTGGCCGCTCTTGATGGTGCTACTGCTGGGAGCGCTCTCCGTCGCCCTCGAGTACTATCCGGCCTCGTTGTTCACCCTCGTCTTCCAAGCGAAGGACAACGAGCACGTCGCGCTGACATGGATATTCACCGCGATCGGCGTGATTCTCGCGCTCGTGCTCGGCGAGCTCTTGCGCCGCACGCGTGTTCCGGAGCGCCCGCACACGATCGACAACGTGTTCGTCGGCGTGGTCGGCCTTCTGGCTCTGGCGTTTCTCTATTTCGGCTACGTGCTGCGCGCCGCGTACACCGCCGCCCAGGGAGGAAGGCTGATCCCGGGGCTGACGGCGCAACAGGAGGCGCTCGCGCTGACCGCGGTCGCGACGATCGGTATTCTGCTGACGCTCATCACCGCGTACTACCGTGAGAGCATCGAGTCGTTCTTCGTCGGCATACGCATCCGCCGGCTGCGCGGCGAGCTCCAGATGTACGAGACGAACAAGAAGAAGAACCAGGCGGATCTCGATCGGGTCATCGACGCCGCACGGACCGCCGGAGATCGCGCGGCGGAGCGGAACTCGTTGCGGCAGCGCCGGCTCGCCGAGCGGGCCACCGCCGAGCAGCGCGCGCTCGCCGATCAGTTGATCGCTCAGCGTGCCCTAGCGGAACAAACTGCTGCGAGAATGGCGAAAGTCACCACACAGACCGAACCCGAAGCGGCGAAAACCGGATCAGACGGCGTCGAGCACAAGACCCAATAGCCGTCGTCCAATCAGCTAGCGCGTCCGTGCCACCGTGCCGTCGGCGTAGCGCACGGCATCGACGCTGCACGTGATGCGCGCGGGCGGTCCGGAGTCGCTCAGCTCCGCGAGGTTGATGCGGTCGACCGTCTGGCCGGGTTCGACGCGCGCCTCCGCGACGTTCGTGCGCGTCGCCATTACGTCGCCGAACGCGTCGTAGAACGCGAAGCGCACGCGCACCGCGGTGATGCCGCGGTCGCCGGTGTTCGAGACGCGCAGCGCGTGATGCACCAGCGTGAGGCCGTCGGTGCCGCGGCCATCCGAGAAGCAGCCGTCGATGCGAACGGGTCCCGGCTGGCCCGAAACTTCCGTAGGAATCGGATGCGCGGCGGAGAGCTTCAGCCCATCGCCGCCTGACGGCACGACCGCGGCGACGGTGCGATCCGCGCGCGCGATGCCGGGAAGGACGAGAAACGCCGCGCTCGCCGCGGCTATGCAGAACAACGGGCGCACGTACTGCCTCCATGAGCGGGTGATGCACGAACAACGCAGCGCGCGCGCCGTTGGTTCACAGTTCCTGGCAGTGGAGCGACAGTTTTATTTTCAGGGCAGATAGTTGGCACGTTACCGGGAGCCCGCGGCAAGCGCCGCTCCGAATCAAACGTCAGGGTGAAATCCCTTTCTCGAAAGGAAATCTCCTTGACCACCTTTCTTCGCATGAGGCGGGGAATAGGCGCCGCATTGATGGTGCTCGCGTTCGTCCTCCAGGGAACGATAAGCGTTCTGGCAGGTACGACCGGACAAATCAGCGGTACCGTCCTCGATCCTCAGACGAACCAGCCCATCGCGGGCGCACGGGTGACGGCGACGAGTCCTTCGCAATCCGCCACGACAACGTCGGATGCGTCGGGCCGTTTCTCGTTCATCTCGCTCGCACCCGACACGTACGCAATCGCAGTGCCGGCAACGGCGGCGCGCGATGCTGCATCGGTCAGCGGCATCACGGTTCAAGCGGACCAGACGATCACCGTCAGCGTTCAGCAGCCGGCGAAGCTCAAACAGATCGGCGCCGTCACGTCGCGCTCCGCGGGCGCGCTCGTGAAACCCGGCACCACCGCCGACGTCTATTCCATCAACGCCGTGACGCAGGACAAAGCGTCCAGCGTCGGCGGCGGCGGAAATCTCAACAGCGCATGGTCCGCCATCTCGACGGTTCCCGGCGTGTTCATCGCGCCGAACCAATCGGGCTACATCGGCGCGAACGCGACGATCTCGATCCGCGGCGGCGACTACGACCAGATCGGCTACGAGCTGGACGGAATCCCCGTCAACCGCGCGTTCGACAACTATCCCTCGGGCGCGCTCTCGTCGCTCGGCCAGCAGGAGCTCCAGGTGTACACCGGAGCGACGCCGGCGAACGCCGAGGCGACCGGTATCTCCGGGTACATCAACCAGGTCATTCGCACCGGAACGTCGCCCGCGTCGCGCAACTTGACGCTCGCGGTCGCGTCGCCGATCTCCTACAACAAGGTCGCGTTCGAGGCCGGCGGCGCGAACGCGAGCCGTACGTTCTCGTACTACTTCGGCGCCGGCGCGTACAACCAGAACTTCCGCTACTACGACCAGTACAACGGCGCGAGCCTGCAGAACGTGTGGGGCGCGCCGCTGATCCCGTGCAACCAAGGCGCCGTGCCCGGCTCGGCTCCCGGCTGCAGCAACGGCGCGGTGGACTACACGAACCCGGGCGGCGGCGCGCCGCTTTCCGGCAACGCACCGGCCTACGTGCTCGGCCCGTACCAGTACAACTCCGTCGCGGCGGTGCAGGACCGCGACACGATCCTCAACTTCCACTTCGGGATTCCGCGCAAGGACGGCAACCGCGACGACGTGCAGCTGTTGTTCGACAACAACTTCATCAACAACGCGGCGTACGACTCCACCAACGATCTGGGCGGCGCGGCGTTCGCGGCGAACAGCGGGCTCGGCGTGCCGTACTACTACGACGGCTACCAGTTCGTCGCCGGAAGGTCCGGCACGCTGCTGCCGATCGGGTTCACCGGCGGTCCCGGCAGCGTCCGCGACTACTACTTCCCGCAGTCGCCCGTCGGGCGCGCACGCGGCATCGACCAGTGCACGCTCGCGAACAACACCATCCAAGCCGGCTGCATCGAGCCCGATCGCCGCGACGCGTTCAACAACAACCAGTCCGTTTTGAAGCTGCAGTACCAGCGCAACTTCGGAACCAACGCGTTCCTGCGCGTGTACGGCTACACGTACTACTCGAACTGGCTCCAGACTGGACCGCAGTCGACGTACAACAACTACATCGGCTTCGTCCCCGCGGACTACGAGCTGAGCAGCCACACGCGCGGCGTGAGCGTGTCGTACTCCAACCAGCTCAACTCGCAGCACCTGCTTTCGCTCCAAGGCGCGTACACGACGGCGACAACGCTGCGCGACAACAACACGCAGATGCTCAACGCCACGTCGGCGTCGGCGACCGACCGGCGCGCGGTCGGCGTGCTCGTCGACTCGTCGAGCCCGCTCAACGGCGTCTGCTACAGCCAGACGCTCAGCGCACCGGGCGTTCACCTCGCCGTGCCGTGCTACAACCCCAACAACAACAACTTCAACCGCGGTGCGGGCTTCTTCACGTTCGCCCAGGCGGCCGCGGGAACCGTCACGCCCGCATCGGGCAGTTGCGGCGGGGGACCGTGTCAGTACCTCGTGCTCAACGAAGGCCCGTACGCGACGTACAACACCGTCGTGCCCAAGTTCAGCTCGTTTTCGATCACCGACCAGTGGAAGCCGAGCGACCGCTGGAACGTGAACGTCGGGCTGCGCTTCGACCGCTTCGAGTTCGACGGGTCGAACACGACGGGTACGCCGGCGCGCCAGTTCCTCTACAACGCGTGGAACAACCAGTTCCCCGCCGGCAAGCAGCTCAACGTTCCCAATCAGGTGGAAGCGTACGACATGCTTCAGCCGCGCGTCGGCTTGACGTACAGCGTCGATCCGCGCACCGTGCTGCGGGCGAGCTACGGGCGCTATGCCCAGGCTCCGAACAGCGCGTTCCAGCAATACGACTTCCTGCAGCCGAGCGCGCCCAACAAGCTCGCGCAGTTCGTCGCGTTCGGCGTGGGCAACACGCCGGCGCACTCCATTCGCCCGCCGGTCTCGAACAACTACGACTTCTCGCTCGAGCACCAGTTCCGGGGCGACACGTCGGTCAAGCTGACGCCGTTCCTGCGCAAGACGCAGGACCAGATTCAGCAGTTCTTCCTCGATCAGAAAACGTCGTTCGTGTCCGGCCTCAACGTCGGGCGCCAGACGTCGCAGGGCGTCGAGCTCGAGGTCGACAAGGGCGACTTCTCGCGCAACGGCCTCGCCGCGCGGCTGTCGTTCACGTACACCAACAGCTACATCAACTACACGCGCCTCGGGAACGGGGCGTCGGTCGTCGACGGCTTCAACCAGCAGATCCAGCAGTACAACGGCTTTACGTCGTTCTGCTCGAGCAACCCGTCCGACAAACGGTGCGCAACGGTGATCAATCCGGTCGACGGATCGACGGTCACCGCGGCGCCGTGCTACACGCCGGCGGGCGCGCCGGACTCGGGCTGCGGCGCCGGGTCGATCGCCAACCCGTACTGGAACGCGCCGGCTCAAGCGCTGATCGACCCGAACACGAACTTCCCGACGTTCAGCACGCTGCCCGGCGGCATCGGCTCGGGCGGCTACTCGACGTTCGGCGCGCCGTACGTGACGACGCTGGTCGTGCAGTACAAGCACGGTCCGCTCGCGATCACGCCGGCGCTCCAGTTCTCCGCCGGAAACCGCTACGGCGTGCCGCTGTCGAGCGGCGGCGTCTATCCCAACCTGTGCGGCGCGGGGCTCCCGTCGGCGCTCACGGGCGATCCGCGGTATCCGTACGGCGCACCGGGCGGCTCGCCGTACGACGTGAACTCGTGCGTGTCGGGACGCGCGAACGGTTTGGCCGGCACGACGCCGGTGACGAATCAAGGCATCGGCAACGACCCGATCTACCTGTCGGTTCCGAACCCGTTCACCAAACGGTTCGACGGCATCGGCGCGTTCGTGTCGCCGTCGCAGCTGCTGCTGCACACGCAGGTGACGTACGACGTGAACAAGCGGCTCACGCTCGTCGGCAACTTCGCGAACATCATCAACCGCTGCTTCGGCGGAACGAAGGTGCCGTTCGCGGTGAACCACGCGTGCAACTACACCGCGACGTACGGCGCGGGCTCCGGCCCCTCACCGCTGTCCGGCGGCATCTACAACCCCGGCTGGTCGCTCCAGCCGATTCTGGCGACGCCGTACAACCCGCTCTTCCCCGGCTATCCGTTCAACATGTACTTCGAAGCTCGCATCAAGATCTGACGCTTCGAAGCGCATTGCGAACCAACGCGAGGCGCCCGGCTCCGGCCGGGCGTCTTTGCGCGCACGATAAGCCAAGCCGGCAAGCGCCGGCCCGGCGTGGCGTTGAGCCGGTGGCCGCGAAAACCGATGATGCAGATATGACAGCCATCAAGCGGACCTGCGCCCGGGCCGGCGTCGTGCTTTTCGTCGCGATGACCGGCACGCTCGCGCCCACCGCGGCACAGACGCCGGCACAACCCGATACGCGCCCCGCGTGCGTGCGCGCGATGGTCGCGATGGACGAAACGATCGACTCGTCGCGCTCGAAGTCCGGCGACGTCTTCAAGTTCGTGCTGGTCGAGCCGGCGACGGCGCCCGACGGTACGGCGATTCCCGCCGGTAATCTCGGGTACGGCGTCGTCGCGAACGCCGCGCACGCGGAGCGCGGGGGGCGCGCGGGCTACCTTGCGCTGGAAACCCGCTTCTTGCTGGTGGGTGACGGCAAGGATGCGAAGCACGTACCCGCGATCATCGACCGCGCGACCGATCAGAAGTCGACCGCTGTCGGCGCAACCGCGAACGCGCCCGGACTGCTCGGCCTGATCCCGATCGTCGGCTACGCGGTCGGCGGCTACGACTCGCTGCACCACGGCAAGGACGCGACGATCCAGCGCGGCACGCGCGTCGGCATCTTCATCGGCGACGACGCCGCGCTGGGCACGTGCCGTCCGCTCGCCGCGGGTGAATCACCGCCGCCCGCCGCGTCTCCCGCACCCGCCGCGCCGGCGCCTGCCGCCTCTCCCGCGCCTGCCGGATCGCCTGCACCCGCCGCATCAGCGCGCCCGTAGCAGCCGCCGAGCAGCCGCCTCACAGGTAACCCTGGCTCGATCCGTAACCTATGGATATGAGCGCAAAATCAGCGACCAAGGCTGCGGAACACGCAGCCGAAAAGGTACGCAAAGAGAAGCAAGCAGTAGAGAACCAAGCAGCAGCCGTCAGCGAGGCGACCCGCATTCGCGAGATGTTCGCCGAGGACCGCAAGCGGCTAGAGAAGCGCTACGGCTTCGTCTCGATGAGCAGCCGCAGCGGGGAGTAACGCTCGGGACGCGCGCGCTTACGCTATGCCGAGGTAGAAACACTCGCCGCACAGCTGAACGTAGCGCGTCTCACCTTCGATCGCGATTTGCTCGCCTGTGGTGATGCGGTTGCCGCGGTCGTCGATGCGCGCGTTCATCGTCGCTTTCTTGCCGCACGGGCAGATCGTCTTGATCTCCTCGATGCTGTCGGAAAGCGTGAGCAGATAGGCGGCGCCCGGGAACGGCTCGCCGATGAAATCGCTCCTGATCCCGTAGCAAATCACCGGGATGCCGGTGACGTGCGCGATGCGATGGAGCTGTCGCACTTGGTCGGGTGAGAGAAACTGCGCCTCGTCGACGAGCACGCACGACACGTTGTCCGCGTCGGAGAGGTGGCGCATGAAGTCCACGCTCGCGTCGAAGGTGAGCGACTTGCGCTTGGGGCCCAGGCGTGAGGTGACGAAGCCGACACCGTAGCGGTCGTCGATCTCGGCGGTGAAGATCACCACGCGCCGCCCGTGCTCCTCGTAGTTGTGGGCGACCTGGAGGAGCGCGGTCGACTTGCCCGCGTTCATCGCCGAGTACCGGAAATACATCTTCGCCATGCGTCTGACGCTGCGCTTCGCGGCGCGGCG
>JAQBPK010000123.1 GCA_028287565.1 Vulcanimicrobiota bacterium
GGCGCGTCTCGCTCTGCACGTAGTCGTTGATCCCGAAGGCTTCTTGAAAAACGAGGACGCCGGGGAAGGGCCCGTCACCGGCCGGGACGGCGTAGTACGCGCGCTTGCCGCCGCCGGTCTGGACGAACTCGGCGCGTGCGATCTCGTGATGCTCATTTGAGTGCATGGCTCGGACGGATTCTCGCCGGAGAGATTGGAAGTTCCCGCCGCCGTTCACGTGGTGGTCGGGAACAAGCTCGCGACGAGCGGCGTGAAGCGGCCTGCGCGCACGAGCGCCGCGACGCGCTCGATCTCCGGCGAGAGATAACGGTCCCCGGTTCCGCCGCCGTCGGGTGCGATCTCCGCGAGGACCGCTTCCAGCGTGCTCGACGTGCGCAGCGGGCGGCGGAACGCGATCCCGCGCGCCGCCGAGAGCAACTCGATCGCGACGATGTTCGCGGCGTTCCGCAGCATGTCGTCGAGCCGGCGCGCGCCGTGCGTCGCCATGCTGACGTGGTCTTCTTGGCCGGCCGAGGTCGGTATCGAATCCACGCTCGCCGGGTGCGCGAGGCCTTTGTTTTCCGACGCGAGCGCCGCGGCTGTGACCTGCGCGATCATGTAGCCTGATTCGAGCCCGGGCTCGGTCGCGAGAAAGGCCGGGAGCTGGCTGAACGCCGGGTCGACCAGCAGCGCGCAGCGGCGTTCGCTGATGTTGCCGATCTCGGCGATCGCGACGGCCATCGCATCGGCGGCGAGCGCGACGGGCTCGGCGTGGAAGTTGCCGCCGGAGATCACCTCGCCGGTGTCGGCGAACACGAGCGGGTTGTCCGACACCGCGTTCGCTTCGTCCACGAGGATCGCGGCGCTGTCGCGCAGCGTGCGCAGGCACGCGCCGAGCACTTGGGGGATGCAGCGCAGGCTGTACGGATCTTGCACGCGGCCGCAGTCGCGGTGCGACTCGTTGATCTCGCTGCCTTCGATCAAGCAGCGCACCGCTGCGGCGACGTCGCTCTGCGACGCGTGGCCGCGCACGGCATGGATGCGCGCGTCGAACGGCCGCACGCTGCCCAGGGCCGCTTCGATCGTCAGCGCGCCGGCGACGAGCGACGCGGCGAGCAGGTCCTCGGCGCCGACCAGCGCGCGCAGCGCGAGCGCGGTGGAGACCTGCGTGCCGTTGAGCAGCGCGAGGCCTTCCTTCGCTTGCAGCTCGAGCAGCGCGATGTTCGCGGACGTGAGCGCCTCGGTCGCCGGAAGCCGGCGTCCGGCGACAACGGCGTCACCGACGCCGATGAGCGCCGCGGAAAGGTGCGCGAGCGGCGCGAGATCACCCGACGCACCCACCGAACCTTGTCCCGGGATGGCCGGCAGCACGTCGCGCTCCAGACACGCGAGCAGCGTCTGAATGACCGGCCAGCGCACGCCGGAATAGCCGCGGGCGAGCGAGTTCACCTTGAGCGCGAGCACGAGCCGCACGACTTCGCGCGGCAGCAGCGGCCCAACACCGCACGCATGCGAGATGACGAGATTGCGCTGCAGATCGGCGAGCTTGCCACGCGGGATTCGCGTTTGCGCGAGCTTCCCAAACCCGGTGTTGACACCGTAGACGCTCGCGTCTTGCGCCGCGATCGAAGCGACGACGTCCGCGGCCCGGTCGACGTCCGCCTTCGCCGCAGGATCGAGAGCGAGCGCCGCGTCATCGCATAGCAGCGCGCGTACGTCGGCGGCGCGCAGCTCGCCGGCACGCAACGTCACTGTCGCACGCTGCGCGGTCGGTGCGCTCACGACCGGTCCAGGGTCGATGGGTGCATCGGCAGGCGCAGGCCGTGCTCGCGCGCCGATTCCAGCGCGGACTCGTAGCCCGCGTCCGCGTGCCGCGCGACGCCGGTTGCCGGGTCGTTCCACAGCACGCGCGCGATGCGCTTCGCCGCGGCCTCGGTGCCGTCGGCGACGATCACCACGCCCGCATGCTGCGAGAACCCGATCCCCACGCCGCCGCCGTGGTGGAACGACACCCACGTCGCGCCGCCCGCGACGTTGAGCATCGCGTTGAGCAGCGGCCAGTCGCTCACGGCGTCCGAGCCGTCTTTCATGCCTTCCGTTTCGCGGTTCGGCGATGCGACGCTGCCGCTGTCGAGGTGATCGCGGCCGATCACGATCGGCGCCTTCAGCTCGCCGCTCGCCACCATCTCGTTGAACGCGAGCCCGACGCGGTCGCGGTCGCCCAGGCCGATCCAGCAAATGCGCGCGGGCAGCCCCTGGAACGCGATGCGCTCGTGCGCCATGTCGAGCCAGCGGTGCAGGTGCTTGTCGTCCGGCAGCAGCTCTTTCACTTTGGCGTCGGTCTTCGCGATATCGTCGGGATCGCCGGAGAGCGCGACCCAGCGGAACGGGCCGATGCCGCGGCAGAACAGCGGCCGGATATACGCCGGCACGAATCCCGGGAACGCGAACGCGTCCGTCAGCCCCGCCTCGTGCGCGAAGTGGCGGATGTTGTTGCCGTAGTCGAACGTCGGCACGCCCATGCGGTGATACGCGACCATCGCTTCGACGTGCGCCGCCATCGAGCGCTTCGCCGCCTCGGCAACGGACTGCGGATCGCGGTCGCGCGCCTCGCGCCATTGCGCGAGCGTCCAGCCCGCCGGAAGATAGCCGTTCACCGGATCGTGCGCGGACGTTTGATCCGTCACCGCGTCGGGCCGCACGCCGCGCCGCAGCAGCTCGGGGACGATGTCCGCCGCGTTGCCGAGCACCGCAACCGACACCGGAATCTTCGTGCGCTTCGATTCTTCGATGAGCGCGAGCGCTTCGTCGAGCGAATCGGCGCGCTTGTCGAGATAGCGCGTTTGCAGGCGCTTGTCGATGCGCGACGGATCGCACTCGATCGCAAGCATCGACGCACCGGCCATCGTAGCGGCGAGCGGCTGCGCGCCACCCATACCGCCGAGGCCCGCGGTGAGAATCCATCTGCCGCCGAGATCGCCGCCGTAGTGCTTGCGCCCGAGCTCGGCGAACGTCTCGTACGTCCCTTGCACGATGCCTTGCGAGCCGATGTAGATCCACGAGCCGGCCGTCATCTGGCCGTACATCATCAGCCCTTTGCGGTCGAGCTCGTGAAAGTGCTCCCACGTCGCCCAGTGCGGCACGAGGTTCGAGTTGGCGATCACGACGCGCGGCGCGTCGGGATGCGAGCGAAACACGCCGACGGGCTTGCCGGACTGGATCGCGAGCGTCTCGTCGTCGCCCAGGCGCTCGAGCTCGGCGACGATACGGTCGAACGACGGCCAGTCGCGCGCGGCCTTACCGATGCCGCCGTAGACGACGAGATCGTCCGGCCGTTCGGCAACCTCGGGATCGAGGTTGTTCATCAGCATCCGTAAAGCGGCTTCCGTCTGCCAGCTGCGGGCGCGCAACGCGCTCCCGCGCGGCGCGCGGATCGTGCGCGCGAGTTCGTGAACCAATCAGGTGCCCTCCGGCGAGATACTCCCGGCCGGGACGGCGCGGCTCCTCTCGGCACCGCGGCTCCCGCGCTTGCTTGCGAAGGATCGCCGGTACGCGGCGGCAACTCTTCTCCCGAGGAGGATCACGCGATGGCGACGCTCCACGGGATCGACGACCTTGTCGTCGCGCTGCGCGAGCTGGGCGATGTTTTGCAGCCGGTGCGCGTGGCCGCGACGCTGCGCGGCGTGCGCGTCGACGAGCGCACGCTGGAGCCCTACCTCACCTGGGCGTCCGGCCGGTACACCCGCAACCTCGTTGCGCGTGACGATGCGTTCGAGCTGATCGCGATCTGCTGGGAGAAGGACGCGCGCTCCGCGATCCACGACCATGCCGACTCGGACTGCGCGTTCGTGCTGCAGCGCGGCGCGATCACGTGCGAGAACTTCCGCCTCGCGTTGCCGGATGCGCCCGAAAACCGCGCGGCCGAGCTGCGACGTACGAGCACGAGATCGCTGCGCGAAGGCGACATCGACATGCGCAGCGGCCACCTCTCGGTGCACCGCGTCGGCTCGTGCGACGGCCGCGCGCTCACGCTGCACGTCTACGCCAAGCCGATCGACTCGTGCCTGAACTTCGACGAGGACGGCTCGAGCCGCGTCGTGCACGCGCGCTACGACACCGTCCCCGCTGCGATGAACTGAACCTGCTGCTTTCAGCCCCCGCACCCGTTGCACGCCGGGTGCGTGCGGTCGTAGACGGGCTGCTTCAGGTACTCCGCCGGGTTGTACGTCCAGAACTGCGAGACGTTCGGGTATGTCTGCAGCACGACGTTCTCGAACCGTGAGCCCTGCTTCTCCACGCGCCGGATGTAGATGTTCTGCACCGGGTTGCCGTGGTCGTCGAAGCGCACCGGGCCGCGCGGCGCGTCGGTGATGCGCACCGCGCGCATCGCCTTGACGAAGGCGACCGAATCCGCGGTGTTGCCCTTGACCGCCGCAAGGCCGCGGTCAAGGTACTGCGCGCCGACGTACGTGCCTTCGGCGTAGTAGGACGGCTCGTGGCCGTACGCTTTGGTGTACGCGGCGACGAACTTCTCGTTTGCCGGATTTTTCAGCGCGGCGCTGTACTGCAGCGCGGTGATCATGCCCACCGCATCCGGGCTCTCCTGCAGCGTGCTCTCGTCCACCGTGTTGCCCTGGCAGATCAGCGGCATCTTGAGACCGAACGCCTTGTACTGCTTGATGAAGTTCACCGCTGCCGCGCCGGAGTAGCTGCACATCACGGCGTCGACGTCGCGCGGCAGCGCCGAAAGGTACGGCGAGTAGTCCGGCGTCACCAGCGGGGTCCACACTTGCTTGGTGATCTTGCCGCCGTCGCGCTGGAACGTGTCGACAAAACCGCCCAGGCTCTCCCAGCCGAAGCTGAAGTCGTACGCGATCGTCGCGACCTTGCGGTACTTGAGCGTCTTGTACGCGTAGTCGCCGAGCACGTGCGTCGGCTGGCTGCTGCTCCACTCCGTGCGCACGATGTACTCGCTGGGCGTGCGTTGCGTGAGATCGTCCGACGAGACGATCGGGTAGACCGCCGCGATCTTGTGCTGCTCGATATACGGCACGATGGCGGAGCCGACCGCCGCGGACAGCGGCCCGAACACGACGTCGACTTTGTCCTGCTCGACGAGCTTGCGAATCTGCGTGAGGCCGACGGACGGGTTCCCCTGGTCGTCCGCGACGTCGACCTCGACCTTGAACCCGCCGAGCGTGTTATTGTGCTCTTTGAGGTACAGCTCGAGCCCTTCTTGCATGTACTTGCCGGGCGCGGCGAACACGCCGGTGACCGGGTAGAGGAACCCGATCTTAATGGTCTTGGCTTGCGCGTCCGCGGTGCGCATATCAGTGCCGATGCTGCACAGGAGAAAGCTTGCGGCCGCGAGCCAGGCGAGGCGTTTGAGGATTGTCATTTTACGTATCCCTGATAGCTCGGTGAATAGACCGGCTGCTTCAGATAATCGGACGGTTTCCACGTCCAGAACTGCGAGACGTGCGGATACGTCTTGGTCACGACGTTCCACGTCTTGGCATACTTCGCCGCGTCGCCGCTCGTCGCGACGACCTTGCGCACGTAGACGTTGTCGATCGGCGCGCCGTACTGATCGAGCGTCATCGGCCCGAATGCCGACTCCTTCAGCTTGATTGCGCGCACCGCGCCCAGGAACGTCCCGGCGTCCGATGTATTGCCGTGCACGGTCTCGATCGCCTGTGCGATCCACTGCGCGGCCGTGTAGAACGAGGTCGCCATGTACGAAGGCAGCACGCCTTCGGCTTTGCCGTACTTGTCGATCCACGAGCGGGTGGCCGGCGCGTCGCGGCCTTCCGCGTAGTGGCCGAAGCTCGTGATCCCCTCGACGATCTCCGGCGCGATCGAGCGAATGTTGGACTGATCGGTCGTCGTCTCGTTGGCGATCAGCGGGATCTTGCTCTTGAGCCCGAGCTGGCTCCATTGCTGGAGAAAGTGCACGGCGTCCGCGCCGACCATCTCGACAAAGAGCGCGTCGGGCTGCGCGGCTTGCACCTTGGAGATGTACGGCGTGTAGTCGGCCGTACCGAGCGGCGCCCAGATCTGGTCGACGATCTTCCCGCCCTTCATCGTGAACGTCTGCGCGAAGCCGCCTGCGTTCTCGTAGCCGAACGCGTAGCTGTTCGCAAGCGTCACGACCTTGCGATGCCCCTGCTCGTACGCCCATTCGCCGGCGACGTGCGTCGTCTGGCTTGACGTCCAGCCGGCGACCTTGATCACGAACGCGTTGGCTTGGCGCTGCGAGAGATCGTCCGCCGACACCGTCGGGAAGAACATCGGGATGCGGTGCTGGATGCCGTACGGCGCGACCGCGAGGCCTTCGTTCGCAAGATACGGCCCGACGATCATCTGCGCGCCGTCCTGCTCGATCGCATGGCGCGCTTGATCCAGCGCGCGCGCGGCGTTCGAGCCGGTGTCGTACACCGTGGTCTGCACCGTGCGGCCGGCGACCTTTCCGCCGCGCTCTTTCCAGAACAGCTCCCAGCCGGCGACCATGTCGTGTCCCGCCGCCGCCGCGGAACCCGACGTCGGCGCGAGCAGCGCGACCTTGATCGGGCCCGCATCGGCCGACCGCGTCGGAGACGGCACCCCCGCGGACAGGATCGCGAGCCCGGCGGCGAGCGCCGCCATCCTCGCTTTGGTGAACATCCTCATCGATCGTCCCTCCGGTCTTGTGTGAGCTGCGCTAGATCCCCAGGTACTTCGTACGAACCTCGTCGTCGGTGCGAACCGTTTGCGGGTCGCCGTGGAACACCACGCGCCCTTTGCTGATGATGTACGCGGTGTCGGCGACCGCGAGCGCGAGCGGTAAGTTCTGCTCGACGAGCACGATCGCGAGGCCGGTTTCTTTCAGGCGGCACATCGTCCGCTCGAGCTCGCGCACGATCAGCGGCGCGAGTCCCTCCGACGGCTCGTCCATCAGCAGCAGAACGGGATTCGACATCAGCGCGCGGCCGATCGCCGCCATCTGCTGCTCGCCGCCGCTGAGCTGCCCGCCGTAGTTCGCGCTGCGTTCGCGCAGGCGCGGGAACAGCTCGTACACGGTGTCGAGCGACCAGCGCCCGCTGCGCCCCGGCAGTCCGCCGATCCGCAAGTTTTCTTCGACCGTGAGCGACGGAAACACGCGGCGCCCCTGCGGCACCAGGCCGACGCCGCGGCGCGCGATCACGTGCGAGGGCAGCCTTTCGATCGGCTCGCCGGAGAAGCGGATGCGGCCCGTTCGCGGCGGCGTGAAGCCGATCACCGAGCGCATCAGCGTGGTCTTCCCGACGCCGTTGCGGCCGAGCAGCGCGGTGACGCGGCCGCTCTCGGCTTGCAGCGAGACGCCCTGCAACACGTGGCTCTGGTCGTAGTACGTGTGGATGTCGTCGATCTCGAGCAGGCTCATAGCTTGCCGCCCAGATAGATCTCTTGCACGTTCGCGTCGCCGCGGATCGCGTCGACCGGACCATCGGCGACAACGCGCCCGTAGTGCAGCACGATCAGCCGCTCGACCACGTCGAACACGACGCCCATGTCGTGCTCGATCAGCACCATCGTCAGCCCCGCGTGCTCGCGCTTGAGCATCTCGGTGACCAGCGATGCGTCGCTCGGCGCGAGGCCCGCCGTCGGCTCGTCGAGCAGCAGCAGCTGCGGGCGCTGCGCGAGCGCGAGCAGGATCTCGATCTGGCGCTTCTCGCCGTAGCCCAGCGCGTCCACGGTCGCGTTCGCGCGCGATGCCAAGCCGACGCGCTCCAGAAGCGCACGCGCCTCGGCGTCGCGCTCGCGGTAGCGGCTGCGCGGCACGAGCATCGCGAAGCGCTCCGCGCTGTGCGCTTGCAGCGCGAGGACGAGGTTCTCGATCACGCTCAGCCGCGGAAAGAGCGTCGTGGTTTGGAACGTGCGCGCCAGGCCGCGGCGTGCGCGCGCGTGCGCCGAAAGCCGCGTGACGTCGCTGCCGAGCAGATGCACGGAACCGCGCGTCAGCGGCAGATCGCCGGCGATGATGTTGAACAGCGTCGACTTGCCCGCGCCGTTGGGCCCGATGATGCCGCACCGCTCGCCGTGGCGGATCGAGAACGACACGTCCTCCAGCACGCTCAAGCTGCCGAAGCGCTTCGAGACGCCGCCGAGCGCGAGGCAGACCTCGTCGCCGCGCGGTGCGCCGTTGACCGTGCTGCCGGGTGCGCCGTTCACGAGTCCTCCGCGATCTCAGCGGGCGCGTTCGCGATCCCGGCCGGGCCCAGCAGCGGCTCGTGCGGCACCAGCGCGGTGCGCCGCCCGTGCAGCCG
>JAQBPK010000146.1 GCA_028287565.1 Vulcanimicrobiota bacterium
TCCACGCGAACGCGATCGCGGCCATGGTGAGGAACGCGACGAAGGCGGCGAGCGCGCCGCCGACGGGATCGACCACGAACGAGATCCCCAGCGCGACGCCGTGGCGAGGTTCCCAGCCGCCGAACCAGTGCACCACGGTACCGCGCGCGGCGGCGTTCGCCAGCGCGATGCACGCGATCAGGCTGAACACGCTCCCCGCGAACGCCAGCAGGTCGAGCACGCGGCGCGGCACGAACGGCCCGATCCCCGCGCACACGGCCGCGACCGCGAGCGGCACGGCAAACGCGAGCGGCGCCAGCGCATTCGCGCTCATCCGCTCATCTCGCGCAACGCCTCGGGATCGAGCGTGCCGGTGCGCTTGTGAATCCGGAGCGCGAACGCAAGCAACAGCGCGGTCACCGTCGCACCGACCACGATGTCGGTGAGCGTTAGCGCATCGACCACCGGGTCAACCGCGCGCGTGCCGGGCAGCACGTCGCTAAACACCGGCGCCGTCGCGCCGAGCCGGTACCCGACCTCGAGAATGAGCACGTACGTGGAGGACTGCGTGATCGACAGACAGAGGATCAGATGAATCAGATTGCGGCTCGTCGCCATTCCGTAGAGTCCCGCGACGAAGATCCATACCGGCACGACGAACGCGAGGTACCCGATCATTCTGGTTCTTGCTCCTCGATGCGCGTCTCGTGCGCGAACTCCAGGAACAGCAGAAAGAAGCCCGCGCACACCTCGACGCCGACGCACAGGTTGATGATCGGAATCGTCCCGGCCGAGAACAACTGCCCCTCACCGCCGAGCGGCAAGACGTTTTTCAGGAAAGCACCCGACGCCACGAGCGTCGCGATGCCGATCAGGGCGTACGCGCCCGCACCCGCAGCTTCGACGGCCTCGAAGCCGTCTTGCGAAAGGATCTTGCGCATTACGGGAAACCCGAAACCGAGCAGCAGCAGGGCGGCGAAGCCCGAGAGAAGCGCACCACCCTGGAAGCCGCCGCCGGGCGTCTGCGCGGCGTGAATGCCGAGGTACATGCCGAACGCGACGGTCACCGCAAGCGCGAGCACGGTGAACATCCGCACCGCATCGGTCGCATCGGGCCCATGCAGCGCGCGCCGGCTGGGCAGCGCGTCGATGGTCGTGCGCTTGCGGTCGTTGCGCAGCACGAGCGCGATCCCGGCGACCGCCGCGAAAAAAATGTACTCCTCGCCGAGCGTGTCCATGCCGCGGTAGTCAAAGTTCACCGCCGTCACGATGTTCGGAATCTGGCGCTCGTGCGGCGCGACCGTGTTGAGCACGTCGCCGTACGGACCCGGATAATGCCCGAACGACGGCAAGCCCCCGACCGCCCACAGCCCGAGCGCGAATAGCGCCGCTCCGGTCGCCATCATGATCGTCTTGCGGATGCGGTCGTTCATTTCGGACCATGCTCGATGCGCACGAGCGTCGCGAGGATGGCGAACGGGATCGCGACGGAACCCACGGCCAGCTCCGAAAGCGCCACGTCGGGCGCTTGCAGCACGGCGAAGAGCAGCGTCAGCACGAGCCCGTAGATCATGTAGCAGAATATCTGACGCTTGGGCTCGCGCGTGAGCACCACAATCGTCGCGACCACGGCCGCGACGATCAGCGCGATCCCTTGCAGCACCGACTCCATCACGGATGATCCGGACCACGGCGCGCGAGCGCTGCGCGGCCCGTGGCATGCGAGATCACGGGCGCGAACACCACGAGCACCGCGGCGATGAAGAACGCCTTGAGCCCGGCGCCGGACAGCGGGTTCTTCGACACGGCGATCGCCAGCGCGATCAGCACCGGACACACCATCGACGCGGGCCCGATGTAGTGCAGGCGCTGCAGCGGCGTCTTCATCGCGAGGATCCCCGCACAACAGATCACCTCGACGAGCACGGCGAGCCCGAGCAGCACTGCGATCACCGCGTGCGCGACGCTCACAGCCATCGGCGGAACACCTGCGCGACGCTCAGAGCCACCGCCGGAACACCTGCGCGACGAGCAAGCTCGCCGGAAACGTCAGCACGGCGAGCGCGAGCGAAAGATCGAAAAACGACTGGCGCTGCTCACCCTGCTCGAACGTGAGCAGTGCGAGAACCGCGAACACGCCGGCGAGCTGCAGCCCGACGATCCGGTCGACGACGTTCCCGCGCATCGCGAGCAGCACGCACGGCAGCAAGCCCAGCATGAACGCCGCGCTCGCGAGCAGCCAGACGTTCATCACGCCAGCCGGTGTACCAGCAGCACGCCGCGCTCCACATCGACGTCCACGACGATGGAGGTCGGCGCCGCCGACGTCGACGCGACGGTAAGCGCGCGCGAAGCCGCCGACCGCGCATCGTCACCGCCCGGATCGAACGGAATCTCCTCCAACCGGTCTTCCGGCGCGTGCCCGAGCAGCACGCGAACCAGCGCGCCGCTGACGACGAACGTATCGCGCACCACCGACGCCGCGAGCTTCGGAAGCGCGAGCAGCGCCGAGAGCCGGATCGCGTACCGATCGCCGCAAACGGCGAGCGCACTCACCGCGCCCACGGCGGCGAGCGCCGCGATGGCAACACCGACCGGCGTCTCCTGCGGATCGATCTTTCCGATGAGCAGCGCTTCAATCGCCGCGCATGCGACCCACAACGCAATTATCGCCGGCGCCCGGCCCCTCCAGCCCGTCACCATGCCCGCCGTGTACCCGGGTGCAGAGCGGCTTTTCACACGAGCAAAAGCTCGGTTGCCGCGTGCAATGGACACGCCCTACTTCGGGGACAATCCGCCCGCGGCACAAACTCACGCGAACGCCTTCGGGAGCGACAGCGTGAACACCGATCCGCGCGGATCGCCGGGCGCGTAGCGCACCGTTCCGCCGCTTTCCTCCGCGATGCGGCGCACGATGTAGAGCCCCAGGCCCGTTCCCCCGCCTGGGCGCGCGGCCGTCAAGAAGCGCTGGAACAGCGCTGCGCGCGCGCTCTCGTCGATCCCGTAGCCGTCATCGGACACGCTCACGTCGACACGGTCGCTCGCGTGCGCGATGCCGATTCGCACCGTTCCGCCGCGCGGCGTGTACTGCAGCGCGTTGGCGACGAGGTTCGCGAGCGCGCGCTTGAGGTCGCCGCGCGAGCCGCGCACCGGCGCGTAGTCTCCGCTGTCGACGGCGAGCGTGATGCCGCGCGCGTCGGCCATCGCTTGCAACTCCGACCCGGTCTGGCGGGCGAGCACCGCGAAATCGACCAAGTCGCGCTCGGGACGCCGGTCCTCCGACTCGAAGCGCGCGACCAGCAGCAGCGTTTCCGCCAACCGCGTCAAGTCGTCGATGGATTCCAAACTGTCGCGCAGCACGTTTCCGTAGCGCTCCGGCATTGCGCCGTACGCGCCGTCGGCGGCCTGGCGCATCGTCATCGACAGCGCCGTCAGCGGCGTGCGAAGATCGTGCGAGAGCGCGTACACGAGGTCGCGGATCACGTCCTGGCGCTCGATCAGCGCGTCGTTGCGTTCCGCGAGCTGCGCGAAAAGCCGCGCTTGGCCGAGTGCGTTCACGGCTACCGTTGCGAACTCGCGCGCCGTCTCCAGGGTCGACTCGTCCGGGTGCTCCGCATCGGACGCGGCGATCAGCACGCCGAACGCGCCGCCGTTATCGGCGAGCGGCATCGCGATCGCGCTGCCCGCGTGCAGCCGGTCGAGCGCCAACCGGCCGACGGGATCCAGCGGGAGCACGACGCTCACGCTGCCGTCATCGGCGACGCGGTGCGTGAGCGAGACGATCTCCGGCGACGGCCGCTCGTCGAGCACCTCGACCTCGGTCGCCGAGTCACGCCCGCTGAGCATTTCCGCATCGGAACGCGCCGGATACCAGTACGTGCGCGCGGCGCCCAGCGCGCGCGACGCTTCCCGCACGATGGCGCGCGACACGACGTCCGGCGACAGCGAACGCCGGATGCGGTCGGCCGCGCCCGCGAGCGCCGCCTCGCGGCGAGCGCGAGCCTCTTGCGCGGCGAGCCGCCCCACGCGCTCCGCACGCTCCTGCACCGCGGTGCTCAGATAACCGACCAGCACGATGGAAAGCATCGAGAGAAGGCGGTCACCGATCCCGATCGGACGCCACCCATCGCCGTCGCGTGCCGCGTTGATCACCGCCGCTCCGGCGTCGGCGAGCAGCGCGGCGATCACGAGCGATGTCGTGAGGCGCCGGCTCTGCGTGAGAGCCGCCAAGACGATCGGCACGTCGAGAACGATCGCGATAACCAGCGTCTGCGGCGTGACCGCGTCGACGAGGAAGGTCGCGATGAGCAGCGCAAAAGCGGCGACGGCAATGGCTCGCGAGCTCATGCCGAGCGCTTCGGGGAGCCGCGAAGCCGCCCTGCGAAAGAACGCGCGTGCGCGACCACGGACGTTCCGACCCGTCGGCGCTGCTTGGGGAGCTAGGCCTCACGCCGAAGCTGACGGTCTATCTCGCCGGCGTGCCGGGAGCGGGAAAGACGCACCGCCTGCTCACCGACGCGCTGCGCGAGGCGAGCGCGGGCCGGCGCGTCGCGATCGGCTGGATCGAGACGAAGGACCGCCCGCAGCTCGACGCGCTTGCGGCGGCGCTGCCGCGCATCCCGCCGCGTTCATACGCGCACGCGGGTTCGGCGCTGCACGATTTCGACGTCGACGCCGCGCTCGCGAGCGACTACGAGACGATCGTGCTGGACGAGCTCGCGCACGCGAACCCGTCCGGCGCGACGCACGCCAAGCGCTGGCAGGACGCGCTCGCATTGCGCGCCGCAGGCAAGTCGGTGCTGGGCGCGTTCAACGTGATGCACATCGAGACGGTCGCACCCATCGCCGAACGGATCGTCGGCTACCCGGTGCGCGAGCTGGTGCCCGTGGCGTTTTTGCGGAAAGCGGATCGCGTCATCGCGCTCGACGTCGCGCCGTCGATTCTCGAATCGCGCTTGCGCACCGGTCGCATCGTGCGCGACCAAGACGTAGAGCGCGCCGCGGCGGGAATCTTTCAGCCGAAAAACCTCAGCATGATGCGCGAGCTGCTGCTGCGCGTCGTCGACGACCTCACGATTCCGGTCGTGGCGCCGAGCAAGGCGTCGATCGCGCTCGCGGTCAGCATGGGAAGCGACGATCCCGAGCCGTTCCTGCGCCGGGCCGCCGCGTTCGCCGAAGCGTTCGACCTCGCGTTGGAAACGACCGCGGCCGACGGCGTCGACGAGCGCCGCCTCGCGGAGGCGACCGTGCGCGCGAACGGCGGCGTCGTGCCGCTTCCACGCGGCCTTGCGAAGGGACACCTGACGGACGTGCGCGCGTCGGTCGTGGTCGTGCCGCGCGGCGTCTTGGCCGAACGCATTCTCGCGCAGCCGCTCGACCGCAATCTGCTCGTCGTCGACCCGACCCGCGCCGCGCTGCACGCGTACGCGAGCGTCCGCCATCCGTACGCGTCCGCGCTCGGCGACCGCTTGCGGATCGGCTACGGAACGCTCACGATCTATCTCGGCTCGGCCGCCGGCAGCGGAAAGACGTTCGCGATGCTTGACCGTGCACATCAGCTGATCGACGAGGGCGTGGACGCCGTCGCCGCCTTAGTTGAGACGCACGGCCGGGCCGAGACCGCCGCGCAGCTTTCCGGCATCGAGGAGATACCGCGGCTGCCGAACGGCGAGATGGACCTTCCCGCTCTCTTGGAACGGCATCCCAAAGTCGCGCTGATCGACGAGCTCGCGCACACGAACGCGAGCGCAGGTGCGCGCGCAAAGCGGTACGACGACGTGATCGCCGTGCTGCGCAGCGGCATCGACGTCATCACGACGCTCAACGTGCAGCACTTCGAAGGCGTCGGCGACGCCGTGGAACGGCTGACCGGCACCCGGGTGCGCGAGACGCTGCCCGACAGCGTGCTCGAGCTCGCCGATGAGGTGGTGTTCATCGACGTGACGCCCGACGTGCTGCGCCAGCGCCTTCGCGAGGGCAAGATCTATCCGGCGGCGCGCGTCGATGCGGCGCTGGGCAACTTCTTCCGCAGCGAAAACTTGGCCGCGCTGCGCGAGCTGGCCGTTCGCGAGATGTTGCGCGCGCGCTCCGAACGCCGGAGCGAACG
>JAQBPK010000166.1 GCA_028287565.1 Vulcanimicrobiota bacterium
CACATGGAGCAGATCGCCGAACGCATCAACCAGCTCGGCGGCACGCCCAACTTCAATCCGGAAGGCCTGCTCTCGCGCTCCGCGTCCGAGTACGGCTCGGCCGAGCTCGACCTCGTCGGCATGATCAAGGAAAACCTGGTCGCGGAACGCATCGCGATCGAGCACTACCGCGAGCTGATCCGTTTCTTCGGCGACAAGGACCCGACCACGCGCACGATGCTCGAAGAGATCCTGGCGGTGGAAGAAGAGCACGCCAACGACATGTCGGACCTGTTGTCCGCCCACAGCGGGAACTAGCGCCTCCGCGCGACCAATAGCTCCGTGTGCAGTTGATTTGCGTCCGGCACGGCCGGACGGCGTGGAACGCGGACAAGCGGTTTCAGGGGCACGCGGACATTCCACTCGACGACGAGGGCCGCGCGCAAGCGACGGCCCTCGCGGCGCTGCTGCGCGACGAGCGGATCGACGCCGCGGTGTCGAGCGATCTCGTGCGCGCCGCGGAGACCGCGCGGATCGTGCTCGGTGCGCGCGACGTTCCGCTGCGGCTCGATCCCGACTGGCGCGAGATGCGGTTCGGCGACTGGGAAGGCCTCACGTGGGAGCAGATCCTCGCCGCGAACCCGCAGCTCGACCCCGCGAACGAGACCGCGGTGAAAGAGTACACGCCCGAAGGCGGCGAGTCGTTCGACGAGCTTCGTGCGCGCGTCCGGCGCGCCGCCGAACGCGCGGCCGCGGAGGTACCCGACGATGGCGTGGTGCTCGTCGCGACGCACGCCGGGCCGCTGCACGCGCTATTGAGCGAACTGCTCGGTGATGCCGAGCGCGCCGCGCTCAAGGTGCGGTTTCTGACGGCATCGATCACGCGCTTCCGCCGCAAGAACGGCGTGTGGACGCTCGCGCGGCTCAACCAGACCGCGCGCGCCGCATCGTGATCGCACAGTGCCGGCGCGTGCCGTCGTGATCGCGCAGTGCTGGCGCGAGGAGATCGCACCGCTCGACGCGAGCGCGGCGGCGGCCGCGCGCGAACGCATCGATGCGCTCACCAAACCGGTCGGGAGCTTGGGGCGGATCGAAGAGCTCGCGGTGCAGCTGTGCGCGATCGCCGGCGGCGTTCCAACGCATGCGTACGAGCGCCGCGCGATCCTCATCGGCGCCGGCGATCACGGCGTGGCGGAGGACGGCGTAAGCGCGTATCCGTCCGAGGTCACGGCGCAAATGGTCGGCGGCTTCGTCGCCGGAACGGCGGCGATCAACGCGTTCGCGCGCGCGGTGCGCGCCGATGTGTACGTCGCGAACTTCGGCGTGAAAACGCCGCTCCCGCCGCATCCGCGGCTGCTCGACGTGCTCTGCGGCTATGCGACGGCGAACCTTGCGCGCCGGGCGGCGATTCCGCGCGGCGACCTCGGCTACGTGCTCGCGGCCGGCATCGCCGCGTTCGACGAGATCGCAGAGCGCGCGCCGTTCGACGTGCTCGCGCTCGGCGACATGGGGATCGCGAACACCACGTCCGCGGCGGCGATCGTGGCCGCGTTCACCGGCGCGCCCGCCGAAACGGTGGTCGGCCGCGGCACGGGAATCGACGATGCACGGCTCGCGCGCAAGATCGCGGTAGTGAAGCGCGCGCTCGCGCGGATCGAAGATGTGTCCGCACCGCGCCCCGGGACGGTCCGGTCCACACCGCAGCGCACACGAGGAGCGGACGTCTGGGAGCAGATCGCAAGCGAGGTGGGCGGTTACGAGATCGTCGGGCTCGCGGGCGTGATCCTCACCGCGGCGCGCGCGCGCATTCCGGTCGTGCTCGACGGTTACATCGTCGCGGCGGCCGCGCTGATCGCCGGCGCGATCGCGCCGCACGCGCTCGGCTACTGCATCGCCGCGCATCGCTCGCGCGAGCCGGGCCATGCGCTTGCGCTCGACGCGCTCGGTCTGCGCCCGCTGCTCGATCTCGATCTCGCGCTCGGTGAGGCGAGCGGTGCGGCGCTGGCGCTCCCGCTGATCGAAGCTGCGGCACGCATGGTCCGCGAGATGCGCACGTTCGCCGAGGCCGGCGTCGCGACGAAAGAGGACGCGCGCTGAACGCGCTGCGCGCCGCGTTCTCGTACTTCACGGTGTTTCCGGTCGGCGCGGCGGAAGCGCCCGACGCCGTGGCGCTCGCGTGGTTGCCGCTGGTCGGTGCGGTCGTCGGCGCGTTAGCCGGCGTCGCGGCGTACGGCGTGGGATTGCTAGCACCGCACGCGCTCGCCGTCGCGACGGCGTTCGGTCTGACGATCGCGCTGACCGGCACGATTCACATCGACGGCTTTTTGGACGGATGCGATGCGTTCTTCGCGAGCGTCTCGCCGCAGCGCCGGCTCGAGATCCTCAAGGACCCGCACCACGGCACATTCGCAATCGCCGGCTTTGCGGTGCTCGCCGCGTTTTGGCTGGGCGCGCTGTGGTCGCTGCAGCCGGCGCAGTATCCGCTCGCGCTTGCGCTCAGCGGCGCGGCCGCGCGCTGGTCGGCGGTCATCCACGCGCTCCGGTTCGCATACGGCCGCGCGGGCGCGCTGCCGCGCGCGTTCGAAAGCCGTCCGCCGTTCGGCGTCTTGGCGCTCGGTGCGGGGCTCGTCGCGGTGCTCGCGTTCGCGCTGCGCGCGCCTGGCTGCGCGGCTGCGTTCGCCGCGCTGGCCGTCGCGGCCGTCGCGATCACCTGGGCGCGCGCGCGCTTGGGCGGCGGCGTCGTGGGCGACGCGTACGGGTTCACGATCGTGGTCGCCGAGGTTGCAGCGCTCGTCGTGCTCGCCGCGCTGTAGCCCTGGGCGGTTATGCTCGCCAAGCCGCGATGCCGGCGCACATGCGACGCTTTAGCGAGGGCTGCCGCAGGGCGAGGCGAAGCCGCTCGCATGCGGTTCTCCTGGCGCGAGCTTCAGGACGATCTCGCGCTTGCGGTGCACGCGATTGGCGCTCGGTGGATCGAGGTGCTGCCGGCGCTGTGCGTCGCCGCGCTCGCGTGGGTGCTGGGCGAAGGGCTGCGCTACGGCGAGAGCTCCGCGGGGTTCGTACATCTGGTCGGCCTCGTCGCGCTCGTGGTCGCGGAAGCCTATGTCATGCGCGTGTTCGGCCCGGTAGTCGGGCGGCCGGTCGGCGAACCGCGGCGCAGCGAGGTGTATCTGCTGTGGGCGGCGCTCTGGACGGGCTGGCCGGTGTGGCTGTACATGGCGGTCGCGCTGGTGATCGACCTGACGGTCGCGAACGCGGTTCCGTCGCTCCAGCCGCGCACGGCTGCCGGTAGCATCTTGTCGACCGCGCTCTTCGCGCCCGCGTACGTCCTCGCCACGATTCAGGGCTGGGCGTTCAGCTACGTCGCGGTGGACGGAGCGACCGCGACGGATGCAACCGCGAACGTCTTGCACGCCGTCAACCGTACGACGTTCGTGCGCGCCGTCGTCATTGCGGTGCTGTTGGCGCTGGTCGGGATGCCGTTCTGGTTTGGGCTCCACGGCTTCGCGGCACGATTTGGTCCGCTGCCCGCAGCCGCCGCGTCCGCGGTGACGTACGTCGTGCTGTACATCGTCACGTACGCGGTGTGGGTCACCACGCGCCCCGCCGTTCCCGCGATCACCGCCGTACCGTACGAGGCCTCCGCGGCGCAGACATGAGGAGCCGGCCCAGGCGCACGGTCACGCGGCGGGGAACCCGGGGCCGGTGACGCTCGCGACCCGCCAGAACCGCCTGAATCTGCCGCTGGGCGACCGCGCGCCCGACGAGATCAACGTGATCGTCGAGATCCCGAGCGGCTCGCGGAACAAGTACGAGTACGACAAGTCGCTCGACATCTTCCGGCTCGACCGTGCGCTCCACTCCCCAATCTTCTATCCGGGCGATTACGGTTTCGTGCCGCGCACGCTAGCGCTCGACGACGATCCGCTCGACGTGCTGATCCTCGTGTCCGAGCCGACGTTCAGCGGCTGCCTGGTCGTCGCGCGCCCGATCGGCCTGCTGCGCATGATCGACGACGACAAAGAGGACGACAAAGTGCTCGCCGTTCCGGTCGGCGAGCCGGACTACGCGGACGTGCACAACTACACGCAGATCTTCTCGCACCAGCTCCGCAAGATCCAGCACTTCTTCGAAACGTACAAGATGCTCGAAGGCAAGCACACGAGCACGGCGGGCTGGGACGACGCCGCGACGGCACGCCGCGTGATCGTGGAATCAGCCCAGCGCTTCGACGACCAGCCGCAGAAGTAGCCTCCGGCCACGGTAGCCTCTTGAAACCCAAGCTGATTGGGTATATAATCGATGGGTGAGCACCATTCGGGTAGGTGCGATTCGGTTCAAGGTCTATCCTGAAGATCATCAGCCTCGTCACGTTCACGCGTTCATCGCCGCCGGCGAGGTGATCGTCGATTTACGGGCAGACGGAACGGTAGCTTTGAGCGTTCGCGGAAGCGGAGCTATTCGGGGGCGTGTGAGCCGCGAGGACGTGCGCAACGTGCTGAACGCCGCTGCTGGTGCATTCGAGCGGCTCACGACGGCTTGGGAGGACATGCATGACGGTGAAGACGCGTAGTTCCGTACGAACGAACGACGACGAAATCGACGCTGCGATCGCGCAGAGCCGTCGATCGCCGCAAGCGCGAGCTATCTCGGTTCGGTACGACGAGGTCGAGGACGCGGTGATCGTCGGGTTCGACAACGGCAACAGCTTACACGTTCCGCGCGCGAATCTTCAGGGTCTCGCGAATGCCGCGGTCGATCAATTGCGCGATGTCGTCATCGAGGGACCGGGAACCGGGCTTCACTGGCCGCACCTCGACGTCGATCATTACATACCTGCGCTGCTCGAAGGTGTATTCGGTACCCGAAGGTGGATGAGCTATCTCGGACGCAAGGGCGGTGCCCGGACATCGGCCGCAAAGACGGCCGCAGCACGCGCGAACGGCCGCCTCGGAGGCCGGCCGCGAACCAGTCATGTACAGGTTTCATACGACACGCGGAATCTCGATATCGCGTCCCCGGTGCCGGTCGGCCCTAACACGACCGTCGAGATGTTGCGTCGGGAATACGGCGCCGATTTCGCGCCCGAATGCCGAAGTGACATGAAGTTGAAGACGCTGCTGGATCGCGCGAAAGCGAAATCCCTCGAAGAGTACCTGAAGAACCGCCGCCGCAAGAGGCGTTGAGGCGTCTCGTCATGGGATGGCGAGGGCCGCGAGGGCGTCGCCGTGCTGTACGACGTCGCCGGCGATTGCTGCTGCAAATATCTCCGCCGTGTCGACCAGACGCGGACCCGGGCGGTTGACGAACGCGTTTCCGTCCATCGCGTACGCGCGGCCGTTTCGCACGGCGCGCAGAGACGCGAACGCGCGTGCGGCGTCGGGCGGAAGCGCGGCGATCTCGTGTTGCGCGCGGGCGAGGCCGAAACCGCACGGGGCGACGATGACGACGTCCGGATCGCTTGCGACGATCTCGTCCCAGCCGATCACGCGGCTGTTCGCGCCCGGGTTTCCGAGCACCGGATCGCCGCCGGCGAGTTCGACGAGGCCGGGCGTCCAATGCCCCGCGCTCATCGGCGGTTCCGTCCATTCCAGCACCAGCACGCGTTCGCGCTTGCGCCCGGCGGTTCGTTCGCGGAGCGCGTCGACGCGTGCGTGTAATGAAGCGACGAGGCGTGTCGCGCCGTCGCGCGCGTCCACCAACTCGCCGAGGAACGCGATCGTCGAGAAGACGTCTTCCAGCGACGACGGTTCGAGCGAGACCACGCGGGGATCGCCGCGCAGCCGCTTCGCCGCGCGGTCGACGATCTCGTACGAGACCGCGCACACCGCGCACAGCTCTTGCGTCACGATCAGATCGGGTTCAAGAGCCGCAAGCTTTGCGTCGTCAAGGCCGTACAGCGACGAGCCTTCGTGGACGCGCGCGCGGACGTGGCGATCGATGCCGGCCGCGTCAAGCTCGTGCGGCAGCAGCGACGACGTCAGCGCGGGCCGCGTCTTCGCTTCGTCGGGATAGTCGCACTCGTGGGTGACGCCCACGACGCGGTCGCCGGCGCCGATGGCGAACAGAATCTCGGTCGCCGACGGCAACAGGCTCACGATGCGCATCCCACACCGGTTCCGTGCACGCCGAGACCGTGCCCGCCGTCCGCGGCACTGCGCACGGGGCGCTCGGTCGTCGGGCGGTCGCCGCTCGCGGGCGCTCCGTCGCGGCGCGGGGACTCCCTGCGGGCGACGCGGAACGTTCCGCGGTCACGCCACCCGCACGCAGGAGCATCCTCCCCTGAACAAGATCAAGGTCAAGAACCCGGTCGTCGAGCTCGACGGCGACGAGATGACGCGCATCATCTGGCACTTCATCAAGGACAAGCTGATCCTGCCGTATCTCGACGTCGACCTGAAGTACTACGACCTGGGCGTCGAGCACCGCGACGAGACGGACGACCAGGTGACGCTCGACGCCGCGCGCGCGATCAAGCAGTACGGCGTGGGCGTGAAGTGCGCGACGATCACGCCGGACGAGGCGCGCGTCGACGAGTTCCACCTCAAGAAGATGTGGCGCTCGCCCAACGGCACGATCCGCAACGAGCTCGACGGCACCGTGTTCCGCGAGCCGATCATCTGCCGCAACGTGCCGCGCCTAGTGCCCGGGTGGACGCAGCCGATCGTGATCGGCCGCCACGCGTTCGGCGACCAGTACCGCGCCACCGATTTCGTCGTGCCGGGCTCCGGCAAGCTGACGCTCACGTTCACGCCGGACGGCGGCGGCGAGATCATCGAGCGCGAGGTGTTCCAGTTCCCGGGCGGCGGCGTCGCGCTCGCGATGTACAACCTCGACGATTCGATCCGAGGCTTCG
>JAQBPK010000168.1 GCA_028287565.1 Vulcanimicrobiota bacterium
AGCGGCGGTCGGCCCGGGCGGCGGCGGCCCGCCGTAGCCGCCGGTGCCGCCCCCGCCGCCGCACGCGGCGAGCGACACGAGGAGAACCGCCGAAGCGAGAAGCTGTCTGTTCATGCGGCGAACGCTAGTCCCGCGGCATGAGGGATCGGTGAACGGCGGCCCCTCGACCGCTCACGTTTCCCTCACCACTTCGCGCCAAGGGCCTCGTTCGCGCCCCGCGAAGCGCGCGCCATGGGACGATCTTCACCGCTGGTCTTCCTCGCGGCGTGCGCGGCCGGGCTCGCACTCGTCGCCGGCATCGCGTCAACCGGTTCCGCCGCGCATCCAGGTCTGTACACCAAAGCGCAAGCGGCGGCCGGCGCGAAAACATACACCGCCCGCTGCCTGCGCTGCCACGGCGCGAAGCTCCAAGGCGTGACGGCGCCCGCGCTCAAGGGCAAGGACTCGCCGATCACGGGCATTCGCACCGTCGGCGACATCTACAACTACGCGAGCACACAGATGCCGCTCGATAAACCGGGAAGCCTCAGCCCCGCCACGTACGCGTCGCTTGTGGCATTTCTGCTGCAGCAGAACGGTCATCCCGCCGGACCGCGCGCGCTCACGCCGGACGCGGCAAAACGATCCACCGAGAAGATGTAACGAAGGAGGTCGCTCAGGTGCACACCACGACTCGCTCGTTCGCCGCAGCACTGGCCGCATCGCTGATCGCCACGCTGGCGTGCTCGTCAGCGGGCGCGCAAACGTCGCCGGCGCCGGCGCCCGCGATGTCGGTCGCACCCGCTACGCCGGCGCAATCGCCGTCCGGCATCACCGCCGAAACGCTCGCGGGCGCGCAGCAGAACCCGAACGACTGGCTGACGTACGGCCGGGATCTCGGCGCGCAGCGGTTCAGCCCGCTGACGCAGATCGACACGAAGAACGTGAAACGCCTGACGGTCGCGTGGAACAAGACGCTCGGACCGCCGATCTCGATGGAAGGCACACCCATCGTCGCCAACGGCGTGATGTACCTGACGACGGGGACGTCGGCGGTGTTCGCGGTCGACGCGAAGACGGGCGCGACGAAATGGAGCTACAAATACCCGCTCCCGCGCACGTCGTACCCGCGCGCCTGCTGCAACATCAACAACCGCGGCGTCACGCTAACCGGCGACGAGGTCGTGATCGGCACGCTCGACGCGCATCTCGTCGCGCTCGACGCGAACACCGGCAAGGTGCGCTGGAACGTCACCGTCGCGGACAACGCGAAAGCGTATAGCATCACGAGCCCGCCGCTGCCGGTGAAAGACCTCGTGATCACGGGCGTCGGCGGCGGCGAGTACCCGACGCGCGGCTTCATCGCGGCATACAACGCGGCCACCGGCAAACTCGTGTGGAAGCGCTACACGATCCCCGGCCCCGGCGAACCGGGCTACGATACGTGGAAAATCCCGAACACCGCGCAGCGCGGCGGCGGCCCGACCTGGCTGCCCGGCACGTACGACACGGCGCGCGACGTCGTCTACTGGGGCACCGGCAACCCGAACCCCGACTTTGATTCCGAGGGCACGCAGGGCGATCTGTTCTACACCAGCGGCCTGCTGGCGCTCGACCCGAGCAGCGGCAACATCAAGTGGTTCTACCAGTTCACGCCGCACAATATCTGGGACTACGACGGCGTGAACGAGCCGATGCTCGTGGATGTGCCGGTGGGCGGCAACACCGTCGCCGCGATCGCGCACGCCGACCGCAACGGCTATCTGTACCTGCTCAACCGCGACACCGGCAAGCTGATCTACGCCGTGCCGTTCCTCGACAAGGTGACGTGGGCGAAAGTCGACCGCACCACCGGCAAGATCGCGCTCGACCCGGCGATCCAGGCGGCGGCGAAAGCGCGCAAACCGTATCTCGTCTCACCGTCGATCATCGGCGGCAAGAACTGGGAGCCGACCGCGTACGATCCGGCAAAGCACATCCTGTTCATCCCGGCGCTCGAGAGCTCGATGGGAATCATCCCCGACAAGAAGTCGAACCCCAACCCGAAGGTGGGCGCGTTCAACTTCGGCGGCGGCTTCGACCGGCCGACGTTCGCGGGCAGCTTCTCGGCCTGGGATCTCACGACGGGCAAGATGCTGTGGAAACAGCGCTTCCGCTCGCCGGCGTTCGGCGGCGCGCTCGCGACGGCGGGCGGCGTGGTGTTCGTCGGCCAGATGGAAGGCGAGCTGGACGCGTTCGACGAGATGACCGGCAAAAAACTGTGGTCGGCAAAAACCCCGAGCGGCATCACGGCCCCGCCGATGACATACTCGGTCGACGGCCGCCAGTACGTCTCGGTGGAAGTCGGCATCGGCGGCGTCTTCCCGAACTTCTTCATCGCAAGCACACCGTGGCTGAAGTCGGTAAAACCGGCGTCAATGGTCTACACGTACGCACTACCGGTGAGGTGATCGGCGTGCGCGGCGCTGCGGGGACAGGAACCGCAGCGTCGCGTCCACGCCGTATTTTCCGTCGTCCAGGAAGATCGTTCCGTACTTGAACGAGACGTTGCGCAGCTGCAGCGCTTCGAGCTCGTGCAGCATCGACTCCAGCATCGCGTCGTTGTTCTCGTAGACGGAACCCGGCTCGCCCGATCCGTAGCCCTCCGCGCCGCCGAACTCGTCGACCGCAAACGGTTTGTCCGGCGCGAACGGGTGCAGGAAGTACTCGCGCATGTTCGCCAGGCCTTGCGCGCGCTGCGTCTCGCCGTGGACGTACCACGTCGCGCCGATGATGTCGACGTGCTCGGCGCCGGGCCAGTACTTCGCGATCTCATCGTAGCGCGAGTCGGCCCGCAGCCCCGGCGAGAACGGGAACAGCACGCGCGGAGCATGCTCGGCGAACACGCGCCGCACCTCCGGGAAGCTCGCCTTGAACGAACGCGGGTCCCCGGCGTACACCCAGCTCTCCTTGTGGTTCATCTCGGAAGCGTAGCGAACGACGACGATGAGCCGCTTGCCCATCGCGAGCGCCTGCGTCTGGTACACGTCCAGCTCCACGGCGATCTGCCGCATCACGTCCATGTGCGCGGCGACGTACTCGTACGGCTTCTTTTCCGTTGGTCCGACGACGAGCTGGAACGTCTTCTCGTCCTCGTCGCTCGCTCGGAGCGTCCGCAGCAAGTTCTCCGCCACCAGCCGGTGGTCGGCGTTGAGCGCGCTGCCCGTCTCGCGATAGTGCCGCACGTTGGTCTCGCCGAAGCCGTAGTAGATGAGCGTGCCCGCAGGTGCGATCGGATAGTCGCGCTCGATCTCTTCGAGCGTGAACACGTGTCCGCTTACTTCGCGGAAGACCAGAACGCGCTCGATGTTCCGAATCAGCATGCAGCGCCTGTTTCGACACGTGGCGACCCACGGCTCGCGGACGGTTTCGCAACGCGGCGACGCCTTCGCGCTTCCGGTAGATAGCGGCTAGTACTTCAGCAGTCCAGATCGACCGACCCGACAAGGAGAGCCGATCGCGCGGGGGGTCACTTGTTGCGGGCGGGCCTGTAGTGTACTATGTAGCGGATACTGTAGCTGTCCGTAGGACAGAGACTCGATCCAGGCCGCGAGGGAGACGGCGAGCATGGCTGCACTAGCACGCGCGATTCAGGCCGGCGATAGCGTCCCTGAACTCGAATCATCTGAGGTCGCGAAGCAACTTGTTGCCATCCTCGGCCGCCCGCTCGTGGCTCTCTTGACCGGCGTCTCCGCCACGCGAGTGGTCCGCGGTTGGGAAGACGGCGGTGGGATTGCCCCCGAGCGCGACAGCGCATTACGAGTCGCATTGCAAGCGGCGCTGATCGTCAAGACACGGTTCAAAGACGGAGTCGTCCGTAACTGGTTCGGCGGCCACAACACGCAACTCGACGACCGCGCGCCGGGCGAGCTGGTCCGTGCGCTGAGCGAATTACCCCCGCTCGGAAGCGAGGCTCGCGACCTCGGGCGTCAACTGCTCGCGGCGGCGCGCGCATTCGTCACCCGATGAGCGGCTACGCGCGAACGGCGCCGGACGAGCTCCACCGGATATCGTTCGGCCCGAACGGGATCGCGTTGCGGTCATGGCAGGCGGCGCTCACTGAAGACCGGATTGGAAACAAGACGTTCGGGCACCGATGGGATGACCCGCAACGTGAGTTCCGATCGCTCTATACGGCGTCGTCCTCCCTTGGGGCTTTTATTGAAACGCTTCAGGATCTGCGCCCAAACCTCGCGTTCTTGGCTAGCCTGAACGATCTCGAGCTCGAGCCGGGGGATGAGCTTCCACCGTACGAGAAGCTCGACGCCGCATATTTTGACAACCTGTATGCCTGCGAGATAGTCGTTGAAACGCAGCAGGCGCCGTTCGTCGACGTGCTCGATATGACGTTGATTGCTGTCGCGCGCGACCACTTGGGCGATCTCGCAACGCGCCTGGGTATGCGCGCGGTAGACGCATCGGCGATGCTCGGCCCGGATCGTGAGTTCACGCAAGCCATTGCGCGCGAAATTTGGCTTTCCGGCTATGCGGGCGTAACGGCGCCTTCGGTGCTAGGGTATCCGCATACGAACTGGACGGCATTCGAGACCGGCTTCCAAACGAACTCATTCCGGACGGAATTGACCCTCGTCAAGGCATTACCCGTGACGCTAGACCACCCCGATCTCATCGACGCCCTCAATGCTCTGCATGTGAGCATCGATCGCAACACGCTACTGCTACGTGCCAATCCCGTGGAGCTCGCCCCGGCAGACAAGAGTAATTCCGACCAAGCTTAGCGCTATACAGATCGGCTCAGCACAGCTCGACGAGCACGTCGGTCCCAACTGCACTGAACGTTCGGCGGGCAGGGTCCCCGGCACGCCGCGCGGCAAGGGAACACGTCTTGCAGCGCGTTCTCGCCGGCTCGCTCGCCGTCTCGTTCTTCCTGATCCCGCTGTATCCGGCGTTCATCACGCTCACGCGCGCACCGGTTCCCGGCATATCGCTGGTTCCGGCGCCGTTCGCGGTCGCGCTGTTCGCGTTTGTCGCGCTGATCGCGGTGTACTTTACCGTGCTCCTGCTGGCGGCTCCCAGGCAGCCGATGCCGACGCTGGT
The DNA here is from genome assembly GCA_028287565.1 of Vulcanimicrobiota bacterium. Classification (GTDB taxonomy): domain Bacteria; phylum Vulcanimicrobiota; class Vulcanimicrobiia; order Vulcanimicrobiales; family Vulcanimicrobiaceae; genus Vulcanimicrobium. The sequence goes on from JAQBPK010000168.1 coordinate 5,077, forward strand.
CCCTATGGCGGCGTTCCCCGCGGCGGCGCTGGTCGCGGCGGTGCTCGGCTTCGATCCGCTCGCCGGCGCGGTGTTCATCGCGATCCTCACGGGCGGCGTGATCTGGCACGCGGCGATCCTGCGCTTCGTGCGAGACCGCGGCGTGACGACGCTCGTTTTCGGCGCGTACTTGCTGTCGGGCGCACTCGCATCCCTCGCCGCGATCGTCATGGTGCTCGCGAAAACGCCGTCCGGCTTGTATACCATCGGCCACGGCCGCGCGATCGGAACCTTCGTGCTTCCCGGTGAGCTTGCGGGGTATCTGATTCTGTACGTGCCGGTCGCGTTCGCTCTGGCACGCGCACGCTTGGGCCTCCGCTCGCTCGCCGTATCGGGGCTGGTTCTCGCGGCGGTCGCGTTCGTCCTGACGTTCTCGCGCGCGGGCTGGGTGGGCATGGCCGCGGCCGCCGGCGCGTTCGTGCTCCTGCAGCGGCGCGGCCGCGGCGCGCGCTACGCCGCCGCGATCATGGGCACCGCGCTCGTTGCCGTATTGCTGCTGTTCAACGCGCACCACGACCCGTCGGAGAACTTCACGCGTCTCTCGATCTGGGCCGCCGCCTTGCGCACGATGGCCCTGTTCCCGTTCTCCGGCGTCGGGCCGTTTGAATTCGCGCACGTATACCCGTTCGTGCGTTTTCCCGGCGGCGAGCCGGCCGCGTACCACGCTCATAGCATCGTGCTGACGATTGCCGCGGAGACCGGATTGATCGGCGTCGCAGCACTGCTGTTCGGCTGGTGGCGCTTCGCCGCCGAATTGCGCGCGCGACTGCAGTTCGATTCCGCGTACGGCGGTATCTCGGTCGCGATCGCAGCCGGACTCGCCGGCACGTGGGTGCAAGGCCTCATCGACACGATCAGCATCGTGATCTTCGGCCTGTGGCTCCCGTTCATGGCACTGGCGCTGGCATGCGCGGAAACCGATGCGCCCGAGCGGTCGCGGCCGAGCGCGGAATTGCAGGTTCGCGCGCGCCGTAGAGTCGCGGTCGCAGCGGCAATGATCGTCGCGCTGCTATGCGCGTTCGTGCAAACGGCATCCAGTAGTGTCTACGCATTCGCCGCGTCGCCCCTATCGCTCGCGGCACACCTGCCGCCGCGCGTGGGCGCGCGCATGTATGAAGCGATCGAACGAGTCGCCCCGCCGCCGGTCGTCGAGCGGGTGCTCGCGGAAGACGCACTCCGCCACGGCGACCTCCGCGCCGCCACTGAGCACGCCGGTCACATCCCGTCAGGCGAAATCCGCAGCGATATCGAAGCACGCATTGCAGCCGCACAGGGCCGTACCGCGGACGCGGTTCGTCTCTTTTTGGCGGCCGGTGACGACGAAGCGCTCCAACCGGTCGTCACGTCGCTGCAGCGAGCCGGACGCATTCGCGAAGCATACGAGCTGGAAAGCCGCATTCGCGATCGTCTCACCGCGACGGGAACGCGCCCGAACACCCTTGCCGATAGCTGGTGGCGCCTCGGACGCCTCGCCGTTCGCCTCGGCAACGCGGAAGAAGCCGCACAGAACTACGAACGCGCGGTCGCACTCGCGCCGCTGAACACGAAATACTTGCTGGACGCGGGAACGCTTTCGCTCGCTCGACGCGCGCCCGGTAATGCCGAACGCCTCTTCACACGCGCCGGCGCGATCGATCCCGCGGATGCGGACGCGATCGCCGGAATCGGGCTGGCGCAATTACAGCGCGGCGCAGCGTTCCCGGCGCTGAACCAGTCCCAGCGTGCCGACAAGGTGAACTCCAACGCGACCCTGGCACGCCGGTTGCGAGAAGCGCTCCGTGGGGAGCAGCGCAAGTCCAAGGAATCGTTGTGATCGAAGCGTCGCGCATGCGAAGGTTGAAGCTGCTGATTGTCGCCGGAATGCTGGCGAGCGCGCTCCATTTCGCGGACAACACGTTCGCGATCGCACGGTATCCCGAGCCGAGCTGGATCACGCCGTTCGGCGTCGCAGTCTCCTGGTGCGTCGTGACGGCCCTCGCAGTCGTAGCGCTCACGCGAAGGTCAGCCGACCGCGTGTTCTTCGCCACGACGGGAATCTACGCGCTGGTGCTTCTCACCGGACTGCTCCACTACGCGTTCGGACCGGCGATGCAGGTGGCCGTACGCAGCCAGCTCACCGTCCTGGCCGAAGCCATGGCCGGCGCAGCTCTCGCGATCGCGCTGTTCCGCAGCCGTCCGCGCCCGAACCCCCGCGATGACGGTGAGAGCGCTGTCCGCTGAAGCGATCGTCAGCGGCTCGACGAAGATTGTGAATCCGATGCGGTCCGCAGTTCGAGCGCCCGGATGAACTTGTGCACTTCCGCGCGGGACTTGAGCCGAATGACGTTGAGGTGCGCCCAGCGGGGATCGGACAGCCACTGCTCGTCGCGCTTGCGGTAGCATGCGTGATTCGACCACGCCCACCGAATCGGATGCGACGGCTGGACGAAATCGCGCAGCCGCTCGGGATTTCCGGGAATCGGCTCGTGCCGGGTTGCCCAATCTCGCAGCGATCTCCACACCACCTGCGGCATGACCGTCCGCAACTCAAGATCCGTCCAAATGACCGTGTCGGCGCGTTCCCAAATAAGCCGGCGAACCAAGAGATAGTTGCCGTCCATCACCCAACGGTCTCCCACCGCAGCATCCGCGACACGCGCCGTGAACAAGCCGTCCGGCACTTCGGTCCAGCCGGTCCCGTGCCGCAGAGCGTCCAACCGAACCAAAGGAAGACCGAGAACCCGGCTGACGGCATCGGCGACGAACGACTTCCCCGACCCGCTGGAGCCAATGACATTGACGCGGTTCATCTCAAACGACGTGTCGATGGTGTTCGACTGCTACGGCACAAGCGTCGATACCCGCCGGCCGAACCATTCGTCTAGCATCGCTGCAAGACGGCTGCTGGGGCGGGTCCGCTGCGCGGTCGCCCGGAACTGATCGTTCCGTGAAGCTGCGCATCGCGTTCACCGGCGGGGGGACCGGCGGCCACGTCTACCCGGCGCTCGCGATCGACGACGAGCTGCACGCGCAATACCGCCCCGACGCGTACGAAGCGCGCTTCTTCGGCAACCGCGACGGCCTCGAAGCGACGCTCGTCAAGACGATCCCGCTCACGTTCGTCCCGAGCGCGCCGCTGCAGCGCAGCCTCTCGCTCTCCACGCTGCGCACCGTGTTCGCGAACGCCGCCGGCGTTGTGCGCGCGCTGGACGCGCTCGCGCGCTTCAAGCCAATGTGGGTGGTCGCGACGGGCGGCTACGTGTGCTTTCCGGTCGTCGTGGCGGCGCGCATCCTGCGCCTGCTGCGCATCATCCGCCCGCGCATCGCGCTGCTCGAGATCAACGTCACCCCCGGCCTCACGAACCGGCTTCTTAAACCGCTGGTCGACGAAGTCTGGACGACCTACGCCGCCTCCGAACGCTCGTTCGGCGCGAAGACGGTCGTCACCGGCGCCCCGGTGCGCGCGTCGCTGCGCATCGCGAAGGACGCCGCAAGCGCCCGTGACCGCCTGGGCCTCGACCCCGACCGCACGACGATCGTCGTGATGGGCGGCAGCCAAGGCGCGCGCTCGATCAACGAAGCGGTCGCGGCGCTGGTGACACGGCGCACGCTCGGGGAACGATGGCAACTGCTGCACGTCTCCGGGGAACGCGACTACACGTACATGCAAGCCGAAGAACGCGAGCTCGCCGCAGGCAACCGCGTGAAGCTCGTCCCGTACCTCGACGACCCCGCCGACGCCTACGCGGCCGCGGACGTCGTGATCGCCCGCGCCGGCGCCTCGACGCTGGCCGAGCTCGCCGTCACGGGCACGCCGTCGATCCTCATCCCGTATCCGTTCGCCGCGGAACAGCACCAAGCACACAACGCCGCGTTGTTTGAAGAAGCCGGCGCGGCCGTCGTCCTCAAGGACGCCGAGATCGACGGCGACCGCCTGTGGTGGACGCTGCGCGAGGTGCTCGAAACCGACCGCGTCGTCGCGATGCGACGGGCCGCACGCTCGCTGGCGCCGCGCAACGCGGGCGCCGCGATCGTCGCGCGCATCGAGGCCGGGCTCGCCGCGCGGGTCGCCGAGGACGCGAAAGCGAACGATCTTCACCCGTGACCAACACGGCGTACCATCTCGTCGGCGTAGGCGGGATCGGCATGAGCGCGATCGCGCGGCTGCTCCTCGCGCGCGGCGCGAACGTGAGCGGCTCCGA
>JAQBPK010000171.1 GCA_028287565.1 Vulcanimicrobiota bacterium
TCGGCACCCGCGCCGACGCGCCCTGAGAACGTGAAGTCGTTGCGCAGCGGATCTCGCTGAATGGTGAGCAGCGTCGCGTACGACGTCATCACCGAACCGCGCACGCGCACCATGTCGGACGGCGGCAGCACGGTGATGCGCGCGGGCGCGCCCGGCGTCGTCGGGACGAGATGGAACTCCGCGGTGCCCTGATCGAGCGAGAGCGCGCTGGTCCCCGCGGCGTAGCCGTACTGCAGATCGTCGGTATCCCACGCGCGATTGATCTCCGGCCCGGAGAACACGCTCGCGTCCGCGACGATCGCACCGCTGATCGCGTGGAGGCCGGAGCGCGCGATCGCGCCGACACCGCCGCGCAGATCGTCGCGCGTGAACGCGGGATCGCCGCTGCCGACGAGATACACGTTGCCGCGAATCGGCCCGTCCGACGGATCGTCCACCGACTCGAGCGTCGTCGTGAAGCGATAGTCGGGACCGAGCGTCTGCAGCGCGGCGGCACCGACCAGCACTTTGAACGTGGACGCCGGTGTCATCGCGGTGCGCTCGCGGCGCGTGAACAGCGGACGCCCATCCGCATCGACGACCGCGATCCCGCTGGTCGCCAGCGCCGACGCGCCGAGCGCACCGCGCAGCTGCGACTGCAGCGCACGCAGCTCCCCGGCGCTCCAGGCCGGCGCGCTCGGTGCCGCCATGAGTCCGGTCGGTCCCGGCGGTGCGTGTGCTGCGGGCGGCTCGTGCGAGCACGCCGAGACCGCCGCGAGCGCGAGCACCGCGGCGGCGATCCGACCGGCGCCGCTCACTTCGCGCCGAGCTCGTCGATCCGTTCGCGCAACGCCTGCGACTCCTCGCGCAACCGGTCCACTTCCTCGCGCAGCCCCGCGAGCGCGGCGGGTTTCGTCTGCGCTTCGCGAATGCGGATCGCCGCTTCCGCCGCATCGCGCCGCAACCGGCCGTCGTCCTCGGTTTCAACGAAGCGGTCGAGCGTGGGCAGCAGCCGCGCGTCGGCGAGCTTCTCCGCCGCGGCGAACGCCGCGATGCGCACGAGATAACCGGGATCGTGCAGCGTGCGCTCGACCGCGTCGACGACCTCCGTGCGGACCGACTCGACCAGCGTGCCGAGCTGTCCGATCGCGCCGATCGCCGCGCGCCGCAGCGCTTCGTGCCGGTCGGGTGCGAGCGCTTCGACCAGCACCGCGAGCGCGCGCGCATCGGCGAGCGCGCCGAGGCCGCGCACCGCGCCCGCTGCGATCGTCTCGTTCCACGACGGCATCTTCGTGCCGGTGACGAGCGCGTCGAACGCGCGCGGATCGCGCGTCTTGCCGAGCGCGTGCAGCGCCGCCGCGATCACGAAGTACGACGCATCGTCGCGCAATGCGAGCAGCACATCCGCGACCTGCTCGTCGCGCCAGTGGCCGAGAGCGTCCGCGATCGCGCGCCGCACCTTCGGATGCGCGTGACCGGTGTTCGCGAGCAGCGTGTCGCGCGCGGACGGCGCGCGCGAGCCGCCGAGCGCCGAAGCGACCTCGACGCCCACGCCCCAGAACCGGTCGTTCGCGAGCGCGTGCGCGAGCGCTTCGCGCGCGACGCGGCTGCCGTCCTTCGCGAGCGCCTTCGCCGCGCGGATGCGCGCGATCGGCGATGGGTCGCCGCGCAGAATTGCGGCGTGCACGTCCGTGCCCAGCGACGACGTCCACGACGACAGCACCCAGGCTGCGGGATCGACGCGCACCAGCGCCGGCTCGCTGTCGAGCGTGACGGCGAACGTGCGCGATTCGCCGTCGACGGTGAAGCGCACGCGCGTCTCGCCAGGCAGCGCGCCTTCGCCGAAATCGGCGTGAATCGCATCGGGAACGTCCGCGGCGAAGCCAACGTCCAGGTCGAACACGTACGCCGGATTGTCGGCGTCGATCAGCTGCTTCTGCGTGACCGTGATGAGCGCGGTCTTGCGCTCGGCGTCCCAGCGGTACGACACGTCGAGCTGCGGGTGCCCGCCGCGCTCCACCCACTGCGCGAAGAACTGCCGCGTGTTGCGCCCGGTCTCCGCCTCGATCGCGCGGATCAGATCGATCGTCTCGACGTTGCGCTGCGCGTTCGAGCGCACGTACCGCGTGAGCGAGCGCTTCATCCGGCCCCAGCCGAGCTGCCCGCGCAGCATGTGCAGCACCGCGGCGCCCTTCTCGTAGAGGTGGCGGTCGAACAGCTCGATCGGGTCGCGGAACAGATTGCACACGATCGGGCGGCGGTAGCGCTCGGCGTCTTCCTCGAGATAGCGCTGCACTACACCGTACACGTCGTAGAGGTACTCGTCCCAGCCTTTGTCCGCTTCGAGCCACACCGCTTCGCAGTATGTCGCGAAGCCTTCGTTCAGCCACGCGTGCGCCCAGTCGCGACAGGTCACCAGATCGCCGAACCACTGGTGCGCCAGCTCGTGCGAGGCCAGGTAGTCGGCCGAGTAGTCCAGATGCGCGCGCTGGTCGTGCAGCACGCGGTCGGTCTGCGTTGTCGCCGACGTGTTCTCCATCCCGCCGAACGTGAAGTCCGCGACGGCGATCTGGGAGTAGCGCTCGTACGGGTACGGCACGCCGATGGTGCGCTCGAAAACGTCGATCATGCGCGGCGTGTTGCCGAACGCGCGCTCGCCGTCCGCCTCGCGCCCCGGCAGCGTGTAGTACCACAATGGCACGCGGTCGTGCGGCTGTTTGATCTCGCTGAACGGCCCCGCGACCATCGTCACGAGGTACGTCGGGTGCGGGATGTGCTGCTCGTAGCGAAAGACGGTTTCCGCCTGGCCCTCGGTACGCTCGACCAGCGCCCCGTTCGCGAGCGCGAAGTGCCCCTTCGGAACGATCACCGTCGCGGACGTCGTCTGCTTCTCCGCCGGGTAGTCCAGACACGGGAACCAGAAGCGCGCATCGGAGTCCTGGCACTGCGTCCACACGTGCTTGGGCTCGTGCTCGATGAAGTACATCCCGCGGCGCGGGTTGCGCACGACGTACTCGACCGCGAACTCGAGCTCGTCGCCCGCGCGCAGCGGCGGGTCGATCGTGATCTCCAGCGTCTCGCTCGCCGAGCGGTACGCGAGCGCGCGGCGGTCGTCCGTGCGCACCACCGAGACGATGTCCAGATCCACCGCGTCGAGCGCGAGCAGCGCGACACCGTCCTCGATCGCGCGCACGGTCGTCGTGCACACGGCGTCCAGACGCTTCGCTTCGAGGTCGGGCCGCAGCCGCAGATCGATGTGCAGCACGTCGACCACTTTGTCGGGGCCGTACTGCGGTCGCGCGCCCGGAAGCGCGAAGGGTCGGTGGTCGCTCAAATACCGGCTCCGTCGGTGAAGGTGGGGTCGTCGCCGGGGAGGAGCGGCCGCGCGAACGCGATCGTCTCGAGCAGCGCCAGCCACTCGCCGTCCCCGACCGAGTCTCGTAGACGCCGCGCCGGGCGCGAGGCGCGCAGTGCGTCGTCGGGACGCACCAGGAAGCCGTAACGGCGGTTCGCGATCATCTTCTCGAACGAGGGGTGGCCGTACTCGATGAGCCCGATGTCGCGCTCGAGCTCCCAGCGGTTGATCGCGCCGGCGGGCGCGACGAACGCGAAATGCGTGCAGTACGGCAGATACGACGTCCATTTCCCGTCGGCGAGGAAATCCGCGCGCGACGACTTGACTTCATAGATACGCACTTGGCGCGTGTACCGGCCGAGGCCGATCACGTCGAAGCGGCAGCCGGAGCGGCTCGGTGAGAACTCCGTCGCGACATAGGGATACCCCAACCGCCGCATTCGCTCGCAGGCGAGCGCGCGCAGCTCCGCGGTGGTGGTGCGCTTGCCCGCCAAAGCCGTGAGCGGAATGTAATCGATCACTTCGCTGCGGTCCGCGAGCGGTCGCCGTCTTCCCAGCGCAAGATGCGGATCGCATTGGGACGCGGGTCTTCGCACCACGTCAGGAAGTACGTGCGCGCCGGAACGGTGTGCCCCGTCGGATCGGTGTACGAGTACTCCAGATTCGGGCCGTCCTTGACGTGCCCGCACGCCATGTGCAGCCGCTCGTTGAAATCGTCGCGCCCGGGATAGGTTTTCGGCTGGCCGGGCACCTTCACGAGCGCTTCCTTGTCGACGAACAAGATGCGGCGCGGGTGCATCGCGGCATCGTACCAGTGCCGCGCTTCCTGCCCTTGGTGCGCGTAGCCGATCACGACGGGCGGAATGCCCGCCTCGAAATCCATCTGCGACGAGAAGCCGTAGCCGTCGGTCACGACGACCGCATCGTTCGCATCGGCCATGCGCCGTACGTCCTGCGCCAGCGGCCAGTAGGTGAAGATCTCGAACGGCCCGCTGTTGCGCAGCGTCGAGCCGGTCGCGCGGAACTGCGAGTAGAGCTGCCCGGGGAAGGCGGCCGCCAGAAACAGGAACGGGATCAGCACCGCGGCCGGAACCGCGCCGGCGGTCGCCCACAGCACGCGCGCGCGGTGCGAGAGTTCTTCGAACGCGACGCCCATCCCGACCGCGAGCGACACGTACGGGCCGAAGAACCAGTGCAGCTCGACCCGCTCGTGGAAGTTCAGCACGATCAGCAGCGCGCTGAGCGGAATGGACGTCCACGCGACGAGCGCGTTGCGCGGGCGCACGAGCACCAGCAGCGCCGCGATCCACAGGCCGGGCGAGTACGCGCCCGCGTTCGCGAGCAGATACGAGAACGGGCGGTACCACCTCGGCTCGTCGACGTGGCGCTGCTGGACGGCGAACACGAAGCTATCCCAATGGTGTTCGGCGTTCCACGCGACGAACGGCGCGTAGAGCACCGCCGCGATCGCGAACGAGAGCGCCAGCCCTTCGCGCCACAGGTAGCGCCGCTGCGGCGCGAGCGACCACGCGACGATGCCGGCGACGAGCGCCCACGCGAACATCTTCGAGAGCAGCGCGAACGCGAGCGCCGCACCGAGCAGCACGTAGTCGCGCCGGGCGTGCGTCTGCGACGCGCGCACGGTGAGGTACAAGCACAGCGCCCAGAACGCCATGAGCGGACCGTCCGGCGTCGCCAGCACGAAGCCGACCGACAGCATCGGCGCGAGCGTCATCGCGAGCGCGGTGACCATCCCCGCGCGCTCGTCGCCGGTGATGCGCTTGGCCGTCGCGGCTGCCGCGAGCGTCGCGACGACGCCGCAGATCAAGAAGCCGAGCCGCACGTACAGCGGGTTCGCGGTCACCCAGTCGAGCGGGAAGATGAGGTACGCGACCATCGGCGGATGGTCGGCGTAGCCGAGCGAGATGTGCTTGGCCCACTCCCAGTAGTACGCCTCGTCGCCGGTGAGCGGCAGCTTCCACGCGGCGAAGCCGCGCATCAGCGTGACGAACGCGACGATGAACCACGTCGCGTACTTCACTCGTGCGCCTCCGCCAATCCGCCGTGTACGCCGAGCACCATCCCGTTCAAGAACCCGTTCTCATCATCCGTCGCGAACAGCACCGCCGCCGCGACGTCTTCCCACGACCCGGCGTGTCCGGCCGGGTTGTTCGCCGCGATCGCGCGCGCCGCCGCCCGGCCGGCGTCTTTGTCGCGAATGTCGCCCGGCTCGACCACGTTCACGCTGATGCCGCTCGCAGCTTCTTCCAGCGCGAGCGACCGCGCGAACGCCACGATGCCCGATTTGGCCGCGCCGTACAGCGCCATCCCGCGCGCCGGGTGCGTCACCGCCGAGCCGTTCATCCCGAAGAACACCAGCCGGCCGAAGCGCCGCTCGCGCATCCCGGGCAGCACCGCGAACGCGAGCCGGACCGCCGAGCCGAGGTTCGCCTCGACCATGGTCCGATAGTCGTCGGGCGTGCAGCGCGCGAAGCGCTTCACCACGATGGGCCCGACCGCGTGCACGAGCACGTCGATGGGACCGCGCGCCGCCTCCGCCGCGCGCACCGCGTCGGCACCCGCCTCCGGCAGCGTGAAGTCGGCCGGCACGGCGACCGCGCCGGCGTCATGCGGACGCACCAGCGCGAGCGTCGCGCCGGGCGGCGTCCCGCCGGGGCGGTAGGTGAACACGACGCGGTCACCGCGCTCCGCAAGCCGGAGCGCGATGCCCTTGCCAAGGCCGGCGGCCGCCCCCGTTACGAGGGCGACCCGGCCACTTCGCAGCTCGTCGGAACGGGGCACGGGCAATCCGTGAGACGCCGGATGCGCCGCCCCCTTTTCCGCCGGTGCTTTATTGGATGGTGACTCGCTCCGAGACCGGCGTCCCGGTTGCGCCCGTCTGCGGGTCCGTCGAGTTGAGCGCGATCGTCAGCTGCGTGCCGGACGGCGCGTTCACGGTGATCTGCTGGCTGAAGTTGCCGTTCGCGTTCGCCGTCACGGTGATCGGCGCGCTGACTTGGTTCCCGCCGCCGCCGGCGCCGAGGATTTGGCCGATGAGCCCGCCGATCGAGGTCGCGTTGCCGGTCGCGGCGCCGACCTGGATCGTCACGCGCGCGCCGGGCGTGGTGTGCCCGGAGATCGTGAACTGGTTGGGTACCGTCGAGCCGTCCGTCGGACGGATGTTCGTGATCTGTCCGGCCGACACGGTCGACGTTCCCGAGGTGAAGCGCCAGCCGCGGCTGAACCGGCCGCCGTTCGTATCGGTCCCCGTCACGCGCACGGTGTGCTCACCCGCCTGCAGCGGAGACCGTGGTGCGTACGAGAAGCCGCTCGGCGACCGCGTCGAGTCGGCGGTCACGTCGAGCTGGTCGAGATAGACCTTGATCGAGTTCGGGTCGACGGTTCCCCCGGTGAACGTTGCTTCGATCGTCGGACGCCGCGCGGGCACCGATGCGCCGCGCGCCGGGAGGATGTTCGTGATGTTGATGGTGCCGCTGTTTCCGTTCGCGTTCGCACCGGGCACCGGCGTGATCGTCTGGTTCGACGGCGCCTGCGCCGCTGCGGCCGGGGCGCCGTTGGTGCTGAGCGCGACGACGCGATTGGCGCCGTCGTAGTTGACCGTCGCGCCGAGCGCCTGCGAGACGAACCGCAACGGTACGTAGGTCGACGCGCCGATCACGAACGGTGCGACGTCAAGGTTCTGCTGCGCTCCGTCCACCGTCGCTTGCTGCGAGCCGATCCGCAGCGAGACGTTATGGCCGCGCCCGGTCGCGTTGATGACGCCGTTCGCGTAGACCACCGACGCGCCGAGATTCTCGAAGACGCCGCGCAGCGGGACGAAGACACGGCCCGCGCGCTCGGTGGGCGCGGGATTGAGGTTCAGGGCGTTCCCGTTCAGCGTCACGCTGACCGGGCCGGCCGCGGGTGCCGGAACGGCCAAGGCTGCTGTGAGGAGAGCGGCCGCGCCGAGCGCAGCCACACGTCGTGTGCTGGGTGAAGACATCAAGTACGAGGACCTCCGCAAGCGTGTTGCCGGAGGTCCCCTTACCCGTTCTCAGCGGTTTCTCAGACAGGCGGCTCAGCCCCGCGAGGCCGTTAACGGTTCGCGGGCCGTTGCGTTCGCCGAGTGGTTAGTCGCTCAGCGCGCCGGCGGGAACGCGCGGTGGAGCGAGCGGTTTCTCGCCGTCGCCGTGCCGCTCGGCGCGGCGCGCGCGCATGTCGGCGAACCAATCCGCGATCCCGTTGACGCTCAGGTACATCGCCGGCACAAGGAACAGCGTGAGGAACAGCGAGCTGAGCAGTCCGCCGATGAGCACGATGCCCATCGACATGCGAATCTCGCCGCCTTCGGTGTGCCCGGTCGCGAGCGGCAGCATGCCGAAGACCATCGCCGCGGTGGTCATGACGATCGGCCGCAAGCGCGTTCCGCCCGCGGTGATCATCGCTTCGTACACCGTAAGGCCGCGTTTGCGCAGCGTGTTCGCGTAGTCGACGAGCAGGATGCCGTTCTTCGCGACGAGCCCGAAGAGCATGATGATGCCGATCTGCGAGAACAAGTTGATCGACTGGTGCGTGACCGCGAGCGCGAGCAGCGCGCCGATGAGCGCCACCGGGATCGAGAACATGATCACGAACGGCGTCAGGAACGATCCGTACAGGATCACCATCAGCATGTAGATCAGCGCAATCGACGTCAGCACCGCGAACGCCATGCTGCTCAGGAACTCCACGAACAGCTGCGAGTCGCCTTGTTCCTGCAGCTGCACGCCCGGCGGCAGGAAGCCCGGGACCGCGAGCTGTTTGTTGACCTTGCCGATCACCTCGCCGAGCGTCGTTTTCGCGCGGTCGAGGTCGCCCGACACGGCGACGACGCGCTGGCGGCCCACGTGCTGGATCTTCGTCGGCGAACGGTCTTCGGTGAACGTCGCGACGGACGCGAGCGGAACGAACCCGCCCGACGCGTCGCGGATCGGGATGCGCCGGATTTGCTCGATCGAGTTGCGATAGGCCGCCGGATATTCCAGCCGCACGTCGACGAGCCCGTTCCAGGTGCGCACCTTGGTCGCGACCGCGCCGCCGACGGCGACGCGCGCTGCCGTCGCCGCCGTGCCCGGCGACACGCCGAGCAGCGCGGCCTTGCGCGAGTCGATGCGGACGTTGAGATGCGGCGCCGCCGTTTCGGCACCGGTCTGCACGTTCACCGTGCCGGGGATCGTGCGGATGTACGCGGCCAGCTTATCGGCCGCGGCGTCGATCTGGTCGTCCGGCCCGGAGAGCGTGTAGCTGACGGGATTGCCCGAACCGCCGCCGCCGCGCGACGACACCTGAACCTGCGCGCCTTTGGCCAGCGGCGGAACGACCTTGCGCAACGCGCCGATGAGATCGTCCTCCGCTTGGCGGTGGTCTTTGAGCAGCGTCACGCGGATCTGGCCGACGAACCCGCCGGTCGTCGCGCCCCAGCCGGACGGCTTCTGGCCGCTCGTCGAGCGCACCGTGTCGACGTACTGCTGCTTGAGCGCGGCGTCCTCGATGCGGTTGATCGCGGCTTGCGTGGTGCCGAGCGGCGTGCCGGTGGGAAATGTGAGCGTTATCGACACCTGCCCGCGCTTCTCGGAGGGCACGAACTCGCTTTGCACGCCCAGGTGGAGCGCGTTCAGACCGAACGCGATGCCGCCCACCGCGACGCAGATCAGGATGCTCGCGACGGACGCGCCGCGGTGAACGGCGCCGCCGCGAATGCCGGTGAACGGAACGATGCGCTTGCCGGTGACGAACCGGCCGAGGAACATCCAGGCGAGCGGGATCGCCGCCAAGATCGCGTCGATCATCGCGATTCCGTTCATCGCCTGCGGGCCGGCGACGAGCGTGAGCGAGTTGATCACCAGCAGCGCGCTGAGCCAGAACGTCATCCAGCGGTGGCGCAGCGCGAGCGGCAGCGCCCTGTCGCGATACCACACGATCGTCCAGTCGAACGCGCGCTGGAACCACACGAGGTAGCGCGGCGGCGCCACGGAGCGGCGCTTCACCGACCATTTCGCGGCCAGCATCGGCGTGAGCGTGAACGAGACAAACAGCGAGAACAGCGTCGCCACGGTGACGACGATGCCGAACTCCTGCATGTACTTGCCGACGAAGCCGCTCAGGAACGCCAGCGGCAGGAACACGACGACGTCGACCAGCGTGATCGCGATGGCCGCGCCGCCAATCTCGTTGCGGCCGCTCAGCGCCGCGTCGCCGGGCGATTGCCCCATGTCACGGTGCCGCGTGATGTTCTCGAGCACGACGATGGAGTCGTCGACCAGGATCCCGATGATGAGCGAGAGGCCCATCAGCGAGACGTTGTCGAGCGTGAGCCCCAAGGCGCGCATCACCACGAACGTCGCAAGCAGCGACGACGGGATCGCGATCATGACGACCACCGCGTTGCGCCAGGCGTGCAGGAACAGCATCAGCACGACGGCCGTGAGCAGCACGCCTTCGAACAGTGACTGAAAGACGCCATTGAGCGACGCCTTGGTGTAATCGGCCGGGGCGAACAGCTCCTTGAACTGGATCTGCGGGAAGCGCGCCGCGATCTTCTTCATCTCGGCGCGGCCGGTGTTCGTGGATGCGATCTCGTCGGCGGTGATGTAGCGGCTGATGTCGAGGAACAGGCCCGGCGCGCCGTTGATGTGCGAGACGCGGCGCTGCTCGTGGTGGCCGTCGATCACGTTCGCGACGTTGCCGATGGTCAGGAACTTCGACTGCCCAGCCACCATCAGCGGCACGGCGGCGATGTCGGCGGCCGTGTTGACGTCCGCGTGGACTGAGACGTCGGTCTCGACGGTCGGCCGGTCGATGCGCCCGCCGGGGAGGTTCGCGTTGTTCTGCGCGATCGCCGAAAAGACGTCGGACAGCGTCGCGCCGGCGCCCATCAGGCGCAGCGGATCGGTCTCGACCTGGAACTCGCGCTGCGCGTCGCCGTAGAGCTGCGCGTTGGAGACGTTGGGGATGTGGCGGATCTCGTTGAGCACGCGGTTGTTCATCACGTCCGCGAGCGCAGGGCCGCTCATCGTCTTCGAGCTGACCGCGTACGTGAGGATCGCGTCCTCGGCGCCGTTCTTTTGGACCGACGGCGGGTCCAGATCGCTCGGCATGTAGATGCGCGCGGTGTCGACGCGGCGCTGCACGTCGATCGCGGCGAAGTCGAGGTCGGTCCCGAGCTTGAACTGCGCGATGACGACCGCCGTCCCGTTCTGCGCGGTCGCGGTCAGCTGGTCGAGGTTCTGCATCCCGTCGATCTGGTCTTCGATCGGCTTGATGATCAGCCGTTCCATCTCGGTGGGCGATGCGCCGGGATAGCCGGCGAAGACGATGACGATCGGGTACGCGACGTTGGGCTGCGCGTTCTTGCCCAACTTCAAATAGGACATCGCACCGAACACCAACAGGCCGATGAAGAACATCGACACGATGATCGGGCGCTGGATTGAAAATCGCGTCAGCCACATAGCGTAGAGACCGTCCTCTCGTCGGTCGCCCGGAACTACGATCCGAGGCGCCCCGATGTTTCGGCGCGTCTCCTAATTTTACCGTTGACCGGCGGAGAGGCCCTCGCAGGGTGATCCTGCACGTCGAAAAGCCCGCCGCCGTAAAGCGGCCGGACTCTTCCTACTCGAATTTGGTGCGCGAGACTGGACTCGAACCAGCACGCCCTTGCGGGCGCTAGCCCCTCAAGCTAGTGCGTCTACCAATTCCGCCACTCGCGCACGGGGCCGACGGGTTCGGCGGAGACCGCCGAACCCACAACCACGAGAGTCTACGGCATCCGACCGGCGGACGCAAGTGGGCTCGCAACGGCGAGCCGCACGCCTCGGTTACGCGGCTTTCAGAAGCGCGCCGACCTTTTCGTGAAGCCGCTCGAAGCCGCGGTCGCCGGCTTGGCGATGGACGAGCTTGTGGTCGCGGTCGAACACGTAGTATGCGGGGACGTACTGGTTCTCGAAGCGGCGCACCAGCGTGTGCTGGTTGTCGATCGCGCACGGCCACGTGATGCCCATCGGGCCCAGCGCGTCCGCGGTCACCTTCGCGGCGTCGAGCTCCTCGGGACCGCGCGGCTGGTGCACGCCGATCACGACGAGGTCGCGCGGGCCGTACTCGGCCTGCCACTTCGCCACTTCCGTTGCGACGTCGTGGCAGATGTAGCAGCTGACCGACCAGAAGTGCATCAGGATCGGCTTGCCGGCCAGCTCTTCAGCTGACGGCAGGCCGCCGTTGATCCAGTCCGCGACGCCGTCCAGCGACGGCAGCTCGCTTCCCGTGCGCAGCGGCATGATGTCCGCTAGGCTCCCACCGTCAGGAGCTCTTTGCCGGGCGTCCATTCCGCCGGGCACAGGCCGCCCGTCTGGAGCGCCTGGAGCACGCGCAGCGTCTCTTCGACCGAGCGGCCGACGTTGTCGTTGGTCACGACCGCGTAGCGCAGCACGCCCTCGGGATCGATGATGAACAGGCCGCGCTGAGCCGCGCCGGTCTGCTCGTCGAGCACGCCGTACGCGCGAGCGACTTCCTTGGTGAAGTCCGCGGCGAGCGGGTACTTCGTGCCGGCAATGCCGTTCTTGTCACGCGGCGTGTTGAGCCACGCGAAGTGCGAGTGGACGCTGTCCGTCGACGCGCCGAGGATTTCGGCGTCGAACTCTTCGAACTCTGCGAGACGGTCGGAGAGCGCGATGATCTCCGTCGGGCACACGAACGTGAAGTCGAGCGGGTAGAAGAAAAAGATCAGCCACTTGCCCTTGTAGTCCAACAAGCTGATCTCTTTGCCCAAGTTCTTGGGGCTGGTCGCGCCCTTGGTGGACGGGAGCGTGAACGCGGGTGCGGGCTGACCGACCTTCGCTAGCACTGAATGAAACCTCCGGAAATTTTGTTGCTTGGAGCGGTTGCGAGGATTGAAACTGAAAACCGCTGTCTGATTACTTCATACGAGTTTACCCTAGCCGGGGGCGCATCGCTACGACCGATCTAGCACGTTTCGCCGCCGGTATGCGCCGTTGGGACAAGCGTGCCACCTGATGCGGCCGGCGAGCGGTCTCATGGGACGTGAACAAGATCGAGAAGACCGATGCGGAGTGGCGCGCGGAGCTGCCGCCCGACCGCTACGCTGTGCTGCGCGAGAGTGCGACCGAGCGTCCCTTCACCGGCGCGCTTTACCACAACCATGATGAGGGCACGTACACGTGCGCCGCGTGCGGCAACGTCCTGTTCTCGTCGGCGACCAAGTACGAGAGCGGCAGCGGCTGGCCCAGCTTCTGGGCGCCCGAGGACCGCAAGAACGTCGAGCTGGTCGAGGACGGCGCGCACGGGATGGTGCGCACCGAGGCGCGCTGCGCGCACTGCGGCTCGCACCTCGGGCACGTGTTCGACGACGGCCCGGCGCCGACGGGACAGCGCTATTGCATGAACTCGCTCGCGCTCGAGTTCATGCCGAAAAGCGACGGCTGAACCTCGCTCGGGCTTTCCGCGACGTAATGGTATGGAAGGCCGATGAGCGACGCCGACGACCGCCGCTTGCTGGAACGGATCGCCGCACGCGACCGGGTCGCGTTCGAGACGTTCTTCCGTACGCACGGTCCGGCCGTCCACCGGTTCGTCCGCGATCTCGTGCGTGACGACGGTTTGGCTGAGGAGTTGACGAGCGACGTGATGGTCGAGGTTTGGCGGAGCGCCGGAAAGTACGGCGGGCGCTCCCGCGCGCGCACCTGGATGTTCGGTATCGCGCACCACAAAGCGATCGACGCGCTGCGCAAGCGGCGCGCGGCGCTGGTGCCGCTCGACGACCTGCTCGGCGCCGCGAGCGATGTCGCGGGACCCGAAGAAGCCGCGCTGCGCGCCGACGACCGGCGCCGCCTCGACGAGGCGCTCGCGTCGCTGAGCGCGGAGCACCGCGCGGTGCTCGAGCTGACCTATGTGGAAGGCTTCTCGCAAAAGGAGATCGCCGAGATCGTCGACTGCCCCGTTCCGACCGTCAAGACGCGGGCGTTCTATGCCAAGCAGCGGCTGCGCGACGCGCTCGCGACCGCGGAGCACCCGCGATGAAGCACGACGTCGCCGAGCTGCTGCCGTTCTACGCGAACGGCACGCTGGACGCCGCCGAGAGCGCGCGCGTCGAAGCCGAGCTCGCCGCGTGCGAGACGTGCGCGGGCGAGCTGCGCGAGCTCGAGCTGCTCGCATCGTCGCTCAAGGCGCACGCCGCCTCGGCGCCGCCGCTTCCGCCGCACCTGATCGACGACGTGCTCGCCCGCGTCGCAACGGCGCCGGCGGCCGCCGCCGTGACCAAGCTGCGCACCGCATGGTGGGGCACGCCGGCGCGCTACGCGACGGCGGCCGCGCTGGTGGTCGGCTTCGGCGCGGCCGGCATGGCGGCGTGGCAGGTGCGCGAAGCGGACATCGCGCGAAATACGCAAGGCACCGCCGTGACGGCGCAGGAACAGACGACGACGATCTTCCGCGTGACGCCCGGTCCGAACAACGCGTCGTCCGTGCACCGCAGCAAGGGCAAGAGCGTCGACGTGCTCGCGAGCAGTCAAGGCGTGCCGGCGCCCGCGGTGAACGCTCCGGCGCCCGCGCCGGCCGTCGCGAAGCAGCACCGTCTCGCGAAGAAGGCGCGCATCGAGCTGCTCGTGCGCGACGTCGAAGCGTCGCTGAAGCAGGTGCAGTCCGTCGTGCGCGCGGCCGGCGGCGACGTCGTCGCGCTGGCCGATTCGAGCCCGCGCACCACGGAAGCGGTGCACGGCGCAACGCTCGACGTGGAAATTCCCGCCGACCGCTTGGACGACACGCTCGACCGTCTCGGACTTCTGGGCACCGTGCAGAACCGCGCGATCGACGCCGAGGATCTCGACGCCGCGATCGTCGACGAGCAAGCGCGGCTGCGCAACCTGCGCCGCGCGGAGACCGACTTGCGCAAGCTGATGGACAAAGGCGGCAAGGTCGACGAGATTCTGACCGTGCAGCAAAATCTGAGCGACGTGCGCGGCCAGATCGAGCAGCTCGACGCGCAGCACAAGCACGATCTGCACCGCGTCGCGACGAGCACGGTGACCATCACGCTCACCGAGGACCGCCCCAACGCCACGCCCGCCAAGCCCGGCCCGACCGCGCGCATCGACGGCGCCTGGCACAGCGGCCTCAACGCCCTCGCCGACACCGTCGTCTCGCTGCTGAGCGCGATCGTGTGGTGCGTGGCCTACGCGCCGGTCCCGCTCGGCATCGCCGGCATCACGTACGCCGCAACGCGCCTGCTCCGCAGCCGCACCGCGCCGGCGTGATCGTGCGCTACGCCGGAAGCAGGCGCGTCGGCAGCGGCTCTTCGCGTGCCGCATCGCCCGCGCGCGACACGCGATACGCGAGCTTTCCCGGTTCCTCGGTGATCGCTTCGCGCAGCACGCCGCCTTCGAAGCGCAGCGCCGCGCCGTCGTCGGCCGCGTAGCCGTTCGCGAGCTCGCCGCGCGCGATGAGTTGCTGAAACGCCGGCCGCCGCCCGGGCTCCACGTCGTAGTGCGGCGAGAAGCTGCCGTCGAGCAGGCCTAGACACTGCAGCGGCACGAGCCGCCCGGGATACGAGTCGGTGATGCCCTCGCGAAACCAGCACAGCGCGCCCGCGCTCACGCCGGCGAGGATCGTCCCGCGCTCGTACGCGAAACGCAGCGCGCGGTCGACGCCCCACGCCTCCCACAAGAGCAGCATGTTGCGCGTGTTGCCGCCGCCGACGTACACGACGTCTTGATTCGCAAGAAAGCTTTCGAGATCGTCGACCGCCTGGCGGAACACGTCGACGTACGACAGCCCGAACTCCAGCCCGGCGAAGATCTGGTGGAAGCGCTGCAGGCTTCCGAACGGGTCGCCGCTCGCGGTCGGCACGAAGCAGACGTTCGGGCGCGGCTTTCCGGTCAGCTCGAGCACGAACCGGTCGAGCGGCGTGAGAACGTCCCGCATCGCGAAACCACCGCCACCCATTGCGATGATCGTCCCACCCGCAGCCATCACGCGACGCGCTTCGCCGCCGCACCGCGCAAGCCTCGCTCAGCCGAGCAATTTTGGCAAACGTCAGCGGGGACGGCGCCGGGCCACCAGCCGCGACATCGAGCGCATCCCGTCGAGCCAAGCCTGCGCCGGGCGCCGGCCGGTGTCGATCGCGTCGACGCGAACCAGCGGCGGAAGCACGGTGATCTCCGCGGGATCGACGATCGCGTGCGTTTGAACGCGCCGCCGTGCCATGCGGTCGTCGACGTCGGTGCGCATCACCGGCCGCAGCCGGTCGAACCCGTCGATCCAGGCAGCCTTCGGTGCCGCGTACGTTAGTGGAGCATCCGTTACGTCGAGGTGCTGCGGCGTCCAGTACGCGGACACTTCAAGCGGGTTTCCGTGGCTCGGCCGTTCCATCGCGACCTCCGAATGCGGCGCTCCACCGCACCAAAAGTATTTCCATACCGAACAACGGCCAAACGACCGCCCGAAGTTCCGTGCGGGAATCGAGCGGCCGTCACACGTTCATTGCATGTTCGGGTCGAGCGCGTCGCGCAAACCGTCGCCGAGGTAGTTGATGGCGAGCACGGTGATCAGAATGCACAAGCCCGGGAAGATCGCGGCCCACGGTGCGACCGTGATGTTCGACTGCGCGTTGGCGAGCATGTTGCCCCACGACGCCGTCGGCGGCTGAATACCGAAGCCGAGGAACGAGAGCGTCGACTCCAGGATGATGACGTTCGCCACCTCGAGCGTCGCCTGCACGATGATCGGCGCGATCGCGTTGGGCAGCAGGTGGCGGAAGATGATCCGCCCGTCCTTGTTGCCCAAGGCTTTCGCCGCCTCGGCGAACTCGCGCTCGCGCAGCGAGAGGAACGACGCGCGCACGAGGCGCGCCACCGACGGCCACGACAGCCCGCCGATGATCAGCACGATGACGCCGAAGTTGAGCGAGGCCTTGTTCGACGTGCCGGCCACGATCGCGGTGAGCACGAGCAGCAGCGGCAGCAGCGGGATGGACAGCACGACGTCGGTCGCGCGCATGATGATGAAGTCGATCCAGCCGCCGTAGTAGCCGGAGATCGCGCCAAGGAACGTCCCGATCGAGATCTCCATGACGACCGCGAAGAGCGCGACCGTCAGCGAGATGCGCGCGCCGTACATCAGCCGCGCGAGCAGATCGCGGCCGTTCTCGTCGGTGCCCAGCAGGTGCCCGGCGATGCCGGGCGCGAGCGGATAGCCCTGCCAGTGGACCTGGTCGATGAAGTTCGGGTCGGCCGGCGTGATGATGTTGGCGAGGATCGCCACCATCGCCATGAGGATGATGATGACGCCGCCCGCGAGCGCGACTTTATGGCGCCGGAACCGGCGCCAGACGGTGTTGCGTGAGGGCGGCGAGTCTTCGGCGGCCGCGACGGCCGACGGCTTCAGCGGAATGCCGGCGTCCATGTCAGGTGTACTTCACTCGCGGGTCGAGCCACGCGTAGCAGACGTCGGCGACGAGGTTGAAAAAGATCACGAGGAACGAGACGAGCATCATGTAGCCCATCAGCAGCGCGAAGTCGAATTGCGTGAGCGCGTTGTAGAACAGCCGTCCCATGCCCGGCCACGCGAAGATCGTCTCGGTGACGACCGCGCCGGCCACCAGGCCCGGCAGCGAGAGCGCGATGACGGTCACGAGCGGGATCAGCGCGTTCTTGAGGCCGTGCTTGAGGATGACGGCGCGCTGCGAGACGCCTTTGGCCGCGGCGGTCCGCATGTAGTCCGTGCGCACCACCTCGAGCATCGAGCTGCGCATGAAGCGGCTCCACGTCGCGATGAAGAGCAGCGAGAGCACGATGGTGGGCAAGATCAGGTGCTGCACCCGGTCCCCGAGATCGAAGTTGTCCGACGTGGCGATCCCCGCCGACGGCAAGCTGAAATGATAGCCGAACGCGGTGAACCCGACGACGGAGAACGCGAGCTGCACCATCAGCGCGAACCAGAACACCGGCATCGACTGCCCGAAGAACGCGAACGTCGTCACCGCGTAGTCGATCCACGAGTACTGCTTCACGGCGCTGATGATGCCGGCCGTCACGCCGATCGTGATCGAGAACAGGAACGCCGAGCCCATGAGCTCGAGCGTTGCGGGGAGGCGGTCCATGATCGCCTGCGTGACCGGCTCGGAGTTGGACATCGACCAGCCGAAGTC
Organism: Vulcanimicrobiota bacterium; assembly: GCA_028287565.1. Classification (GTDB taxonomy): domain Bacteria; phylum Vulcanimicrobiota; class Vulcanimicrobiia; order Vulcanimicrobiales; family Vulcanimicrobiaceae; genus Vulcanimicrobium. The sequence goes on from JAQBPK010000171.1 coordinate 17,529, forward strand.
GCCCTGCAGCACGCGGAACAGCCACTTGAAGTATTGCACGTAGACCGGCTGGTCGAGGCCGAGATTGTGCTTGAGCCGTGCGATGTCGGCCTCGGTGATGTGCGGGTTCTGCAGGTACGGCGTGAGCGGGCCGCCCGGCGCCTTCTGGAGGATCGCGAAGAGCACGACCGAGACCAGCAAGAGGAGCGGTATGTTCTGCAGAGTCCGGCGGACGACGTACGTGAGCAGTGGAGAACCTCCCCGGGATACGAACCGACGCGAGTTCCGGCACGGCGCCGGGGTTTCCTAGTGTGTTCGCGCAAAGTGCGCGAACACTCGCGGTCCTCGCTGCGCTGCGGTCTGCTTATGCTGCCGACAGTGCGGTAATGCCAAGAAGCTGCCGGGCCTCGTCGGGGGTGGCCACGGGGCGGCCGAGCTCCTCGGCGATGCGGACCACGCGGGCGACCAGCTCTTCGTTCGTCGCCAGCCGTCCTTTACTGTAATAGAGGTTGTCCTCGAGCCCCACCCGCACGTGCCCGCCCATCGCGACGGCGACGGCCGCCAACGTGAGCTGCATGCGCCCGACCCCCGCGACCGACCAGGTGCACCCGGCGGGCAGCGCACGGACGCAGTCGACGAGGTGCTCCACCGACGCTTCAAGTGCGCCGGGAACCCCGAGCACGAAGTCCACATGGGCCGGTAGCCGGATCGCCCCTTCGGCCGCGAGCCGCTTGGCGTTGGAGAGGTGGCCGAGATCGAAGATCTCCAGCTCGGGGGTCACGCCGAACTCATCGAGCTTCGCGGCGATCCCGCGCATGATCGGAAAGCTGTTCTCGAAGACGTCTTCGCCGAAGTTCACGGTGCCGCAGGTGAGCGTCGCCATCTCCGGCCGCAGAGCGAGCGGCGCAGCGCGCTCCTCGGGCGTCATCCCGATCGCCCCGCCCGTGGAGAACTGCACGATGAGGTCGCTCGCGCCGCGGATCGCCTCATAAGCCTGCCGGAAACGCTCGACGTCGTGCGTGTTCGACCCGTCGTCGTTACGGCAGTGCACGTGCACGATGCTGGCCCCGGCCGCCCGAATCTTGCGCGCGGTCTCGCCGAGCTGCGCCGGCGTGATGGGCAAATAGGGCGTCTGGTCAGGCATGACCTCAGCCCCAACGGGCGCCACGGTGATGATCAGCGGGTCCACTGATGGAGAGTTCTTCTCGAACCGGTAATCGCCCGCCACCTGAATAAGCACTCCCCAAAAACATGCCCGCAGCGAACGTACACGATTACTTCGCGGCCGGCCTCCCCGGATTCGTTCGGAAGATATTGATCGCCGACTCGAGCTCGCGCGTCAAGGCTCGCTCTCCCGACGTGCCGGGATGAAATCGCTCTACAATAAAGTCCTCATCCTTTAATGTCGAGCGTTCCCAGATCCGCGAAAACTCTTCTCTCGTCGGCTGGCTGATATCGTTACCACCAAGCGCAAGATATGCCCTTCCGAGCGCGTTCATGAAGGCCCTGAAGCCGTTGGTACGCCTAATTATCGAGCCACGCTCACTACTTGCCCATGCCATTGGCCAGCGCCGTCTAACTGAGTCGAAATAGTTCCACAGAACATCCGCAATAACGTCATCGCGCTCCGCTAGAAACAGATTGCGAAACGGCGTTACTTGGAACTCACTTGCAGTGGCGCGATGGATGATGTGACCTCGCCGAAGATCATCCCGATCCCGACGCCAGTTCCTCGTGATATATGGTAATAGGCATTGGACAAACGTTGCTTGCGTCAACGTCTCGCCGGCGACGCCCGCCGTTGCGGACCCGAGACGCTTTATCAAGTTAAAGAATGGCGAACCTTCAGCCCGATTCAAGGTAACAGCAACATAGTGGCAGCTCTTTTCGGGGCTCCGATTTCTGGAATACTCCGAAAGGTCGAAAACCAGGCTTCTATTGACCTTCGTCTGTGCCAGATTTACGGTTGCAAAAATGTATGCTTGGTCCGCGATGTCGATCGCAGGGAACACCGTTACAGCCAGGTCAAACTCTCGCGACGCTCGATTTAGTCCCGCGAGCCTATGCTGACCGTCCAGTATCCTCGCAATCTCGCGATGCGGAACCGCCGGTCCATCATCATCTTCGAATACATCGTAAAACGTGATTCGCGACTCTCGTTCATTAAACGACATGGACCGTTCATCTGCAACGGCTATCACAACACTCGTAGGAAATGAGGCATCAACCGTCTTTACGTATTCCTCAATATCTACGAGCCGTCCAGGATCAAGCTTCCGCTGAATTCCCATATACTGCTCTACCTCGGTGGTAGAAGTTTCAAGATGTCGTACGTCAGCGTATGCAATTTCACTCAATTGCGACGACGGCAAAGCAGTAGCGTAGAAGGTTCCGATAGGCTGCGTCAGACGCAATGCCGGAACTGATAGATATTCCGAACGCTTCATTCGCCGCGCCTTTCGCGCCGATCTAATAACTGATTGAGTAAGTTTCTTTCTTGCGCATCATTCGAGCTGAAAACATTCGGAGAAAGCCGATCGAGCAGTTCATACAAATATAGCATGATCATCGCAAGCAGTAGGCCGATCCATGAGGCCGATATTAGTGCATGAGTGTCCTTTACGCCACCGGAGAGCTGCGTCGTCGCTACAACCACAGCCGCAAGATACACCAATGCTGTTACCGCGATGATGCCGATTTGATGCCAAAGACGATCCGCCTCTTTCCATGGGCCAAACAGTAAGAGGCCACATGGAGCGAGCAGCGACGGCACGAGGATCAAGAGCTCGCCGTTCTTTGCAGTCGTCATGTTTACGCGCGCGAGGATCGGTTCTAGTCCGAACGGCGTACTCTCATGGAGCACGTGGACGAGGGCTGGCAACCAGACGCCCAACGCGCCCGCGAACACCGCGAGCACTGCCAAGGAAAGTGCAATGCCATGCTTGCGTAGGCTGCTCGAGAAAATGAGTCCGATGATGGGAATCTTCTTTATGGCGGACCATATTTGCTTCGCGTAGAGAATCATGCCAGCTCTAAAGAAACGCGCTTGCTCCACCGTCAGCGATATCGCCGAGGTGAGGAGCGCACGAAAATCAGGACGCGCCATTCGCGAATACCAATTCAGTAACAGCTCGCCGGTAGGAACTCGATGCAGCTATTATTGAAGTTCGGTGTATGCGTATCATCTTGAATCCTGAATAGAGCTTCCTCGCTTCTGGCACATCTGCATTGCTGACAAATACATGACATCCAAGTTCGACGAGGCGGCGCGCCTCAAGCGCCAACCGCTCGTGATCGGTCACGGAAAACAGCGTTCGGTGGTATTTTCTGAAGCTATGCTTCGACGTCGCTGGATATGGCGGATCGAGATACACCAGATCTCCCGGCCGTGCAAATTTCGTAGTTAGCGCGAAATCCCCGGCACACAGTCTTGCGCACCGTAGCACCGCTGAAACCGCTTTCAAATCGACCAGAGTCGGCATGCGGCGAAGTGGTCTGTTACCGTATGGTACGTTGAATTCGCCGCGTTGGTTTTCGCGATAAATCCCGTTGAAGGACAGGGTCGTAAGATAGATTAGGCGCGCAGCGCGAGTAAGTGCGGTTCGTGGTTTAGACGACCTGATATAATAATAGTCCTCTTTGCTATTCCGGAGACGGCTTAGACGAGCGTGCACCTCGTCCGGGGCGCTACGTACGGCCTGGTAGCACTCCATCAAATCTTCGTTGGCATCGCCGACGATTGCACTGCTCGGCATTAGGTCGAAAAAAATTGCGCCACCGCCAATAAACGGCTCAATGTACTGACAATAGCGATCTGGAAAGAGAGAGCGGAGTTCGCGCGCCAGAAAGCGCTTACCACCGGGCCACTTTAGGAGCGGCCGGGCGTGCAACCCATTGAGAGAACCGTTGGCTAGCTGTCTATTAGGCAGCGCCGGATGGATTGGCAGCCGTTCAAGCGTGCTCATCCATCAAACTCGGATCGCTCGTCCCACGCGCTGTTCACCGCCCGGTGTGCGATGCTTCTTGTTGGGCGCCTCAGCGAGGATGCGCAAATAGTCACAGAAAACTGCGGGCGGTCGCTGCCCACTTTCAATCAGTGATATTAAGGACGCGCTAACACCGAGTCTGTGAGCGGCTTCGCTCTGCGATAATCCCTTTGATATCCGTATATCCTTCGCCAGCGACACCGGAACTAGAACGCGAGACCGCCTCTCATTCTCCACCGTCACTCCTTATATATAAATCGTCCCCGAGGGGATAGTTTGTTTTACTTTATACCAGATAACTTGACGGAGCGCAAGCGAATCCAGGCGCATTTTAGGTCAATCATATCACGTCCGACGTCAGGCCGATTCACGCGATCGGTGCTCACGGTGACAGAACGTGCACAGCGCGATCGCCCCGCGTTTCGAGGTATTGCCGACAGTCGGGGCTACCACTCACTTAGACGAGACGCTCCGGCACCGCAAGAACGAGACGATGACTGGAGCAGATCCGCTAATTTGAATATATCGCACGTCGGTCATGGCGAAGCACGGCGTTCCGCCGCAGAGGCCGCGTGATTACGCAACGCAGCGTTACTCGCACCGTGGGAGGAACACGCGTTCCCTGCGAACACATGTTCGCATAGCCTGCGTGCAATGCCATTGTACGGCGTAGGAACGAACAGCCTTGCGCGCGGCATAGGAACAACGACAAGAGCGGCGATCACGTGGTACAGCACGGCGTCGCAGACCACGCCGTTCTGCACGCCACAGCAGGAAGTCGCCGGGCGTCCGCAAGCCCCTCCGTTCAGGTGCGCATCTCCGGGTCGAGTGCATCGCGCAGGCCGTCGCCCAATAAGTTCACGCCCATTACTGCGATCATGATTGCCAGGCCCGGGAAGAGTGCGGTCCACCATGCGGTGTCGAGGTATTGACGGCCGTCGGCCAGCATGCCGCCCCACGACGGGGTCGTCGGCGGGACGCCCAGGCCTAAGAACGAGAGCGACGATTCCAGTACGATCGCGCGTGCGATCTCGAACGTGCCGAGCACGATCGCTGCCGACGCGACGTTCGGCAGCAGATGGCGTGCGATGACGCGGCGCGACGTTGCGCCCGCTGCTTCGGCTGCGGCGACGAACTCGCGTTCGCGCAGGCTCATCGTTTCCGCGCGAACCACGCGCACGTACTGCACCCAGGACGTCAGGCCGATCGCCGCGATCACCGTCCACAGTCCCGGGCCGACGACCGCGACGATTGCGACCGCCAGCAGCACCAGCGGGAACGCGAGCTGCACGTCGGTGATGCGCGCGATGAGCGCGTCGATCCAGCCGCGGCGGTAGCCGGCAAGCAGCCCGGCCGTCACGCCGATCGTGCCGCCGATCGCCACGACGCTGATGCCGACGATCGCCGAGACGCGCGAGCCCCAGATGATGCGCGCGAGGACGTCGCGGCCGAGGTTGTCCGTGCCGAGCGGGTGCGCGTGCACGCCGCCCGCGATCCACATCGGTGGAACCAGCGTTGAGGTGAGGTCTTGCCCGTTCGGGTCGGCGCGCGCGATCAGCGGTGCGAAGATCGCGCACAGCGTGACGATCACGACGACCACCGCGCCGATCACCGCGGCGGGATCGCGCGCCAAACGGCGCAGTGCGACGGTGCCCGGCGTTCGGCCGAGCATCGCCTCGTCGCGCGCCGGCGTTGCGGCGGCCACGGCCGTCGCCATCACGCGTACCGGATGCGCGGGTCGAGCACCGCGTACAGCAGATCAACGGCGAGGTTGAGCAGCACGAAGATCGTCGCGGCGATCAGCACCACCGACTCGACGACCGGGAAGTCGCGCTCGAACACCGCCTGTACCGCGAGCCGCCCGACGCCGGGCCACGCGAACACGGTCTCGGTGATGATCGCGCCCGACAGCAGCGTGCCCAGCTCGACGCCGAGTTGCGTCACGATCGGCAGCAGCGCGTTGCGCAGCCCGTGTCCCAGCGAGACCCGCGCCGACGTGAGGCCTTTCGCGCGCGCGGTGCGCATGAAGTCGGCGCTCAGCACGTCGAGCATCGCGCTGCGCGTCAGGCGCATGATCTTCGCGGTCGAGAAAAAGCCCAGCGTCGCGGCGGGCAGCACGAGGTTGCGCCAGTCGCCGATCCCGCTCGCAGGCGTCCAGCCGAGCCGCACCGCGAACAGCAGGATCAGCATGAGCCCGATCCAGTACGTCGGCGCGCTCTGCCCGATCAGCGCGATCACGCGCGCGCCGTAGTCGATCCACGTGCGCGGGCGCAACGCCGAGAGGATTCCGGCCGGGACGCCGATCAGCACCACGATCAGAAATGCACTTCCGGCGAGCACGATCGTCGCCGGCAACCGCGCGAGCGCGAGGCCCATCGCCGGCTGCTGATGGCGGATCGACAAGCCCATGTCGCCGTGCGCCGCAGCTACTGCGAACGACGCGAACTGCACGATCAGCGGCCGGTCGAAACCCTGCGCGTGGCGGAAGTCGTCGATCTCCGCCTTCGTCGCCTCCGGCGGCATCATGACGGTGGCCGGATCGCCGGTGAGGTGCAGGATGATAAAGACGACGATGGCGACGCCGATCAGCGCCCACAGCGCGCCGATCGCGCGCCGCGCGAGGTACGCGGCCACGCTACGTCAGCGACATCTCGTATGCGCGGATGAGCTCGTCGCCGCGCGGCTGGAAGCGGAGCCGCTTCGACGTCGCATAGACGTCTTCGTACTGGAAGAGCACGATCCACGGCGCCTCTTCGTGGAGGATCGTCGCAATTCGCTTGTACAGCGCCTTGCGCTTGGGGACGTCGAGCTCTCCGCGCGCCTGGTCCGCGAGCTTGTCGACTTCCGGATTCGCGTAGCACGAAAGCGGCCCGTACGACGTGAACAGCGCCGTGACGACGCCGTCGGCATCAGCCGACGGCTGATTCCAGCCCAGCTCGTACAGCGGCGAAAGCGCGCGGCGCCCGACCATGTTCGAGTACGACACCCATTCCTGCGGCTTCACCGTCGCCTGGATGCCGACCGCCTGCAATTGCCCGG
>JAQBPK010000214.1 GCA_028287565.1 Vulcanimicrobiota bacterium
CCCGCGAGAATCGCGATGATCGCAACCACGATCATCAGCTCGATCAGCGTGAAGCCGCGTTCGGTCTCGCGCGGTGCGGTGTTCTGCACGGACGTCCTCCGGAGGTGCTACGCCCTGTGCGGTGCCCCGCGCGCGAACCGCTTATGCCGCTACGCCGGCGGCGCGACCTGCTGTTTTCCGCGGCGCTGTTCCGCGGGCTTCGCCTCGCTCGCCAAATTGTACGCGGTGTTGACCAGGCCGACGTGCGAGAACGCCTGCGGAAAGTTTCCGACGAGCCGCTTCGCCCGCACGTCGTACTCTTCCGACAGCAGCCCGACGTCGTTGGCCGTACCGATCAAACGCTCGAACAGCGCGCGCGCGTCCTCGCGGCGGTGCTGCAGCACGTAGTTGTCCGCGAGCCAGAAACCGCACGCGTAGAACGCGCCTTCGCCGGGCGGCAGGCCGTCGGTGTCGAGCGACGGCTGCGTGTAGCGGTGTACGAAGCCGTCCACGACGAGCTCGCGCTCGATGGCGCGCACGGTTCCGAGCATGCGCGGGTCGTCGGCTTCGAGGAAACCCACGAGCGGGATCAGCAGCGTCGCCGCGTCGATCTCCTGCGAACCGTACGACTGCGTGAACGTCTCGCGCTTGGGATCGTAGCCCTGCGCGCAGACCTCCGCGTGGATGTGCTTGCGCAGCGCGCGCCAGCGGTCGGCGGGGCCTTCCAGGCCGAACTGCTCGATCGCGCACACCGCGCGGTCGAGCGCCACCCACGCGAGCACCTTGGAGTGGACGAAATGCCGCGCCGGGCCGCGCACTTCCCAAAGCCCGCGGTCGGTCTCGCTCCAGCGCTTCTCGACCGCCGCGACGACCGCTTTGGTGAGGTCCCATTCCTCGGTGTCCGCGGCGAGGCCGGCGCGGTGCGCCTGGTACATCACGTCCGCAACCTCGCCGTACACGTCGAGCTGCACCTGCTCGGCGGCCGCGTTGCCGATGCGCACCGGCCGCGACCCGGCGTACCCGCTCAGCCAGGGCGCCTCGAACTCGGGCAGCCGCCGCTCGCCGCGCAGGCCGTAGAGGATCTGCAGGTCCTCGGGGTTGCCGGCGACCGCGCGCAGCAGCCAGCCTCGCCACGCGAACGCCTCTTCCTCAAAGCCCGCGTTCAGCAGTGCGACGAGCACGAAGGTCGCGTCGCGCAGCCAGCAGTAGCGGTAGTCCCAGTTGCGCACCCCGCCGATCTGCTCGGGCAGCGAGGTCGTGGGGGCGGCCAGAACTGCGCCCGTCTTGGCATCGGTGAGCGCCTTGAGCGTGAGCAGGGAGCGCACGACCGTCTCGCGCCACGGGCCGTCGTAGCGGCACGTCCGCGCCCACTCGCGCCAGAAGGCGTCGGTCTTGCGCAGCGCCGACAGCGCCTCCGACGGCCCCGGCTGCTGCTCGTACGATGGATAGTAGGCGAGCTCGAAGCCCACCCGGTCGCCGGCGCGAACCGCGAATTCCGATACGGTCGAGAGGTCGTCACCGGTCAGCGGCACGTCCGCGTACAGCGCGGCGGCGTCCGGCCCCGCACAAGCGACGACGGTCCCCGACGAGTGGTGGACCCACGGCACCACGCGCCCGTAATCGAAGCGGATGCGGATCCGCGACCGCATCGCCACGCGGCCTTGCTCGCCGACGGCCATCCGCACGAGCCGCGGCGCGTCGCTGCCGACCAGCATCGCGTCGACCACCCGCACGCGCGCGCCGTCCTCGCACTCCCAGATCGTCTCGAGGACCATGCTGTCCTCGCGATAGCGCCGCTCGACGACGCGCGCATCGCCCTGGGGCGCGAGGCTCCACGCGCCGTTTTCTTCCTCGCCGACGAGCTTCGCGAAGCAGGCCGCCGAGTCGAAGCGCGGCAAACAGAGCCAGTCGATCGAACCGTCTCGGCACACCAGCGCGGCGGTCCGTGTGTCGCCGATGAGCGCGTAATCTTCGATGGGTGCCGGCATCGTCAAGACTCTTCCCTGAAAGCCGCGTTCCGTTCGGTGACTCGGAGGAACGCCGACCGCGATGCGTAACGTCCGGGCAACTCTCGTCACCCGCCCCGCCCCGAGGTAGGTCCGATGCGCGTTTCCCGTTTGATTCCGGCAGCGCTGGCACTCGCATTGCTGTGTTCGTCGTTTCCCGCGCCGCCGGCGCGAGCCGCGGACACGGGTCCGATCAAGATCGCTGTCATCACCGACATGTCCGGCGTCTACGCCGCACTCGCCGGGCCGGGCGCCGTCGAAGCGACCAAGATGGCCGTCGAAGACTTCGGCGGGAAGGTCCTCGGCCGCACCATCGAGGTCGTCGGCATCGATCACCGCAACAACCCCAACGACGCCTCGATCAAAGCGCGCGAGGCGTATGACGGAGGCGCCGAGCTCGCGCTGGACATGACGAACTCCGCGGTCGCGCTCGCTGTCGCCGGTGTCGCCAAAGACAAGAAGAAGCTCGCGATCGTCACGGGCGGCGCGTCGTCGGCGCTTACCGGAGCCCAGTGCAATCGCTACACGTACCACTACGCCTACGACACCTACGCGCTCGCGGCGTCGACCGGCGCGAACATCGCCGCGCAGTCGAATGGAAAGACGTGGTACGCGATCGTTCCGAACTATCTGTTCGGGCAGTCGATGCTGGCGGACTTCACGGCTGCGATCGAACGGAAGGGCGGCAAGATGCAGGGGTCAGACCTTTACCCGTTCGGCCCGACGACGGACTTCTCGTCGTACCTGCTCAAGGCGAAGAACTCGGGCGCGCAGGTGCTCGGCCTGTTCAACGCCGGCGCCGACACGGTGAACTCGATGAAACAAGTGAAGCAGTTTGGCGTCGAGAAGTCGATGAAGGTCGCCGTCGGCCTCTTGTTCCTGAGCGACGTGGACGCGCTTCCGGACGTGTTCGCGGGCTCGCGCATTACCACGTCATGGTACTGGAACGAGGACGCCGCGGCGCGCAAATGGGCCGACCGGTACGCGAAGCGGATGCGCGGCCTGCGCCCGACCGACATCCAAGCCTCCGACTACTCCGCTACGACGCAGTGGCTGAACGCCGTCAAGGCCGTCGGAACCGTCGAAGCCGAAAAAGTTCAGGGTTACCTCGACAACCGGCAGTTCAACGACTTCTACGCCAAGGGCGGGGAATGGCGCGGGCGCGATCATCGCGTGATCCACGAGATGTACGTCGTCGACGTGCTGCCCAAGGAACAAGTAAAGGAGCCGCACGCGTGGTTCAAGATCGTGCAGACGATCCCGCCCGGCCGCGCGTTCCGCCCCGAGTCGGCATCGGTGTGCAAGAAGGACTGGTAGCCTGAGCCCGGACTACCTGCTCACCCAGGCGTTCAACGGCCTCGTCAACGGGGCGTACTTCGCCTTGTTGGCGCTCGGTCTCAGCGTGATCTTCGGGATGCTGCGCATCGTGAACTTCGCGCACGGTGCAATGTTCATGCTGGGCGCGTTCGTCGCGTACTACGGCGCGCAGCTCATCCACCTACCGTTCTACGCCGCGCTCATCGTGGCGCCGCTGACCGTCGGCCTGCTCGGCCTCTTGATCGAGACGCTTTTCCTGCGCCGGCTCTACGGGCTCGACCCGCTGTACGGACTGCTGTTCACGTTCGCGCTCGTGCTCATCATCGAGGACTCGATGCGGCTCGCCGCGGGTGCGCTCGGCTCGCCGTACGCGCCGCCCGCGTCGCTCTCGGGCGTAACGAACGTCGGCTTCACGCTTTTCCCGACCTACCGGCTGTTCGTCATCGGCGTTGCGATCGTGGTCTCCGTCGCGGTGTGGTACGTGCTCGAGCGCACGCCGGTCGGCGCGCGCATCCGCGCGGCTACCGAGGCGCCGGTGCTGGTGCGCGCGCTAGGGATCGACACGCAGCGGCTGGTCTCGATCACGTTCGCGGTCGGCGTGGCGCTCGCCGCGCTAGGCGGCGTCCTGGCCGCCCCCAACCAGAACGTCGAACCGACGATGGGGGACAAGATCATCATCAACACGTTCGCTATCGTCGTGATCGGGGGACTCGGCTCGGTCGGCGGCTCGGTGATCACGGGCTTCGCGCTCGGGCTGTTACAGACGCTCGGCGCGGTGATCTTCCCCGCGTTCAACGACACGCTCATCTTCCTCCTCATGATCATCGTGCTGCTCATTCGTCCGAGCGGGCTGTTCGGAACGCCGGCGTCGGCGAAATGACGAGCACGCTGCTGGGCAGCCGCCGCGGCACGATCGTCGCGGTCGTGATCGTCCTCATCGCGCTGGTGCTGCCCGAGGTTATCTACCCCGTGCTCGCCATCGACATCGTGGCGTACGCGCTGTTCGCCGTCGCGTTCGACCTGCTGCTCGGCTTCACCGGGCTGCTGTCGTTCGGACACGCGATGTTTTGGGGCGGCGCCGGCTACGTCTCGACGATCCTGATCGCGAAAGCGCACGTGCCGTTCGCGCTCGCCGCGCTTGCGGCGCTCGTGTACGCGGCGATCCTCGCACTGGTCGTCGGCGCGATCGCGATCCGGCGCCAGGGCATCTACTTTGCGATGATCACGCTCGCGCTCGCGCAGCTCCAGTACTTCTTCGCGTACCAGCTCGGCGGGTGGACCGGCGGCGAGAACGGCGTGCAGCTCAGCGGGCGCGGGACGCTCTTCGGGATCCCGCTCGAGAACGACGTCGCGTTCTACTACGCCGTGCTCGCGGTGGCCGCGCTCGGAACGTATCTGGTGGTGCGTGTCGTGCGCTCGCCGTTCGGCGCGGTGCTCAACGCAATGCGCGAGAACGAGCAGCGCGCGATCGCCCTCGGTTTTCGTGTCGACCGCTACAAGCTCGTCGCGTTCGTGCTGTCCGGGACGCTCGCGGGGCTCGCGGGCGTGCTGTTCGCGGTAGGAAACCGCCTCTCAGGACTCGACGGGGTCGACTGGCACACCAGCGGCAAGGTCGTGATGATGTCGATCCTCGGCGGCATCGGAACGATCTTTGGGCCGGTCGTCGGCGCGGGCATGTTCGAGTCGCTCGATTACTTCATCTCGAAGACGCCGATCGGCGACAAGACGAACATCGTGATGGGCACGATCTTCGCCCTGTGCGTGCTGCTGTTCCGGCGCGGCATCGTCGGCGAGTTGCTGGCCTTGCGCACGAAGCCGAAGGACTAGCTAGCAGGCCAGCGGCATCAGCAGTTGCCTGCGATCGGGTCGGGCGGATATGTTTCGCCCCACGCATCGAACGTCTCACCGGTTTGGTCGTTCGTCGCCTCGATCGTGTACTGCGTACCACCGCTGATGTCAATGCTGTTACCGGGGTCATAGATGTATTGCCCGGTGTTGAAGTCACCCGGGCCAGGATAAAGGACCGGATCGCCGGTGCTGCCGACCATGTTGTCCTGCCAACCGGAGTCTGAAGTGGTCTCGCCGTCCCCGCCTTGGCTCACGAAGCGCTGCCGCGCCGTGAACGTACCACCGGGTAACGTGAAATGCATCGAGATGCCGAGAAACGGAGAGCCAAGCGTGTCGCCGAATGAGACGGAATAGCCCGAGCCGCCGCCGGACGACATAAAGCACTCGGTTGTCCCGGGCGGTGTCGTCGGCGATGTGCCAGGACTTCCGCCGCCGCCGTCCGACGGCTGACCGAGATCTGCTGCGTGTGCGGCACTCACGCTCAAGGCCACCATAATTGCGCCTGCGGTAAGCATCCTGCGCAGTCCACGAACCAGGACGTCTTTTTCAGATGGCGATCTCAAATCGTTCATCGTGCGCCCTACCGGATCCGCACGGCGCCGGAACCCGCGTCCGGATCGACGTGGGATCCCCGAACGAAGAGATACGTGTACTGCGGAGCAGTCGAGACCCTCGCGGCTCCAGAGAGCGCCACCGATCGCGATCCGTGAAACAGGACGATGCCGTTCGCCGTTCGATGGATCTCCTTTGCCGGTAATCTGAAGGTTCGTCGAGACACTGGATCGTAGACGAGCACGGTCGGAACGCGAAAAACGCGCGCGCCGTGTGCAACGGCATCATCGATGTTCTGCTCCGGCGTCTTACTCATCACCGCTCTCAGAGTGCTGGCGTGTTTTCGTTCGCGGCTCGTGAGAACACGGTTCGCGTCCTGCTTCTGTTGAACGCCCGCGTCCGGTACGGAAGACATTGTGTGACCGCTGCCGCAACCCGCGGCGCAGGCGAGGGCCAGCAAGGCGCACGTCGCACCGAGCGGCTGAACCTTGAACATATATGAAATACCCTTTAGGCAATAGCGAGCACCGAAGCGGCCCGACGAGCATCATAAGACCGAGGCTCCTCGAACGTCAACAAGCGAGCCGCAACGTTACGCATGGTGGCTAAGCGTGCTCGCGATTATCACGTACGCTACCGTCGTCATTGGCGGGCTCGGCTCATCGGCGGCTCAACCCGATAACCTTGCACATGATCACCGTGCCACTTATCTATTCGACGTGAAAGGATCTACGTCGCGATGATCACGCTGACGCTTGCAGCGGCAATGCGTCTTCGCCTCCCAGCTCGGCGAGTGGGACCGGTGGCGAGAACGGCGTGGAGCCCAGCGGGCGCGCGATCCTGTTCGGCATCCCACTCGAGAATGACGTCGCGTTCTACCATGCGGTGCTCGCCGTCGCGGCGCTGGGGGTTCAGCGTCAAAGTGCTCATGATGTCGATCCTCGGCGGATCGGGACATTCTTCGCGCTGTGCGTGCTGTTGTTCCGCCGCGGCATCGTGGGCGAGCTGCTGGCGCTGCGATCGAAAAAGAACGAATCGGGCTGAATCGCAAGCGCGACGTGCCGGGCCCGTCGCCGGCGCGAAGCGGCTATGTCATGCCCCAAACCGCTCGACGGCCTATCACGCGCCGCCGCGGTTCGGCTAGGGTGCGGTTGGAACTACTTCGTTCCGTCCAGGGGCCAGAAGCCGAAGATCGCTCGGCCTGGTTCGAGGTCCCAGAAGCGCGTTGCGTTGTCGCC
>JAQBPK010000184.1 GCA_028287565.1 Vulcanimicrobiota bacterium
CGCAAAGCTCCGCCGGCGGACCCGCGCCGCCGGGCCCGAGCGCGTCCCCGAACGCTCTGTCGTCGCTGAACGAGCGCCTGCGCGCCATGCTCCCGAAGGGGCCCGTCACCCCGGGCCGCTACACGCCCGGCCTCGACCCGAACGCCGCGGTCGACGCGTACGAGAAGGCCCTCGCGCCGCCGGCCGAGATCCTGGCGGCCACGTTCGGGCTCATCCGGGTGAAGCGGACCTTGGTCCACGCCGACTCGATCGCGTACGTGTTCGAGCGCCGGCGTGACGTGCTCGGCCGCGAGGTCTGCCGCGCCTTCCGGATCACCGACCACCCGCAGCCGCCCCCGCCGACGCCGATGCCCTCGCTGGCCGGCGGCTTCGCGCGCCCCTACCTGCCGGACCGCAGTCCCGACCTCAAGCCGGTCGTCGAGACGGTGGACGTGTCGTGCAACGACCCCCGCATGGAGAAGGTGGAGCCGGGCTCGCTCCGCACGCCGGTCCCGCGCCACCTCTGATCTCGTAAGCGATCCGAGGTAACCCTTGGTAAAGTATTACAACGTTGTTGTTAGGGACTTCGCTGATAGTCATTCGTCTAAGTGAGTAGTGGACGTCATGGCCGCAAGCTGTAACAATAATCCCAAGCTTCTAAAACAACAAGGACGAACTCCTAAGGTTTATGGTTTGGATGAATGGAGGATGCATAGTGCACTATGGTTTGGTGGCATTGAGGATGCTTCGTGCATAGTTTGGAGTGCAAGGAATAACGTCTTGAATTTGCAAATATGCATCTTTGTCGTGAGGGGTGGAACGCGCAATCCGCGCTGAAACGCGGAAAAACGCTAAAAACCCGTCTTTCCGGAACCGTCTCGCGTAAGCGAGTTAACGGGCTCCGGGCAGCGGGACCGCTCTCAGCGACGAAGAGCTCGGCCCCGTCCCCAATCCGCCTCGGAAGAGGGACGGGACCGCTACCGGCCGCCAGAACTCTAGAATTTCCGGCCTCCGAGAGGGATGCAGCCCTCTCGGAGAAAGGCCAACTCCCCGGTACTATATTTACGGTAAGCTTCCCTGCGACGATGGCGTGCGCGGGGTAGTTTGCGTTCGGCGGCTCGGCTGCTGGCGCATCGCACCCCAATCGCCGCACGTTTGCGAAAATTTCGCCCGTATCGTATGATGGCGGACGGACGTAGACGCTGGGAGCGTGGGCAAAGCCCGCGCTTCTGTGTTGTAAGGGGAAGAAAGGAGGTCGCGGTTGGAGCCGTACGGCGAGAAGACGCTGTTTGCCGAAGCATTCGAGCGGGTCGTGCATGCTTTGCCGCACCAGCCTGAGTTCCGCGACGTCGAGATCGTCGGCTCCAGCGCGCACCGGGGGCGGCAGCAGACGGCGCTGCACGTAACGGTCGACCGCGAGGGCGGTGTCGACGTCGGCACGTGCGAGCGCATCGCGCGCAGCATCAACGCCGCGCTCGACGCGTTCCCCGATCCCTACACGCTCGAGATCGAGTCGGCCGGGCTCGACCGCCCGCTCACCAAACCGTCCGACTACGAGCGCTTTTCCGGGCGCGACGTGAAGATCGTCACGACGCTCGCGATCGAGAACGCCAAGACGCACCGCGGCAAGCTCGACGGTGTGCGCGGCACGAACGTCATCCTCGTCCGCGAAAAAGGCGAGCTTCCCATCCCCCTGGCCGTCGTCAAGTCGGCAAATCTGGAGTACGACGTACGCGCGGACCTCCAGCGCGCGAAACAACGAGAGAAGAACCGATGAACGCAGAGATGATCGCGGCGCTACGCGAGATTGAGAACGAACGCAACATCAGCTTCGAGTCGCTGCTCGAAGCGCTCGAAGCCGCGTTGATCTCGGCGTACAAGCGCAACTTCGGCGGCGAGGCGAACGCGATCGTGACGATCGACCGCACGACCGGCGACTATCAAGTCTACCACCGCCGCAACGTCGTCGCCGACGGCGAGGTGACCGATCCCAAGCTCGAGATCGCGAAGAACGAGGCGGGCAAGCAGTACGAACCCGGCGACTTCTACGACGAGGTCGTCACGCCGCGCGACTTCGGCCGCATCGCCGCGCAGACCGCGAAGCAAGTGATCGTGCAGCGGATCCGCGAAGCCGAGCGCGACACCGTCTACAACACGTACTCCGCGAAGCTGCACGACATCGTGCTCGGCACGGTGCAGCGCTACGAGCAGCGCAACATGTACGTGCTGCTCGACGACCGCAAGACCGAAGCGCTGCTGCCGTTCTCCGAGCAAGTGCCGCGCGAGAACTACCGCATCAACGACCGTATCCGCGCGTACGTGCTGGACGTGCGCAAGACCAACAAAGGTCCGCTGGTCGTGCTCTCGCGCGCGGCCGAAGGGCTCGTGCAGCGCCTGATCGAGTTCCAGGTGCCCGAGATCCAGGACGACATCGTCGAGATCATGGCGATCGCCCGCGAGCCGGGCGCGCGCACCAAGGTCGCCGTCACCTCGAAGCGCTCGGAGATCGATGCGGTCGGCGCGTGCCTGGGTCCGAAGTCGTCGCGCATCGCCAACGTCTCGGACGAGCTGCGCGGCGAGAAAATCGACGTGATCCGCTGGGCCGCGGACCTGCCGGCGTTCGTCGCCAACGCGCTCGCGCCGGCGAAGGTCCTCGGCGTCGAGCTCTACGAGGACGAGGGCATCGCGCTCGTCATCGTTCCCGACCACCAGCTTTCGCTCGCGATCGGGCGCGAGGGCCAGAACGTGCGGCTCGCCGCCCGTCTGACCGGCTGGCGGATGGACATCACGAGCGACTCCGAAGCCGCCGAGGCCCGCGAGCGCTACGCGGCCGAGCGCGAGGCGCGTGCCGTCGCCGCGGGCGCGGGTGAGGGTGAGACCGCCGAGGACGAAGCCGTGGCCGCCGAAGGCGAGGAGGCGGAAGAGGCCCCCATCGATCAGGACGAGCTGCTGCGCCGGCTCGAAGAGTTCAAGCGGGAGATGTTCACCACCGAATGATCCCGAACCGCACGTGCGTCGGCTGCCGGAACGTGTTCCCGCAGCCGGCGCTCCGGCGCTTCACCCGGCCGGGCGGCCGGTGGCTCGCCGACAAGGGCAAGCGACAGGACGGACGCGGCGCATACCTGTGTTGCCGTGAATGTGCGCAACGGGTGGCGAAGAACAAGCGTTATCCTGGGTTGAGTATCGAAGCTCTGCTACAATGGTGACTACCCGGCGACGGCGCCGGAACACTCTCCGGATCTCGGAGCTCAACAGAATGACTTAACGGCGGACGGCTCCTTCGGGCGCCGTATCTTTGAAGGACTGCATGGCAACCGGTAAACCCAGGATTTTCGAGCTCGCCAAAGAGCTCGGCATGTCGTCGAAAGACCTGCTCGGCTTGTTCGGCCGGCTCGGGCTCGAGGCGAAGAACCAACTCAGCGTCGTCGAGCCGAAGGTCGCCGACCTCCTCCGCGCACAGCTCAAGGGGGCGACAGCCGCCCCGAAGCCCGCACCGGCTGCCGCTCCCGCGGCCCCTGCCGCGAGCGTCGCTGCGCCCGAACCCGCCGCCGCTCCC
>JAQBPK010000195.1 GCA_028287565.1 Vulcanimicrobiota bacterium
CGAGTCCGCTCTGGTTGCCGGACAGGACCATGACGAGGCCCTGCAGCGGGGACTTGAGCGACCCGACGAGTCTCGCGAGCAGCTCTATCTTGGGTGGGAGGGCGGCGAGCGCCTGAACCTGCGCCGCATCGACGAGCTTGCCGTCGATGTAGGCGGCCTTCACGCCGACCGGTTTGGTGGAATCCGAGAACGTCTTAAGGGCTTTGGCGGGCGCGACGGGATCGGCGCCTGCGAACACGACACCGGTCGGTCCCGCGAGAATCTCGTCGAGCTGCGATGCGAGCTCGTCGCCCGCAGCGCGCTTGAAGAGCGTGTTCTTCACCACGCCATAGGTGCTGCCGTCCTTGCGAAGCTCGTTGCGGAGCTTGGTGATCTGCTCGACGGTCAGGCCTTGGTAGTTGGTGAAGAACAGGTTCTTCGCGCCCGCGATCTGCCCGCGGAGCTCCTCGATGGTCGCTTCTTTTTTCGCGGTCGGCATCATGTGCTCCGAGAGGGAAACAAAAACGCCTCCGCCGACATTGGGCGAGGCGCACGGACCGCAAAGGGCGATGTGCCCGAACGGTGAGAGTTTCTTCTCGATTCCGCGTCCTCGGCAGGCGTGCGTTCGCTGGGAGCGCACATTATCGACGCGGAGGTCGACCTGCGGTCATTGGAGCCAAAGCACCTTATATCACGCGAGGAGGCTGCGAGTCAACGATGATTCCCGACCGCGCCGCCGCGTCGTTCTGGGCCGCCTTCCTGCGCAACCGCAACGTCGATGCCGGAACGTCCGCCGACGGTGCGATCCCGGTCGCGGGCGGCTACGCCATCTACGTGGCCGGCACGCACCTCGACCATGCGCTCGGCGCCGGGACGACGCGCGCGTTGCGCGACGACGACCTGGACGTCGTCGAGGAGTTCTACGCGGCCCGCGCGCAGCCGGCCCGGTTCGAGCTCGACGAGACCGCGCTTGCCCGTGACGGCGAGCTGCTGAGCAACCGCGGCTACGTCGAGGAAGACGCGCTGCTGGCAGTGCTGGAAGGCCCCGTGCGCGCGGGAACCGCGCCGTCCGGCCGGATCGCCGTGCGAACGACGACCGACCGCCGCGCCTGGGCAGATCTCGCGACGCGCGCCTTCGCCGACACCTCAACCGACCTCGACATGCTGCGCCGGACTATCCAGGTGGAGGCCGCGGCCGTTCACGTTCTCGTCGTCGCGTCGATGAACGGAACGGACGCGGGAACCGGCGCGCTGGTCACCGACGGTGATCTCGCGTTCCTCATGGGCGGCGCCGTTCTGCCGCAGTTTCGCGGACAGGGCGTGCATGCGGCGCTGTTGGCCGCGCGTCTGGCGATCGCGCACGCTCGCGGCGCGACGCGCGCATCGGTCAAAACAAGGCTGGGATCACCGGTCGAACGCTCGGCCGCAAGTTTCGGCTTCGAACGCACCGGACTGCGGAGGCGCGTTCAGCGCGATCGCGTTTGACGGAGCGCTCGCCGGCACGCGGTTGCGGGGAACCACGGTCTGGTGGAGAACCGCGCTCCACTGGGGTGTATGGTGTGGGCGAACGCGCTGACCCGGCGATCGTGCGGCTCGAAGGTGAACACGACATCGCCACGCGGACCGACCTGAAGCTCGCTTTTCAGCGCGTGCGCGACAACCCGCGCGTGATCGTGGATCTCACGGGCATCAGCTACATCGACTCGTACGTGATCGACGAGCTGTTCCGCGCGGAGATGCGCGCGAGCACGCTGGACGGCAAGCTGGTCATCATGGCGCGCAACCAGCGCCTGATCCGCCTGCTCAGCATCGCCGGCCTGACGACGCGCACGCCGATCGTCGACACGCTCGACGCAGCGCTACGAACGATGCTCAACGCGTAGACGCTGGTCAGGGCCCGAGGACGCTTCGTCCGACCACGTTCCCTGCGCGCAGCGCATCGAGCGCGGCTTGCGCATCTTCGAGCGGGCGGCGTTCGATGTGGACGTGCGGCGCGACGCCGCTGCGCGCGAGCGACAGCAGATCTTCGAGCTCGCGCAAAGAGCCGACATACGACCCCCGGATGGAAAGCGCGCGCAGCGGGACGAGCGGCAGCGCGAGCTGGAGCGTGCCGCCGTAGAGGCCGACGATGACGACCGTTCCACCTTTGCGCACCATCGCGAGCGCGTGCTCCGCGGACGCCGAGCTGCCGACGAAGTCGATCACGGCGGCGAACCCGCCGCCGGCATCTTGCCGCGCGGCTTTGCAGGCGGCCGTGTCGCGCGGATCGTACGCCGTCCCGGCGCCGCTCCGGCGCGCGTTCTCGCGTTTGCGCTCGTCGATCTCGGCGACCGCGGGATGAACGCCGTACACCGCGTGCGCGAACCGGATCGCGGACTCACCGACGCCGCCCGCACCGATGATGAGCAGCGGGTGCTCGTCCGACACCGGCGCCGCCTTGCGCAGAGCGCTGAACGCGGTCAAGCCCGCGCACGCATACGTCGCGGCCAATTCCGCCGGAAGCTCGCCGAAATCGAGGAGATAGCGCGGATGCGGCACGACGACGTGATCGCTGAAGCCGCCGTCGCGCACGAAGCCGAGCGTCAGCGGGCGCGCGCACAAATGCTCGTCGCCCGCGGCGCACAGCGCGCACGCGCCGCACCCGATCCACGGAAACACGACGCGGCGAGCGCCGAGCTCGACATCCGCGTCCGGTCCCGCCGCGACAACCTCGCCGGCGATCTCGTGGCCGAGCGTGCGCGGCAAGCGGACCGCGAGCTCCATACGTTTCCCGCCGCCCAGATCGAAGTAGCCGTCGGAGATGTGCAAGTCGCTGTGGCAAACGCCGGCCGCGATGACGCGCAGCACGACCTCCGTGCCTACGGGCTGCGGCGTTTCGTCCACCATCCGTTCGAGCGGTTTGCCGAACGCCGTGACACGCCAGCTCGTCATCGTGCGGTTCGTGCCGGGCCGGCTCGCGTCCGTCAGAACGACCTCGGCATGCCGAGCACGTGCTGCCCGATGTACGAGAGGATCAGGTTGTTCGCGACCGGCGCGGTGATGTACAGGCGCGTCTCGCGGAACTTGCGCTCGATGTCGTACTCCTCGGCGAACCCGTACCCGCCGTGCGCGTCGATCGACGCGTTCGCCGCCTGCCACGACGCTTCCGACGCGAGCAGCTTCGCGGTATTCGCCTCCGCTCCGCACGGCCGCCCCGCATCAAACAGCGCCGCCGCTTGTTTGCGTACGAGGTCCGCTGCGAACACCGCCGCGTGCGCGCGCGCGATCGGGAACTGCACGCCTTGGTTCTGACCGATCGGGCGCCCGAACACGACCCGCTCACCCACGTACTTCACGGCGCGCTCGATGAAGAAGTTGCCGTCGCCCACGCACTCCGCCGCGATCAGGATGCGCTCGGCGTTCATGCCGTCGAGGATGTACCGAAAGCCGCGCCCCTCTTCTCCCACCAGGTTCTCGGCCGGCACTTCGAGATCGTGGATGAACACCTCATTCGTCTCGTGGTTCATCATCGTGCGGATCGGCCGCACGTCGATCGTTCCGGGCGGCGCGCTGCGCAGATCGACCAGCAACGTCGAGAGCCCGAACGTCTTCTGCTTGGGATCGTCGGACGGCGGCGACGTTCGCGCGAGCAGCAGCATGAGGTCGCTGTGCTGCACGCGCGACGTCCACACTTTCTGGCCGTTCACGACGTACTTGTCGCCGCGCCGCTCCGCGGTCGTGGATATCTTCGTCGTGTCGCTGCCCGCGTTGGGCTCAGTTACACCGAACGCCTGCAGACGCAGCTCCCCGCGCGCGATCGCCGGCAGATAGCGCTGCTTCTGCTCCTCGCTGCCGTGGCGCAGCACCGTTCCCATGATGTACATCTGCGCGTGGCACGCCGCAGCGTTGCCGCCGGAGCGGTTCACCTCTTCGAGGATGATGCACGCTTCGGCGATCCCGAGCCCCGCGCCGCCGTACTCCTCGGGGATCAGCGCGGCGAGATAGCCGGCCTCGGTGAGCGCGCGAATGAACGCGTCGGGATAGGCGCGCTCGGCGTCGAGCTCGCGCCAGTACGCGTCGCCGAACGACGAACACAGCTCGCGCACGTGGTCGCGCAAGGCGCGCTGGTCCGGCGTCAGGTCCAGTCCGGCGGGGATGTCTTCGGCGATCACGCTGCTCCTATGCTCCTAATTCGGCCGTCAGTGTGCGCACGTCGTCCAGCTCGTCGAGCCGGCGCACGAGGTCGACGATGCGGTGGCGCCGCTGGGCATCGTACGCGATGCCGCTCAAGTCCTCGAACTTCGCGATCAGCTCATCCCAACCGAGCGGGCTGTCCGGCTCGCCGCGCGGACTCGGCACGAGCCGCCGCTCGTGCACCGTGCCGGCGTCGAGCTCCACCAGCGCCGCCATGCGCGGCGCAAGCGCCTCGACGGCGGGATCCTCGTCCACCGTCACGCGCGCGATCAGCACGTCGATCTCGGGCGCGTCACGCCGCGCGAAGTCGTTCCACCGCACGCCGCCCCACGCGATCGCCGCAGCCGCGGCATAGTACATGCTGAACTGCGCATCGACAACCGATTGCGGACGGCGCTTGCGGTCCTCCGGATACGCGCAGAGCCGCATTCCGGCGGCCGGCAGGCTCACGCGCACGCGCTCCACCGACGCCGGATCGATCGCGCGCTCGCGCACGATCGCGACGAGCTGATCGATCGCCGCGTGCATGTAGCGGCAGCACGGATACGGCTTGAACGCGGTACGGTCGATCTCGTGCACGCCGTCCCACGTCTCCACGAGTGCGCGCGCATCGGCGCCATCGGAATACGCGTGCAGCAGCCCGCTGCGCCCTTCGAACGCCGCGCCCGGCCCGCGCACTCCGGCGGCAGCAAGCTCGCGAGCGAGCACCGCATTGTGCGCCGCAAAGCCGACCTGCACGGGCTTGGTCTGCGCGCCGTCGACACTGAACTGCAGCGACCCCGACGCCTGGCTCAGGTTGATCCCGAACGCGCTCTCCAGCGTAGCGACATCATCGCCGTGCAGCAGCGCAACGGCCGCGGTAGCGCCGAACACGCCGGCCGTCGCCGTCGGATGAAACCCGCGCGCGTAATGCGCCGCCGGATCGAGCGCCAACCCGACGCGCACGGCGACGTCATATCCGGCAACGATCGCAGCAACGAGCCGCGCGCCGCTTGCACCGGTGCGCTCACCGGCGGCGAGCGCCGCCGCGACGACGGGCGCGCCGGGATGCAGCGACGCATGCTCGTGCGTGTCGTCGAAATCGAGCGCGTGAAAATTGCAGGCGTTCAGCAGCGCCGCATACTGCGGCGAGAACGACGCACCATGCCCGACGGCCGTCGCACCGCCCGCACACCCCAGCGCGACAACGGCGCGGTACACCGCCTCGCTCGTCGCGCTC
>JAQBPK010000217.1 GCA_028287565.1 Vulcanimicrobiota bacterium
TCTGACGCCGCTATGAGCTTTCCTCGCTATTCGTATTATTCGCACAGTCCACAACGGACGGGAGCAGTGGCATGAGAGACCTTCCTGATGGCTGGTATGAAGAATCGATGCGTCCGCTCCGCGAGGAGGCTGAGCATTGGCCCGAATGGATGCGCAGAGGAGCCGATGATGCGAGGCATCAAGCGGAGCGTCGCATGGAGAAATATTTGCCCGTAACCCCCGCACAGAACGAGGACGTTTCTTAACCGGCGGACTTGTTGGCGGTGGAGTCGTACGGGCCGAAGGTCGACAGCACGCGGTCCGACTCGTCGCGGTCCTCTACGACGTCCACAGTGTAGGTGCTGCCGCCTGGGGCGACACGGATCACGATGTGTCCGGCTGTCGCGCGGAGACGTCCGATCAGGCGTTCGTTCACCGCTGCGCTCGCCGGGTGGATCGCCGTGGCGAAGACATCGCGCGGGCCGGAATACAAGCGCGTGCTGTAGATGCGGTCCAGCGTCGACAGCGCCGGATGTGTCGCGTGCCACGCCTGCAGCACGTACACGCGCGAGCGAAGAGCGCGCACGAATCCTGCGCCGCCTGCGTCGTAATAGCCGTGGTGATCGACTGCGGCCGCGTCGACAGGCCCGGCGGCTCGCGCAGCGGGCGTCTCAACGTCGCGCCACGGCAGGTTACCGTCGGCGGTCGTGAACGTAAGGTCGCCGCCGGCGAAGTACGCGAACCGGCCGTATGCGAGCTTGAGCGCGCAGGAGCAAGCGTTCTCGTCGGGGAGGTCCTCAGCGGGGAGCATTTGCAGTTGCGGGAAATATGCTGTCGCGCCCTCGCCCCGGCCGGTCCACACCTCACCGTTCGCGGCGATATTGCGCACCGAGAACGACGGAAACTTCGCGGTCGCTGCGTGCTCGAGCCGGAGTTGGCGCGCGCTGCCGACGGCAAAACGCTCCGGGCGCGTTCCGCGGATCTTGGCGGACGCGATGAACGCGCGATAGTTGTCCAGCGTTCCGTCATGGCGCTCGGCGGGATAGTCATAGCGCGGATAGCCGCGGTCGATGATCCGGCGGAGCGGCACCACCTCCGCGACGTCGGTGATTCCCGACAGACGATACGGCCCCGAGCGCGACGCCGGCGAGTCAGTCGCCACGTCGCCCATGTGGTCGGGATGAAAGTGCGTGAGCAGGGCGACGTCGAGTGCGTGCGTTCCGGTCTCGGCGAGACGTCGCTGCACGTAGCGGGCGATCCACTCGCCCGGCCGGCGGGATCCGTCCGGCCGAAGCGGCGCGAGCAGCGCCGGGTCGCCGCGCACGGCACCTGCGTCGATCAGCAGCGTCGTGCCGTCCGGGAACACGCACAGCGTCGCGTTCCCGCGACCGGTGGAGATGTGATGGATCTCCAGCGATCCGCGCGACCACCCGCGCGCGGACGACGCAGCCATGGCGCCGGGCGCGAGCGCGGCCGATCCGAGCGCCGCAAGAAATGCCGCACGATCCATCTACAAGTTCGCAACGACCCCTTCGACCAGGCGCGCGACGTTCTCCGCGCTGCGCACGGCGGTTTCCAAGACTTCCTCGTGCGAGGTCGGCGCGCCCGTGCCGTGCACGTTCGTGATGAGCGAGAAACCGACTACGTCGCGCCCAAGCGCGCGCGCGGCGATCGTCTCGAGCACGGTCGACATCCCCACCGCGTCGGCGCCGATCGTGCGCAGGTAGCGGGCCTCGGCGGGCGTCTCGTACGCCGGTCCGGCGAGGCCGGCGTAGATGCCGTCGTGTAATGTGATCGCGTGCTCCGCCGCTATCTGGCGCGCGAGCTCGCGCAGATGCGGCGCATATGCGTCCACCATGTCGATGAAGCGCACCGTCTGTCCCGGCAGTAGATCCTCGCCGATGAGCGGGCTCGTTCCGGTGAGATTGAGCTGGTCGACGATCAGCATCAGATCGCCGGCGTGGTAGCCCGGGTTCACGCCGCCCGCCGCGTTGGTGAGCACGAACGTCTTCGCGCCCGCGTGCGCGGCGGCGAGAACGGGGTAGATCACCTCGTCCGTTGCGCGTCCTTCGTACAGGTGGAAACGCCCGCTGAACGCCACGACGCGGCGGCCGTGCAGCATCCCGATGTGCGCTTCGCCCGCGTGTCCCGCGACGCCAGGGAGCGGCATGCCGTCGATCTTCTTGTACGGGATCGTCTTGCCGGCGATGCGGTCGCGCAGCACCGCGCCGAAACCCGAGCCGAGCACGATCGCGCAGTCGAGATCGCCACCGGCTTCGTCGCGCAAGAGCTCGGCAGCGGCCTGCAGCCGCTTGCGTTTCATCGCGGCTGTTCCTCGTCGTGCGAGCGCACCGCCGCGGGCGCCGGCGGTGCGAGAAGGTTCGCGCCCGTCATCGCCTCCGGCACGTCGAGGCCGATCAGCGGCAGCAGCGTCGGCGCGACGTCGCCCAGACTGCCTTCGCCGATGAACGCGCCGAGCGGTTCGCCCGAGATCAGCACGAACGGCACGGGGTTGGTCGTGTGCGCGGTAAGCGGGTTGCCGGCGGGATCGATCTTCTCTTCGGCGTTGCCGTGGTCCGACGTGATCGCGAGGATGCCGCCTGCCCGCAGCACCGCCTGCTCGAGGCGGCCGAGCGCGACGTCGAGCGTCTCCAGCGCGGAGATCGTCGCGTCCCACACGCCGGTGTGGCCCACCATGTCCGCGTTCGCGTAGTTCATCACGATCACGTCGTGCCGCCGGTGCAGGACGTCTTCGACGGCCGCGGTCGTGATGTCGTTGGCCGACATCTCCGGCGCCAGATCGTACGTCGCGACGGCGCGGTTGGACGGGATCAGAATGCGGTCCTCGCCGGGAAACACGTCTTCGCGCCCGCCGTTGAAGAAGTACGTGACGTGCGCGTACTTCTCGGTCTCCGCCAAGCGCAGCTGCGTGAGCCGCGCGCGCGAGACGATCTCGCCGAACACCTCGTACTGCGGGCGCGGCCCGAACAGCACCGGGTTCGGAAAGTTCTCCTCGTAGCGCGTCATCGTCGCGAACAGCAGATCGGTGTAGCGGCGTACCGGGAAGTGGTCGAACGCCGGATCGCCGAACGCGAGCGTGAGCTGGCGCGCGCGGTCGGGCCGGAAGTTGAAGAAGATGCACGCGTCGCCGTCGTTCACCGGGCGCGGCTCGCCGGCGATCGTCGGCACCACGAACTCGTCCGTCTCGCCGCGGTCGTACGCCGCTTTGAGCGCTTCGAGCGCGGTGGGAAAGCGGTACGCGGCTTGGCCGTTCGCGAGCGCGTCGTACGCCTTGCGCGTGCGGTCCCAACGCTTGTCGCGGTCCATCGCGTAATAGCGGCCGGAGATCGTCGCGATCGCGCCGGCGCGGCCGCGTGCAGCGAGATGCCGTTCCAGTCGCGCGAGGTAGCTCGCCGCGGATGTCGGCGGCGTGTCGCGCCCGTCGAGGAACGCGTCGACCGCGAGCGGGACGCCGGCCTGAGCGATGACGTCGATCAGCGCCTCGACGTGGTCGAGCGAGCTGTGCACCTTGCCGTCGGACACCAGGCCCATGAGGTGCAGCGTTCCGCCGCTCTTTTGCACGTGCTCGATGCACGCGCGCAGCGTCTTGTTTTGCCCGAACGTGCCGCTTGCGATCTCCTCGTCGATCACCACGACGCCTTGCGGCACGACGCGCCCGCTGCCGATGTTGATGTGCCCGACTTCGCTGTTGCCCATCACGCCTTTCGGCAGGCCGACGGCCTCACCGCTGGCTTCCAGCAGCGTGTTCGGATAGGAGTCGAGAATGCGCTTCCAGTTCGGCAGATCCGCCGCGAGGATCGCGTTGCCGCGCGTCTCGGTGGTGGTGCCCCAGCCGTCGAGGATCGCGAGCACGAACGGGCGGCGCTTCACGCCAGAGCTCCTCTGCGCGCCCCTTCGAGCAACGCGGCGAACGAGGCGGGATCGAGGCTTGCGCCGCCGACGAGCCCGCCGTCGATATCCGGCTGCGCGAGGAAATCGGCGACATTGCCGGGGCTCATGCTGCCGCCGTAGAGCAGCCGCACGTGCTCCAGTCCCGCGACCGCGCCGCGAATCTCGCTCATCAGCGCGTTCGCTTCCGGCGGCGAGTCCGCGTTCCCCGTGCCGATCGCCCAAATCGGCTCGTAGGCAACGACGCAGCGCGCGACGTCCGCGGGCGCGATTCCGGCGAACGCGAGCGTGACCTGCTCGCGCACGCGCGCCGTCGCCAACCCCGCGACGTGCTCTTGCCCCGTCTCGCCGACCGCGACGATCGGCGTGATCCCGTGCCGCAGCGCCGCGACGACTTTCTCGTTCACGCGCTCGTCGAGCTCGCCGAACAGCGCGCGCCGTTCGGAGTGTCCGATCACAACCCAGTCGACGCCGAGCTCGACGAGCATCAGCGGCGAGATCTCGCCGGTGTACGGTCCGCCGTCCGCCCAGCTCATGTTCTGCGCGCCCAAACCGACCGGAAGATCCGCCAGCACGTCACGCGCTTCGCACAGCGCCGTGAACGGCGGGCAGATCACCGCGTCCACGTCCGCGAACGGAAGCGCGCGGGCCCGCAGATCCTCGGCGAACGCGCGCGTCTGCGCGATCGTCTTGTTCATTTTCCAGTTGCCCACGACCAACGGCTTGCGCGGTGCGCTCATGATCGCGCGGCGCTCTGCTCCAGCGCTGCGACGCCGGGAAGCGTCTTGCCTTCGAGGAATTCCAGCGTCGCGCCGCCGCCGGTGGACACGTGCGTCACCGCGTTCGCGAAGCCGAGCGCGTGCGCGGCCGCGGCCGCGTCGCCGCCGCCGATCACGCTGATCGCGCCGTTGCGCGTCGCCTCGCCGATCGCTTCGCCGACCACGAGCGTGCCGTTCTGGTATGGCGGCTTCTCGTAGACGCCCATCGGTCCGTTGAACACGATCGTCTTCCCGCGCCGCAGCACCTCCGCGTACGCGCGGGCGGTTTCCGGCCCGATGTCGAGGATCATCCCGCCGCCGACCTGCTCGAGCGGGACGGTGCGCGCGGTGTCGTCCGCGTCGAACGAATCGGCGACCACGGCGTCGGTGGGAAGGTGCAGATCCACACCGCGCGCGAGCGACGTCGCGATGATGCGCTGCGCGGGCAGCAGATCGGGATCGCGCAGCGACGTGCCGACGTCGATCCCTTGCGCGGCGAGGAACGTGTTCGCCATCCCGCCGCCGATCACGAACGCATCCACGTTCGCGAGCAAGTTCTCGAACACGCCGACCTTGTCGACCACCTTCGCGCCGCCGATCGCGCAGACGAACGGACGGGCCGGTTCGCCCATCAAGCGCGAGAGCGCGGCGAGCTCGGCTTCCATGAGCAAGCCGGCGTACGCGGGCAAGTATGCGGCGACGCCCGCGGTCGAGGCGTGCGCGCGGTGCGCGGTGCCGAACGCGTCGTTCACGTAGAGGTCGCCCGACTTCGCGAGCTCGCGCGCGAACCCGGGATCGTTCGCCTCTTCCTCGGGATGGAAGCGCACGTTCTCGAACAGCGCGAAGCCGCCGTCCGCAAGCGCGTTCGACGCCGCGACCGCCGCGTCGCCGATGCAGTCCTCGACGAACCGCACCTCCGTCCCCAGCAGCTCGGACAGCCGCGCGGCGAGCGGGCGCAGCGAGTATTTTGGGTTCGTCTTGCCGTCGGGCCGGCCCAGGTGCGAGAGGATCACGGTCTTCGCGCCGTCGTCGCGCAGCCGGCGCAGCGTCGGGAGCGCCGCGTCGATCCGCGTCTCGTCGGCGATCGCGCCGTCCTTCATCGGGACGTTGAGATCCTCGCGCAGCAGCACGCGCTTGCCGCGCACGCCGACGTCTCGCAGGGTCCTGAAATGCATACGGCTCCTAGCCTTCGACGCCGGCGCCGTGAACCCACGGCGCGATGATGCGATCGTACGGCGCGCGCGTCGGCGGGCCGTTTGCGAACAGCAGCACCGGCGCGCCCGACGGCACCGCGGGGATCCCAAGCAGCGTGCTGCACACGGTGCCGAACTGCTGCTCGGTCACGACCGTCATCGCCCGGTGCGGATCGTCCTCGTCGGCGTGGCGCAGCAGGTCGGTCCAGCTCGCCCACGCGTCGCGCGCGGGGTCGGGCGGCTCGGCATCGCGGAACGCGCCGAAGTATGTCGCGAAGCGCGGCGACCACGCGACGTCGCAGCCGTCCGGCGTCACCATGTGGTGTCCGGGTGCGAGCGCGTCGACGCGCACCGCGTGCTCATCGCTCGCGACGGCGTACGCGCCGGTGCGGTCGGCGACGATCAGCGTGAAGCCGCGGTAGCGCGCGGCGTCGAGCGCGCCGATGCTTTGCGCCGCGGTGCGCGCGTCGCGCTCGCGCAGTGCTTGGAGCACGAGCTCGCCGCGGCTCGACTTTCCCGCGAGCGGACCCAGGCGGTCCATCCCGTTGACGATCGTCGCGACGACGCCGTCGTCGTTCACGCCGAACCAGCTTCCGCAGCCGAGCACGTCACGGCCCGCGACGATGCCGGGCGCATCGGGCCAGTACCGGCCGGGCGGATCGAACGCGCGGTCGAGCCGTTCGTCGCGGTTGGCCGCGATCAGCAGCGGCCACGCATCGTGCGGGCGCAGCAGGATGAGTACGGTGCACATGTTAGCGCAGGTGGCGCGCGAACCAGTCGATCCAGCGGCCGTACAGGTCCGCGGTGCGCACCGGATCGCCGGGGAAGTGGCCGTCCACCGGATACGCGATGAACGTCGCGTCCTTGCCGTTGTCGCGCAGCGCGCGGAAGTACATCGACGACGTCGCAAAGGGGTCGCGGTTGTCGCCGACGTCGGAGACGATCAGCACCGGCGTCGTCACGTCGCGCGCGTACGTGATCGCGGACGCTTTGCGGTATTCCGCCGCGTTGCCGCCGACGTACGGCGAGCCGTGGAACAGCGCTTTGTCGGCGCCCGGATCGTCGGCGGTCCCGTAATCCGCCGCCCAGTCGTTCACCGAAGCGCCCGACACCGCCGCGCGCCAGATGTGATACTTCGAGATCATCCAGGCGGTCATGATGCCGCCGTAGCTCCAGCCGCCGACGACGATGCGCTTGTCGTCGACGATGCCGCGCGCGCGCACCGCGTCGACCGCCGCCATGATGTCCTTGCCCGGTCCTTCGCTCGCGTCGTACCGCACGCCGCGCTGGTACGCGAGGCCGAGGTTGTCGCT
>JAQBPK010000235.1 GCA_028287565.1 Vulcanimicrobiota bacterium
CGCGATCTCGTTCCTCAAGGCGTGGTACGGCGAGCACGCGCAGGCGCACAACGACTGGAACTTCCCGCGGCTTCCGCTCAACACCGGCGACCATTCCGACCTGCCGATGTTCTTCGCGATGAAGGACGGCGAGGTCGAAGGCCTGGTGCTGTACGGCCAAAACCCGGCGGTCGGCGGCCAGAACGCGGCGCTGCAGCGCGGTGCGATGGAACGGCTGAAGTGGCTGGTGGTGCGCGACATCTTCGAGACGGAGAGCGCGGCGTTCTGGAAGCGCGAGGGCGCCGATCCACACGCGATCGGCACGGAAGTGTTCTTCCTGCCGGTCGCCGGCGTCGCGGAGAAAGCCGGGACGTTCACCAACACGATGCGCCTCGTGCAGTTTCACGAGAAAGCCGTCGACCCGCCGGGCGATGCGCGCAGCGATCTGACGTTCACGTACGATCTCGGCAAACGTCTGCGCGCGCTGTACGCGGGATCGACGAACTTACTCGACCGTCCGCTGCTCGATATCACCTGGGACTACGACAGCGACGACCCGCGCGAGCGCGAGCTCGGCGAGCCGGACGTCGAGAAGGTGATGCGCGAGATCAACGGCTACCGCATCGCGACCGGCGAGCACCTGCGCGACGCGCACGAGCTGCGCGACGACGGCAGCACGGCGTGCGGCGCGTGGATCTACACCGGGATGTTCCCCGAGCCCGGCGACAACCTGACGCGCCGCCGCACCGCCGATCCGCACAACCCCGCGTCGCCCGACTGGGCATGGTCGTGGCCGAACAACGTGCGCACGCTGTACAACCGCGCGTCGGCCGATCCGTCGGGAAAACCGTGGAGCGAGCGCAAGCGGCTCGTGTGGTGGGACGACGATGCAGGCCGCTGGACCGGTGACGACTCACCCGATTTTCCGCTCGGCACCGCGCCGTCGTACCGCGCACCGGAAGACGCGCGCGGCGAGGCGGCGGTCGATGGCGACACGCCGTTCGTGATGCTCGAATACGGGCGCTCGGAAATCTTCGGCGTGAACGGCACCGCGGACGGCCCGCTGCCGACGCATTACGAGCCGCGCGAATCGCCGGTCGGCAACGCGCTCTACCCGAACGTGCAGTTCAACCCGGTGCTCAAGGAATGGCGCCGGCGCGACAACCCGTATCACGCGATCGGCGATCCGAAATATCCGTACGTCGTGACGACGTACCGCCTCACCGAGCACCACGCGGCGGGCGCGATGAGCCGGCAGCTGCCGTGGCTCGCCGAGCTGCAGCCGGCGGCGTTCTGCGAGCTGTCGCCCGAGCTCGCGGTGGAGAAGGGAATCCGCAACGGCGACTGGGTCACGGTCGAGACGGCGCGCGGCGACATCGAGGTGCGCGCGCTCGTCACCGGCCGGATGCAGCCGTTCCGACTCGGTCCCGGGCGCTTCGTCCACCAGATCGGCATCCCGTACCACTTCGGCTACGAGGGCGAGGTGCGCGGCGACTCCGCCAACGACTTGCCGCCGCTCGTGGCCGACCCGAACGTGACGATCCACGAGGGCAAGGCCTTCACCGGCAATATTCGGCCCGGCCGGCGCAGCGCGTTCGAACGGCTGACGCCCGAGGAGCTGGACGTGCCCGAGTCGGAGCAGACGCCGTTCGGCAATCCGGAGCACCCGGGCCCGGTTGCCGGCCCCGGGGCAGCGGGCGGCATGGTCGAGACGGAGATCGTACCGCCGGCCGAGGTGAAGGAAGCGGCGCGCCTCGCCCACCGGCTGGATGAGCGGAACGCCGCCGGGGCGGGTATCGGCCAGCATGGCGAATGATTCTGATCGCTCGGCCGGCGACCGCGGACCCGACCCGGTGGTGAACAGCGACCGCGGCACCGGAACGACCCCGCCCGAGACCGGCCCCGAAAGCAACTCCGTCGTGGGGCGGCCGGCGGTCGAGCGGCCGCGGACCGCGTTCCACGAACCGGCGGAGACGAAGGGCGAGGAACGTGAGCCCTTCAACGAAGCCGAAGCGCTCGCTGAGGGCGGCAGCTTCGACGCGATCGCTCCGCCTGGAGAGCAGTCCGAGAAATGAGCGGGTGACGGCACGCGGGCGGCCTCTCTGACAAGGCGCAGGGTCTCTGGTGTACAAAATACCAAGTACTTAACAAAAGCGGGAGTAACCGTTGGAGACCATCGACATCACCGGCGGGGTGCCGCTGGGGCAGGCCGCCCGCAAGATGCCCGTCGCCGGGGACGAAGGCCGCCGCAAAAAGCGGCGCGGCCAGGGCAAGGGGCGTCCGGTCGATCCGGTCGCGCTCGAAGAAGTGCGCGCGCTGCTGGGCGACGAGCCCCGCCGCCGCGACCTGCTGATCGAGCACCTGCACAAGATCCAGGACCGGTACCGCGCGATCTCCGCCGCGCACCTCAACGCGCTCGCCGAAGAGATGCGCCTCGCGCCGGCCGAGGTGTTCGAGGTCGCGACTTTCTACCACCACTTCGACGTCGTCAAGGATGGCGAGGCCGCTCCGCCGGCCGTCACCGTGCGCGTTTGCGACGGCCTGTCGTGCGAGATGGCCGGCGCGCAGAACCTCCTCGCGATGCTCCGCAACGGCGGCTACGGCGAGGGCGTTCGCGTGATCACCGCGCCGTGCGTCGGCCGCTGCGACACCGCGCCGGTCGCGGTGGTGAACCAGAACCCGCTCGACCACGCGACCGTCGCGGACGTCGATGCGGCACTCGAAAGCAAGGCGCTCACTGCCGCGGTGCCGGCGTACACCGGCTACGACGCGTACGTCGCGGGCGGCGGGTACGCGCTGCTCAAAGCGTGCGTCGCGGGCGAGCGCACCGCGGACGACGTGATCGCGACGATGGAGAACGCGGGGCTGCGCGGCCTCGGCGGCGCGGGCTTCCCTGCCGGCCGCAAGTGGAAGATCGTGCGCTCGGAATCCGCGCCGCGCTTGATGGCGGTCAACATCGACGAAGGCGAGCCGGGTACGTTCAAGGACCGCTTCTATCTCGAGCGCGACCCGCACCGTTTTCTCGAAGGGATGCTGATCGCAGCGTGGGCCGTCGGCATCGCGGAAATTTACGTGTACCTGCGCGACGAGTATGCCGCGGCGCGGGCGATTCTCACCGCCGAGATCGCCGCGCTGCAAGCACACGCTCCGGTGCCGCTGCCGCCGATCCACCTGCGGCGCGGTGCGGGCGCGTACATCTGCGGCGAAGAGTCGGCGATGATCGAGTCCATCGAAGGCAAGAAGGGGATGCCGCGGCTGCGCCCGCCGTACGTCGCGCAAGTCGGCGTCTTCGGCCGCCCGACGCTCGAGCACAACATGGAGACGCTCTACTGGGTGCGTGAGATCGTCGAGCGCGGCGCCGAGTGGTTCGCGTCGCAAGGGCGCAACGGCCGCAAGGGACTGCGCTCGTTCTCCGTGAGCGGACGCGTGCAGAAGCCGGGCGTGCATCTCGCGCCCGCGGGCATCACGATCCGCGAGCTGATCGACGAGTACGCCGGCGGGATGCTGCCCGGGCACACGTTCTACGGCTATTTCCCGGGCGGCGCGTCCGGCGGCATCCTGCCCGCGTCGATGGACGACATCCCGCTCGATTTCGACACGCTCAACAAGTACGGGTGCTTCATCGGCTCCGCGGCGATCATCGTGCTGTCCGACAAAGACACCGCGAAGAGCGCGGCGCTCAACATGCTGCGCTTCTTCCACGACGAGTCGTGCGGCCAGTGCACGCCGTGCCGCGTCGGAACGGCGAAGGCCGTCGCGCTGATGGAGCGCGGCGACTGGGATAAAGAGCTGCTCACCGATCTTTCCACCGTCATGATGGACGCGTCGATCTGCGGGCTCGGGCAGGCAGCGCCCAACCCGTATCTCTGCGTCTACAAATACTTCCCGCACGAGGTTTCCTAGCGTGGCGATCGCACCCCAACGGCTCAAATCTTCCGCCACGAACGGCGCCGCTCGCGTGAACTTCACGCTGAACGGAACGCCGGTTGCGGCGCAGCCCGACGAGACGATCCTGCAGGCGGCCGACCGGCACGGGATCGAGATCCCGCGGCTGTGCTACAAAGACGGCTACCGTCCCGACGGCAACTGCCGCGTGTGCATGGTGGAGATTGAAGGCGAGCGCGTCCTCGCGCCGTCGTGCTGCCGCATGCCGTCCGAAGGCATGAACGTCAACAGCACCGGCGAGCGCGCGACGAAGTCCCAGAAGATGGTCACGGAGCTGCTGCTCACCGACATGCCGGGACAGACCACGTCGCCCTACAAGCGCGCGTCGGAGCTCGACGTGTGGGCCGGCAAGCTCGGCGTCGCCGCGGCGCGCTACCCGCAGCGCGAGCAGTGGGCGCCCGACCTGTCGCATCCCGCGATGTCGGTGAACCTCGACGCGTGCATTCAGTGCGGCCGATGCGTGCGCGCGTGCCGCGAAGAGCAGGTGAACGACGTCATCGGCTACGCGTGGCGCGGCGAGCACGCGAAGATCGTGTTCGACTTCGACGACCCGATGGGCGTCAGCTCGTGCGTCGCGTGCGGCGAATGCGTGCAGGCGTGCCCGACGGGTGCTTTGGCGCCGGCTAACGGCGTCGCGCTGATCGAGCCCGACAAGAAGGTCGACTCGGCGTGCCCGTACTGCGGCGTCGGCTGTCTGCTCACGTACAACATCAAGGACGAGAAGATCATCTACGTCGAGGGCCGCGACGGTCCGGCGAACGCGAGCCGCCTGTGCGTCAAAGGCCGCTTCGGCTTCGACTACGTGCACAATCCCAAACGTCTGACGAAGCCGATGATTCGCAAGGAAGGCGTCGCGAAGACGTCCGCGCTGCTGGACCCGGACGACATGTGGACCGCCTTCCGCGAGGCGACGTGGGAAGAAGCGCTCGACCTCGCGGGCGGCAAGCTGCGCGCGATCCGCGAGCAGCGCGGCCCGAAGGGCCTCGCCGGCTTCGGCTCCGCGAAGGGCAGCAACGAGGAAGCATATCTCTTCCAGAAGCTCGTGCGCACCGGCTTCGGAACGAACAACGTCGACCATTGAACGCGCCTCTGCCACGCCTCATCCGTCGCCGCCCTGCTGGAGGACGTGGGTTCCGGAGCCGTGTCGAATCAAGTCGAGGACGTCGCGCTCGCGGACGTCGCGATCGTGATCGGCTCCAATCCCACCGTGAACCATCCCGTCGCCGCGACGTTCATGAAGAACGCCGCGAAGAACGGCACGAAGATCATTCTGATGGATCCGCGGCGTAGCGATCTCGCGCGCCACGCGACGTACTTCCTGCAGTTCAACGGCGACACCGACGTCGCGCTGCTCAACGGGCTGCTGCACGTCATCATCGAGGAAGGCCTCGCGAACGAGGCGTTCATTCGCGACCGCACCGAGAACTACGAAGCGTTGCGCGCGAACGTCAAAGACTACTCGCCCGAGAAGGTCGCGCCGATCACCGGCATCGACGCGCAGACGATCCGCGAAGTCGCGCGGCTCTACGCGACGGCGAAGGCCGCGATCATCTTCTGGGGGATGGGCATCTCGCAGCACGTGCACGGCACCGACAACGCGCGCTGCCTGATCTCGCTCGCGCTCGTCACCGGCCAGATCGGCCGCCCCGGCACGGGGCTGCACCCGCTGCGCGGCCAGAATAACGTGCAGGGCGCGTCGGACATGGGCCTCATCCCGATGATGTTCCCGGACTACGTGCGCGTCGACAACGAAGACGCACGCCACAAGTTCGAAGCGCTCTGGAACACCAAGCTCGACCCGAAGGCCGGTTTGACGGTCACCGAGATCACCGAAAGCGCGTACAAGGGCGACATTACCGGGATGTACATCATGGGCGAAAACCCGGCGATGTCCGACCCCAACGTCGAGCACGCGCGCGAAGCGCTGGCGAAGCTGGAGCACCTCGTGGTGCAAGACATCTTCTTCACCGAGACGGCGAGCTACGCCGACGTGATCCTGCCGGCGTCCGCGTTTCCCGAGAAGACCGGGACGTTCACCAACACCGACCGGCGCGTGCAGCTCGGCCGCAAGGCGCTCGATCCGCCCGGCGACGCGCGCCAAGACTGGTGGATCATCCAGGAGATCGCGCGGCGCGTCGGCCTCGGCTGGAACTACACCGGCGCGCCCGACGTGTTCGAGGAGATTCGCCGCGCGACGCCGAGCATGGCCGGCATCACGTGGGAACGGCTCGAGGCCGAAGGCTCGTGCACGTACCCGCTCGAGCACGAAGGCGATCCGGGCGAACCGGTGATCTTCATCGAGGACTTCCCGCGCAAGGGCGGGCGCGGGTTGTTCGCGCCGGCGGCGTACACGCACGCCGACGAGATGCCGGACACGGCGTACCCGTTCATCTTCACCACCGGCCGGCAGCTGGAGCACTGGCACACGGGCTCGATGACGCGCCGCGCGAGCGTGCTCGACGCGCTCGAGCCCGATCCGGTGATCAGCGTGCATCCCGACGATCTCGCCAAGCTCGGCGTCGAGGCGGGCAACCCGATCACGCTCGAGTCGCGCCGCGGCACGCTCACCGGCTACGCGCGCGCGGACCGCGGCATCCAGCGCGGCACGCTGTTCATGCCATTCGTCTACAACGAAGCGGCGGCGAACCTGCTGACGAACGACGCGATCGACCCGTTCGGCAAGATCCCCGAGTTCAAGTTCTGCGCGGTCAAGGTGCGCAAAGGTGAACGCGTCCCCGAACCCGTGCTGTAGCGTGCTGGCGCAAAGACGAGGCCCGTGCGCAATGCGCACGGGCCTCGTTCGTTCCTTCCGCGGCTACGATTAAGCCGCGGGTGGCTGGAACAGCTTGAGCGCGTTGTTGAGCGTCACCCAGACGCCCCATGCGAGCGGGATGCCGACCCACAGCCACGCGAGCAGCAGCTTGACGGTGAGCGAGGGATCCGTCTTCTCGATTGCCATGTCGGTGCTCCTTACGTTGCGGCTTCGGCGGCGCCGACGGCGACGTAGTGGCCTTCGTCGACGGGTTTCACCAAGTAGTTGCAGATGAAGCCGACGACCAGCAGCCCCGCGCAGATGATCATCGTCACGGAGTACGCGTCACTCTTGGCGACGCCGTGCGCGAGCTGGTACTGCCGGATGTAGTTGACCAGCACCGGACCTGCGACGCCCGCGCACGACCACGCCGTGAGCAGCCTGCCGTGGATCGCGCCGACCTCCACCGTTCCGAACATGTCGCGCAGATAAGCCGGGATGGTCGCGAACCCGCCGCCGTACATCGTCAGGATGATGCAGCAGATGAGCACGAACAGCCCCAGGCTGCCGATGTTCTTGGTCCACGGGATCAAGAAATACAGCACCGCGCCGAGACCGAAGAAGATCATGTAGGTGCGCTTGCGGCCCATGAAGTCCGACATCGACGCCCAGAAGATCCGGCCGCCCATGTTGAAGAGGCTGAGCAATCCGACGAAGCCGGCTGCCGCGACCGCGGTGACGGCGAACATGTCTTGCACCATCAGCGACGCCTGGCCGAGGATGCCGATCCCGGCCGTGACGTTGAGGAACAGCACGGCCCACAACAGCCAGAACTGCGGTGTCTTCACCGCTTCGGTCGCCGTGACGTTGCGCGTCGTGATCATGTGCGCCGACGTCGTGGGAGCGACGTAGCCGGCGGGCTTCCAGCCCGGCGCGGGAACGCGCACGAGGAGCACGCCGACCATCATGAAGATGAAGTAGATCACGCCCATCGTGATCATCGTCGCCGA
This sequence comes from Vulcanimicrobiota bacterium, assembly GCA_028287565.1. Taxonomy (GTDB): domain Bacteria; phylum Vulcanimicrobiota; class Vulcanimicrobiia; order Vulcanimicrobiales; family Vulcanimicrobiaceae; genus Vulcanimicrobium. Next base: position 7,687 of record JAQBPK010000235.1, read on the forward strand.
GACGCCGTTGGAGGTCGGCGACGAGTATTGCTTCATCAGCGCGACCGCGAGCGGTGCGCCGATCAGCGCGCCGCCGCCGAATCCCATGATCGCGGTTCCGGTCGCGAGGCCGGGACGGTCGGGGAACCATTTGATGAGCGTCGAGACCGGCGAGATGTAGCCGATGCCCAGGCCGCACCCGCCGATGACGCCGTAGCCGAGAAAGACGATCGGCAAGTTGTGGATCGACACGCCGAACCCCGCGACGAGCAATCCGCCGCAGAACAGGGATGCCGAGGCGAACATCGCCGCGCGCGGCCCCGCGGACTCGACCCACCGGCCGAACACCGCTGCCGACAGGCCGAGGAACACGATCGCGAGGCTGAAGATCCAGCCGAGGCTCGCGATCGTCCAGTCCCCGGGTGTCGTCGAGATCGCCTTCTCGGTCGCTGGAGGACAAGCGTGCTGCATCGAGCACAGCAGCTGGGCCAGCGGCTTGTTGAAGACGCTGAACGCGTACGCCTGGCCGATGCACAGGTGGATGCACAAGGCCGCGGGGGGCACCAGCCAGCGGCTGAAGCCCGGGCCGGCAATGGAATGAGAACGGTCGAGGAAGGCCGCCAACGTGATCTCCTCTGCGCCCATGGCGGGCGCGGTCTCGCCCTAGTGCGACTTTTGTACGAACAGGACGGCTTGGTGACCTGCGTCAGCCGAACGCCTCGTGGGTAGCTGAACCCTGTGAGCGCGGAGAACGGGTTCTTCACCGACGTCACGCTGTGCATCGGCTGCAAGGCGTGCGAGGTGGCCTGCAAGCAGTGGAACGAGCTGCCCGCGGACGGCTACGCCTTCTCCGGGAACTCCTACGACAACACGGGCCGGCTGTCCGCATCCACGTGGCGGCACGTGGCGTTCGTCGAGCAGATGGACCGCGTCGACCCGGCCGCCTCGCGCTGGATGATGCTCTCGGACGTGTGCAAGCACTGCACGTACGCCGGGTGCCTCGAAGCGTGTCCCACCGGCGCGATCGTGCGCAACGAGTTCGGCGACGTGTACGTGCAGCCCGACGTCTGCAACGGCTGCGGGTACTGCGTGCCGTCGTGCCCGTTCGGGGTCGTCGCGGTGCAGCCCGACAAGGGCGTCGCGCAGAA
>JAQBPK010000237.1 GCA_028287565.1 Vulcanimicrobiota bacterium
CGTTTACCACAATGAAGATCACGACGGCTTCCGTCGCGGCCTTGACGCTCGGCGTCGCGCTTTTAGGCGCGGCGCCGTCCGGTCCGGCCGCGGCCTTCCTCGACGCTTGGGCGAAGGTCCCGAGCTACACGGCGAACATCAAGGTTCATGAGACCAAAGGGACTGACACTCAGGACCGGACGTATCATTACGCCTACCTGAAGCCGCACTTCGCGAAGATCGACATCACCGGCGGCCCAGGCCGCGGCGGCGGTGCCGTATGGAAGGGCGGCGAAACCGTGACCGGGCATCGCGGCGGCGCGATCAGCTTCATTAAGCTCTCCAAGCCGGTGCACGATGCCGAAGCGGTCGATTTGCGCGGCGGCACGATCGCCGACGCGTCGTTCGACAACGTCGCGGAGAACATCAAAGCGGCAGCGACCGCGACCAACGGTGAAGAGACGGTTAACGGCACGGCATACGACACGGTGACCGTTCCGTACAAAGATGCCAACGGTGCCACCAAGCGCGTGATCTACTTGTCGCGAGCCACCCACCTTCCGGCCCGGCGCGTCACGTACGCGGGCGACGCCGTCGTCGCGACCGAGGACTTCAGCGACGTCAACACGTCGGCGAACCTCAAGGAAAGCGACTTCTAAAGCCCGATCTTAGGATCGATGATCCTCACCATCGACGGCCGCCGGATCGGCTACGACGACTCCGGCGGCGGCGGTGTGCCCGTCGTGCTGCTGCACGGCTTCCCGCTCGATCGCAGCGTGTGGGACGACCAGCTCGCAGCGCTCGCCGGCACGCGCGTGATCCGCATCGACCTGCGCGGCTGCGGCGAGTCCGAGTCCAGCGACGGCCCGGCGCTGATGGAAGCGCTAGCCGGCGACGTCGCCGGACTGCTCGACGTGCTGCACGTTGAGCGCGCGGCGCTGGCGGGCCATTCGATCGGCGGCTATGTCGCGCTCGCGTTCTTCCGCATGTACGCCGAACGCGCCGCGGGTCTCGCGCTGGTCGCGAGCCACGTCTCGGAAGACTCGGGCAAGAACCCGAATGCCGATCCGGCGCAGCGCGAGCTCGCGGCGAGCCGCGACGCGCAGGCCGTTCGCCTCGAAACGGAAGGCACGATGGACGCCGCGGTGGAGAGCTATCTGCCGCGCTACTTCGCGCCGCATTTCTACCGCGACCAGCCGAATCTCGTTGAGCGCGCGCGAGCGCTCATGCAGCGGCAGAACCCGCGCGGCTGCGCGCAACTCGTGCGCGGAATGAAAGAACGTCTCGACTCGCACGACCTGCTCGAGGACGTGCGCGTCCCGGCGCTGGTGATCGCGGGCGCCGCCGACAGCTATCTCAAACCGGAGACGCTGCGCGATACTGCGGATGCGATGCGCGCGGAGTTCGTGCTCCTCGACGACGTCGGCCATCTCCCGATGTGGGAAGCGCCGGAGAAAACGGCGGACGCGCTGGCATCGTTCGCACAGCGCGCCCGCGGTTGATCGCTTACGACATCCTCCGAAGGCCACGATGATCTCTTGCCCTTGGCAAGCTCAGCGTGACATCGCTTTCTACGTGAAAATCTGGCCGATGAAGCCTGGCGTGCACGCGGTGTTCGGTGCGTTCAGGAACACGTTGTAGGTACGGCCCCCTACGAGCGTGCCGTTCTGGATCGTGCCTTGGTAGAAGAAGTCCGACGAATACGGATGCGGACCGCCATTGTCCGGGACGAGCGTCAGAGTACTCGTCACGAGCTGCCCGCCGAAGTTGTCATTTAGGATCAGATCGAAAGCCGGCGGACTGGAATGCAACTGATCGGAGCCCGAGCTCGACACGATCTCGATGGTGTTCCCGTTCTGCGGAAATCCCGGCGACGGCCGTGCGATCGTGATGGACCCGGCATCGGGATCGCAAATCTGGTTGCTGCCCGGGTTCGGAAGGTTGCTGCTGCCGCTGCCGCCGCCGCAGCCTGCGGCGATGACGAGCGACACGGCGACCAATGCGCGTACGGCACGCGGCAGAGCAAAGCTGAAGTTACGCACGGCGACCTCCTGCGGTGCGAGAGAAAGATTGCGGCAACGTTCTACCCCGAGTTCGCACGAATGCGTTCGGTTGGTGACTCGCAAACGGAACACGCGTGTCAATTTGTGCTGTGAAATCGCTGGGAACGCTCAGCCGCTCGCTTCGTATGGGCGCCGTATCAAATCAAAAGAGCCTCTCGCCGCAGCCGGCGAAAGGCTCTCGATGCGAAGATCGTGATCTCGGTTACGCCGGTGCGACCACCGCGCGTTCCGGTGCGATCTCGAAGCGCTCGTGGCGCGCCGTGTACGTCCCGAGCCCCGCGCTCGCGGTCCGCAGCTCGGTCGCGTAACGCCCCAGCTCCGCTTGCGGGACGTGCGCGACGACGCGGTCCCAGCCCGGTTTGTCGGCCGACTCGAAGCCCAGGATCTGCCCGCGCTTCGCGGTGAGCTGCGACACGGCGGCCGACAAGAACGCCGACGGCACCGTGGTCTCGACGCGCATGAGCGGTTCGAGCACGACCGTGCCTAGCTTGTGCAGGGCGTCGCGCACGCCCATGCTCGACGCCGTCTTGAACGACGCTTCGCTGGAGTCGACGTCATGGAACGCGCCGTCGAAGAGCGTCACGTGGATATCCGTGACGGGGAAGCCGTGCGGCCCGCCGGTCGCGAGCGCTTCGCGCACGCCTTTCTCGACGGCCGGGAAGAACTGCTTGGGCACCACGCCGCCGACGATCTTCTCGGTGAACGTCACGCCGCTGCCGCGTTCTTTGGATTCGAAGCGCAGCTTCACGTCGGCGAACTGGCCGTGGCCGCCGGTCTGGTGCTTGTAGCGCGAGTGGATCTCGGTGCCGTTCTGAATCGTCTCGCGATAGGCGATCGAGGGCGGGTGCGTCTTGACGTCGACGTTGAACTTGCGCGCGAGGCGTTCGGTCGCGGTCGACACGTGCGTCTCGCCGCTGCCGAGCAATTGCAGCTCGTTGGTGAACTCGGCACGGCCGACGCGCAGCGCCGGGTCCTCGTCGATGAGCCGCGCGAGTGCCTGCGAAAGCTTCGCTTCGTCGAGCCGCTGCGCCGGCGCGATCGCGACGGCGAAGAGCGGCTCGGAGAGCGGCACCGCCGGCATCAGCACGCCGGCGTTCGGCGAGCTCAGCGTGTCGCCGGTGCACACGCCTTCGAGCCGCGCGAGCGCAACGATCGAGCCGGGGCCCGCGGATTGCACGGGCTCTTGCTTCTTGCCGAACAGGCGCGCGATGCCCGAGAGGCGCACCGTCGCGCCGTTGCGCGACGCGTTGACGAGCGGCGTTGCCGGCGCGAGCGTGCCGGTGAAGACGCGCACGACCGAGAGCTTTCCCTGCTGCGGGTGCACGATGGTCTTGCACACTTGCGCGACGACGGGTCCGTCCGCGCGCGGCACGACCGGGCGCCCGTCGACGTCTTTGCGCGGTTCGGTCGCGGGCGAGGGAAAGAGGCGCGAAACCGCGTCAACCAGCGCGGACACGCCGATGTTGTCCTGCGCGCTGCCGACGAGCACGGGGATGATCTGGTCGTGCGAGCAGTCCTCGCACAGATCGCGGTCGATCTCGTCCTGCTCGGGATCTTTGCCGTCGAGCAGCTCTTCCATCAGCGTGTCGTCGAAGTCGGCGAGCGCTTCGAGAAGGATCGTGCGGTGCGCCTCGACGGTATCGCGCATCCCGACCGGTATCTCGATCTCTTTCACTCCGGCGTCGCCGTTCAAAAATGCTTTGCGGTGCGCGAGGTCGACGTAGCCGCTGAACTGATTGCCCACACCCAGCGGAAGATGGGTCGCGACGACGTGCGGACCGTACGCCTCGCGCAGCGCGGCGAGCGTGGCGTCGAAGTTCGCGCCGGGCTTGTCGAGCTTGTTGACGAAAAAAAGATGCGGCGTCTTCCGCATCTCCAGGTGTTCCATGATTCCGGCGGTTTGAGCGACGCGGCCGGGTTCGGCGTCGATCACGATCACCGCGGCGTCCACCGCGGAGAGCACGGTCTTCGTCTCCTCGAAGAAGTCAATGAAGCCCGGAGTGTCGACGAGGCTGAGGTGCACCGGCCCGCACGACGTGTGCGCGAAACCGACGCAGACGGATTGCAAATGGTCGATCGCTTCGGGCTCGCAATCGGTGGTCGTCGTCCCGTCGCGGACGGACCCCCTCCGCGGGATCGCCCCGCAGTGCGCGAGCAGCGCTTCGACCAGCGTGGTCTTGCCCGCATGGTGCGGCCCGACGACCGCGATATTCCTAAGGCGCGCGATGTCTTCCACTCCGCTGCCCTCCTGCTGTCACGAAAAGGTCCGCCGGGCTTCCCCCCCGCGACCGGGAGGTTCCTTCCCCGGGCCGAGCGCAGTGTGAGCCATGCAGACGATCCCGCTCACCACGCTCGGCCACTTCGCCGCGGGCCGCCCCGTCGAGGGCGCTTCGGGGCGCTCCGGGGACGTCTACGACCCGGCGACCGGGGCCCTTGCGCGGCGCGTCGCGTTCGCGAGCGCGGCGGAGGTCGACGCAGCCGTGCGAGCTGCGCGTGCCGCGTTCGCCGAGTGGTCCGAGACGCCGCCGCTGCGGCGCGCCGCGGTGCTGTTCCGCTTTCGTGAGCTGCTGCTGCGCGACACCGACCGCATCGCCGCGCTGATCACCGCCGAGCACGGCAAGACGCTGGCCGACGCGCGCGGCGAGGTGCAGCGCGGCCTCGAAGTCGTGGAGTTCGCGTGCGGGATTCCGCACCTGCTCAAAGGCGACGTCACCGAGAACGTCGCTCGCGAGGTGGACAGCCACGCGGTGCGCCAGCCGCTCGGCGTGTGTGTGGGAATCACGCCGTTCAACTTCCCCGCGATGGTGCCGATGTGGATGTTCCCGATCGCGCTCGCGTGCGGCAATACGTTCGTGCTGAAGCCAAGCGAGAAAGATCCGTCGCCGGCGCTCGAGCTCGCGCAGCTGCTCAAAGAAGCGGGATTGCCTGATGGTGTCTTCAACGTCGTGAACGGCGACCGCGAAGCCGTCACGGCGCTGCTCGAACACCCGGACGTCGCGGCGATCAGCTTCGTCGGCTCGACGCCGATCGCCGAATACGTCTATCAGACCGGGACACGAAACGGCAAGCGCGTGCAGGCGCTGGGCGGCGCCAAGAACCATCTCGTCGTTTTGCCGGACGCCGACATGGACATGGCGGTCGACGCGCTGATGGGCGCGGCGTTCGGATCGGCGGGCGAGCGCTGCATGGCGATCTCCGTTGCGGTCGCGGTGGGCGACGCGACGGCGGACGCGCTGGTGGAGCGTCTGCGCGAGCGCGTGCGCGAGCTGCGCGTCGGCCCGGGAACCGCAGCGGGCGTGGAGATGGGCCCGCTCGTCACCGGCGAGCACTATTCCAAGGTTCGTTCGTACGTCGATCTCGGCGTCGAGGAAGGCGCGCAGCTTGTGGTCGACGGCCGCGCGTCGCGCGATGACACCTGGGGCGACGGCTTCTTCATGGGCGGTTCGGTGTTCGACCGCGTCACGCCGGAGATGAAGATCTATCACGACGAGATCTTCGGGCCGGTGCTCGGCATCGTGCGCGTGCACACGGTCGACGAAGCGCTGCGCTTGTGCAACGACCACCCGATGGGCAACGGCGTCGCCATCTTCACGCGCGACGGCGGAACGGCGCGCACGTTCGCGCACCGCGTGCAGATCGGCATGGTCGGAATCAATGTCCCCATACCGGTGCCGATGGCATTCCACTCGTTCGGCGGCTGGAAGCGCTCCCTCTTCGGCGACCACGCGATCCACGGCGCGGAAGGCGTGCGGTTCTACACGCGCCTCAAGACGATCACCGCGCGCTGGCCGGAAACGCGCTCGGGCCCCGAGTTCACGTTCCCGACGACGAAGTAGCCGCAAGATTAAGGGGTGGCCTGGGACAGCATTTTCCTGCGCCTGGAAGTGAAGGGAGCGCGGACGCCGCGCAAGTTGGGTTTGAAAAGCGCCTGAGGTCAATGCTGGAAGCCATGTCCTGTGTTGCAGGGCAATTTCAGCGAGCGACGAACGCCATTGAATCGGCCGGTCCCCGGGTGAAAGGTGAACAATGGCGTCATCACGAGCGCAACGCGCGGGGCGATGGCTGCTCCTTGCAGTCTTCGCTATTTCGAACGTCCTGCCCGCGATCCGAGCGAACGCGGCCACCGCTCCTGCCGGTGCGGGTGCGTCGACCACCGGCACGGCTCCGGCGCCATCCGGTGGAAGCGCCAGCGGGCCGCAAAACTCGTCGGTATTTCTTTCGATGAAGCGCCGTACGATGTTCGTGCTCGTGTACGCAACGGATGCGACGACCACCGCGTATCTAGCGTACGAAGTGGCGGCGCGCTTCACGCCGTATATGCGGCCCGATCCCAACGGGCGCGCGCAGTGGGTCATGCCAGAACCGGCATGGTCACTTGCGGACTACGCCGCGCAATGCCAAAACGACCCGGAGAACACAGCGGGCGCGCTCGTGGTCTACGACGTCGAGAACGATGCCGGGACGTTCAACTGGCTGCTGTACCAGCAAACGTACGCGCATCTGTACGCCAAGGCGTTCTTCGTCAATTGCATCCCGTTCGCGCCGCCGTTCCGCCCGGCCCAGCCCGGTATGACGAGCTACTCACAAACGATCACCTACGGCGGCACTCCGGCATCACCGGAACCGCAGATCGATAAGACGCCGCTTCCGCGCGCAACACCGATCCCACCCGTCGCCGCAGCGCTGGTGCCTACTCCGACGCCGACTCCCGCGCCTGTGCCGAGTCCGTCCCCGAGCCCAACCCCCACGGCGGTGCCGTCACCGTCGGGTGTGACGCCCATGCCGACTACTGCTCCGGGGATCGTGTCGACCCAAAACACCGTCATCCTCCCGACGATGCAGGTCGTATGGCGGAACGAAAACGAGATCGACGACTTCGCGCGCCAGGCGAGCGTCCCGTTCGTTTCGGTCGCCGCTCTAGGCGCGTATCTCGCGTCGCGCTCGTTCACGCAAACTACGACCACATCGAAGACTGTACCGCTCGTTCCCGGGGTATCGACGTCCAACGCCGGTAGCGAGACCGTGCAGGTCCAACGACAGGCGAACAATACGACATTGCCATACGGCATCGCGATACTCGGCTCGGCGCTCCTTCCGCTCTCGAGCGTGAACTTTGGCGGCTCGAATCAGACACGCATCCTCAAGAACGCCGCGTCCGGCGTCGCCACGAAGGTCCGGAACGAGATTAGGGCCGATTGCTCGATCAAACGCGCGAAAAATGGCGACGACGGGTTGTGCAGTCTCTTCAACGAGAAGTTCTTCAATGACAAATGACAACACGAATCGCGCGGGCCGCCGATGCGTGGCAATCGGCGCCTCCGCCACGCTCGCCGCTGCCATCGCGGTCGTCGTCTCAGGCTGCAACGCCAGTCCGCCGGCCGAATTCTCGCTACCGACCCCATGCACCATACCGGCCGGCACGCAAACGTCGCTAATCTATCCCGCCCCAAACACTATCGGTGTCCCCGGCAACTTCGGGCTCATCGTACTCGGAAGCTCGAATGCGCTGCCGCCCGACTTCCGCGCGTATGTCGTCGATGCGACGGCCAGCGTTGCGCAGACCTACGGCTTGGTCGCGCCGGCGCCAAGCCCGCTGCCGACGCCGAACGCGCCGTCGACGTTCCCAAACACCGTGTACCAAGCCAGCGCGAACGCCAGCGTCACCTGGCCGGCAGGTCACACGCTAACAGTCTTCGTGGACGCAACGAATTGTGCGCCGACGCAGCTAGTTGGAAGCTTTACAATCGCGACGGCGCCACCGCACTGATGCCTATGACCCGAGTGTGCCGCATGACATGCGCAACACGTCGGAGCCCAGCGGGTAAGCAGAAGCGTTACGAAACCGCAGTCGCGATAAACCCTTTGCGTCGTTAACCGAGCACACTGCTCTGGACCAAGTGGCGTGACAGCGTTAAAGGCGTTCACTGCGCCGCCGACGAGGCGGCGCAGCGGACCAGCTCGTGCAGCTGCCGCGACGGCGGCAGGTCGAGCTCGCGCGCGAGCGCCGAGGAGTAGCGGCGGTAGTCGCGCAGCGCCGAGCTGCGGTCGCCGCGCGCGAGGTGTGCGCGGATCGCGATGTCCCACGCCCACTCGTCGCACGCGTCCTCGTCGAGCGCGCGCTGCGTGATCGACAGCGCCTCCTGCACGCGGCCGGTCGCGAGCGCGTGCAGCGCGAGCTTGTCCTCGAGCTCGCGCACGAGGAAGTCGCAGCGGCGCTCGACGGCGCTCGCGAGCTCGCTGGCTGCGAGGAACGCCGGGATGCGCCAGCCGGTCATCGCTTCGTACGCGCTGCGGCAGCGCAGCATCTGCTCGGGGCTCGGCGTCTGCAACGCGCGGACCTCGCGCACGAGCGCCTCGTACTCCCGCAGGTCGACGGCCGCCGTTTCCGCCAGCCGGTAGCCCCACGGCGTGTACTCGATGGCGTCGTGCCCGATGCGCGCGCGCAGCCGGTGGATGCGCACGTCGATCGCGGTCCGGGCACGGTCCTCGTCGGCGTCGGGCCGCAGCGTCGCGGCGAGGTCGGCGCGCGGCACCGGCCGGCCTGCGAGCACCAGCGCGCAGAGCAGGTCCCACTCGCTGGGCCGCAAGCAGATCGTGCGGTCCGCGGTCCGAACGCTGCGTGCGAACAGCTCGACTCTCAAATCGGTCATCCCGTCTCCCCAGTCGACGGCGGCGAATCACCGTCCGCCGATACCGTACGCGGAGCGAGCCGCTGCCGTTGATCCGTGAAAGTACGGAGAGCCGGCCGGGCCTACGTATCCGGAGCGGGGCCGATACCGATGCGCCGCGCCAGCTCAGCCCGCGACTTGATCCCGAGCTTGGCGTAGATCGCGGCGACGTGCGTCTCGACGGTGCGCTGCCCGATGCCGAGCTCCGCCGCAACGATGCGGCTCGAATAGCCCCGTGCGAGCAGGCCGGCGATCTCGTGCTCGCGCGGCGTGAGCTGCGCCCCTCCGGCCGCGGCCGAGCGGCGCCGGCCGATGCGCCCTTCGATCTGGCGGCCGGCGAGCGACGCACCGATCCGCTCGTAGATCCCCAGCGCGCCCGCGAGGTCGCCCGCGGCCTCGAGCGCTTCCGCGGCTTCGACCGGGAAGCCCAGCGCGCTGAACCCCTCGTGCGCGCGCCGTGCGGCCTCCCGGGCCTCGTCCGTCGCGCCTCGGCGCAAAGCCGTGCGCGCCTCGAACAGCGACCGGCATGCGCCCGCGAGCGGGTTGTCGTGCCGCTCCGCCTCCTCCAGCAGGCCCCGGCCGTACGCCACGGCCCGCTCGTCCCCGGCCTGCGCGACGGCGTCGAGCAGCCAGTGCATGTAGTCGAAGGACGGCACGGCATAGAGCGTGCCGTCGATCGTCGCGCAGGCGGACTGCACGTTGCCCGCGGCCAGCTGGTCTTTCGCGACGGCGCCGCTCGCCAGCGCGACGACTTGCGGGTCACCGACCTGCAGCGCGGCATCCAGCGTCGCCGCGAACGGTTCGGACGGTTCGCCGTCGTCCCCGGCGAGCGTTCGCAGGCGGATGCGCAGCGCGTGCGCCCAGATCTTTACGGCGGTGGCGGCGGAGCGTTCGTCGAGCTCGTCCCGCAGCACGGCTCGCGCGCCCGCGAGATCGCCCAAGCTCACCCGGCAATAGACCATGTTGACGCACAGCAGCGCCTTGACGCGCCGGTGACCGTGCCGGCCCGCGAGCGCGGCTGCTTCCGCATAGATGTCGAGCGCGCGGTTCATCGCTCCCGTCAGCGCCAGCGTGTTGGCCGTGTTGTTCCGCGCGTGAAGAAGAAGATCGACGTTGCCCAACCGCTCCGCGAGATCGCCCGCAGCCGAGTACGCGTCGATCGCCGCGGCGTAGTCGCCGAGCGCGGCCGACGCGATGCCGCGCGTGTTGAGGGCGCGAAAGTCGTCGATGGGATCGTGCGCGCACGCCCAGTCCGCCGCGAGCTCCAGCAGCTCGAGCGCTTCCGCCGGCTGTCCCTGCAGCGCGAGGATCGCCGCGTACGTCGTTTCCGCCGTGTAGTGGATCGCCGTGGGCGCGCGCTCCGCGAGCTGGTCGCGCACGGTTCGAACCGTGGCGAGGGCTTCCGCCGCGGAACCGGCTTCGTACCACTGGCGCGCCACCCAGATCATCAGGCGCAGCGCCGTGTCGTCGTCGCCGCGCGCTTTGCGCTCCTCGGCCGCTTCGCGGCACAGCGTGCGGGCGCGCTCCATGTCGCCGATCGTGACGAGCGCCGACGTCGCTTTTTCAAGTAATGCGGCGCGCCGGCCGGAACCGCGTTCCGCAAAGCTGAGCGCGCGCTCGTAGCGAACCGCCGCGTCGGCATACGCGTTCATCGCCGCGGCATGGTCGCCGACGCGCTCGTTCCATTCCATGCCGCGCACCGGATCGCGAGCGGCCCACCAGTGATACGCCACCTCGTCCGCGCGGCTTTCATCGACGCCGTCCTCCAGAACGGCGGCGATCGTTGCGTGCAATGCGCGCGCCTCGCCAGTGAGCAGCTCGCGGTACAGCACTTCGCGCGTGACGGCGTGGCGGAAGCTGAAGCGGTTGTCGCCGGTTTGCTTGATGAGCTGCGCGTTGCGCGCTTCGCGAATGATGCGCAGCACCTCGGCTTCGGGCAGGTCCGTGATGCGCGCGAGCAGCTTCGAGTCGAAGTCGCGCCCGATCACCGCCGCATACGTGAGCGCGAGCTGCGCGGCCGCGGAGAACTTCTGCAGGCGCTCGACGATGGTGGAGCGGATCGAGACGACGGTTCGCGGATTGACGTCGCCGGCTTGCGCGTGGTCGAGCGTGCCGCGCAGCAGCTCTTCGGCGATCAGCGGGCGGCCTTCGGCGAGATCGCAGATGCGCTGCACGGCGGTTCCGGGCAGCGCGACGCCTTCGGGCAGCGCGGTCCGGATTGCGGCTGCGACGACGCCGTCGGGTATGCCGTCCAGACGCAGCTCGGCGGCGCCGTCGCGAATCAGCCGCGCGACGGCTCTGTCGAGCTCGGGGACCGCTTCGATGTCGTCGCTTCGTGCGGTCGCGATCAGCACGGCCGCGACGTCGGCGAGCTCCCGGCCCAGGTAGTGGAACAGCTCGAGGCTCGCGGCGTCGCTCCAGTGAACGTCTTCGAGAATCAGGACTGTCGTGCCGCGCGTCGCGATCGTGCGGCGGAGCGACTGCTCGACGATCTTGAAGCGCCGCAGCTTGTCGTCGTCGTGCGACGTGACGCCGACGGTCGGTTCGCGCAACGCGTCGACGGCTTTCGCCGCCGCGCGCTCGTCCGCGAGCGCATCGAGAAACGGTCCGTACGGCGTGCGCGCGTATTCCAAGCACACGCCGGCGATGACATATCCGCGTTCGGACGAGATGTGCTTGCGAAACTCCGCGAGCAGTCGCGATTTGCCGATCCCCGCCTCGCCGGTCACCACGATCGTCGCAGCGCGCTGCGCTCGGGCGGCGTCCCGAAACGCTGCGACGAGCGCTCCGAGCTCCGCCGTCCGATCGAAGAATCGGTCGAACAGCGTCGCCCGGACGATCATGCGGTCAGTATTGCGTGTTCCGTTCCGGCGACGCCTTCGGCGCGCGCGGTATGAGCCAAGTCACCGACGATGTCCGCTCGAGCCGAAAGCGTCCGATGCTGTCCGGCGTCCGCGGGTCGGTGGCGTCGATGCGGTTACCGGTCGTGAGCTGAACGCCGATTGCCGTGGTTCCCACCGGCACGTCGAAATCGGTTCGGAGCGATCCGGCCAGCCGCACCCGTCCAACGACCTTGCCCGAGGGCAGAGCGCGGAAAATGACTCGGGTCGCGGGCGCCCTTTCGACGGGTACTCTTCCGTAGTCGTAGACGACCTTGGCTTCGAACCGAATCCGTGGATCGGTCACGATCGTGATGGGCTTCGCCGTGATCGAGCACGGCGTTGCGGCGAGATCGGTCCCTCCCGGATAGCTCCATGTGACCGCGGTCGTCAGCCCGCCGATCACAAGCGAAACGACGGCGACGAAGAATATCCAAGACGCCCGGTGGCGCATAAAAACCCCTCCCATGTTCGGTAACTCTACACGTGACGAGAGCGCTTGTCCATGCTGCCTGCCTTGGCGACCGTGCGGGCGCGTGCGAGCGGGTGACGTGCACTGTCTCCGTGAGAGGTGATGCGCGAAGCTTAGGCCGCCGAGCCTACATCGGGCTTACCGCGGCGGCCGACCAAGACGTACGCGAGCGCGGCCGGCAGGGGCGCGAACGCCGTGAGCGCGAGTGCGGCCTCCGGGCCGGACCTCGTCAGCACCACGCCGACCGCGGCGACGCCGAGCGAGCCGATCCCGAACGCGACGCCGTTCATCAGGCCCAGCGCCGTTCCGAGATTGCGCGGCAGCAGCGTCTGCGCGAGCGCGACGCCCGGTGCGTTCTGCATCGAGAGCAGCGCGCTGCCCAGCAGCAGCATCGCCACCGCGAGCGGCCCGTGCAGCGCGAGCGCGAGCAGCAGCGGCGGCACCGACGCGACGAGCCCGGCGATTGCGACGCGCGCGTGGCCGAAGCGGTCGGCCAGCGCTCCGCCGGCGTACAGGCCCACGGCCGCGGCGATCAAGAAGGCGGTGACGACGGCGCCGGCCGCGGTGAGCGGCAGACCCCGCGACGTCAGCAAGTTCGGCAGATAGAACGCGAACGAGGCGCCGACCAGGTAGCGCAGCGCCGTGCTGACGACGAGCAATCCGATGGCGAAGCGGTCGATTCGCGGATGTGCCGCGTCGGACGCGATCCGGCGCGGCGACGCCGCGTCGGCGTCGCGCGCGAACGCCGGAAGCACCGCCGCCACGGCGAGCGCTGCCAGCACGCCGGGAACGCTCATCGCGACGACCGTTGCCGCGCCGCCGTGCGCGAGCAATGCCGCCGCGACGAGCGGACCGATCCCGTAGCCCACCTGGCCGCCGATCTGGAAGATCGAGATCGCCGACGCGCGCTTGGAGCCGCCGAGCAGCGAGGAATAGCGCCCGGCCTCCGGGTGCATCACCGCGGAGCCGATGCCGCCGAACACAACGCACGCGAGCAGCATCGGAAGCGACGTCGCGGCGGGCGTCAGCGAGACCGCGACCGCCGTAAGCGCGACGGACGCCGGCAAGAACCACCACCGCCCACGCCGGTCGCTGTACGCGCCGACGACCGGCTGAGCGATCGAGCTCGTGAGATACCACGCGAACGCGAGCGCGCCCTGACACCAGGCCGGCAATCCGGCGCGCGTGACGTCATAGAAGATGACGAACGGCAGAATACCGGAGTAGAGATCGCTCGCCCCGTGCGCGAACGCCATGAGGGAGACGCCGCGGAGATCCCAAGAGCGCGATAGCGACGAGGAGGCGGTGGTCACGACGCCCTGTTCGTCATGCCAGGTCCGCGACGCTTTCGGCGCAAACGGGGCGGCGATGGACGATCCGGTCGTCCGCCGCGCGCACGCCGGCGAGAGCGACGCGGTGGCTGCGCTGTTCCGCCTGAGCAAAGAGACGGCGCTTCCGTACCTTCCGGACTTACACACGCCCGAAGAGGATCGCGCGTTCTTCCGCGAGCGCGTGTTCGAAACGTGCGAAGTGTGGGTCGCCGAGCGCAATGGTCTGCTGGTTGGATTCTGCGCGTTTCGCGAAGGCTGGATCGATCAGCTGTACGTCCACCCCGCGAATCAGCGCACGGGCGTTGGCGCCGCACTGCTGCGCAAGGCGATGCACGCCAACGAACGCCTACAGTTGTGGACGTTCCAACGGAACGAACAAGCGCGCGCATTCTACGAAGCGCACGGCTTCACGTGCGCAAAGATGACCAACGGCAGCGACAATGAAGAGCGCGAACCGGACGTGCTTTATGCCTGGTCGAGCAACAGCCGCATCTCGTTGGTTTCTTCGAAGCCCAAGCGTTCGTAGATCGTGCGGCCCTCGTCGCTCGCGTGCAGGCTTACGACGCGGATACCGCGGCGTCGTGCTTCGTCGATTGCGGCGCGCGTTGCGATCGTTGCGAGGCCGTTTCCGCGGTGTTCTCGTTCCGTGTAGACGTTGAGGATGTATGCGCGCGCCGTTCCCGCGTCGCGGATGCCCGGCGGCCAGTCGTGCAGCAGCATTCCCGCGCCCGCTGCGACCGTGTCGGGTGCGGCCGCGGGTGCGATGAGCCAGCCCATGTAGCGGCCGTCGGCCAGCGCGCCTGCGAGCCATGCCGCGCTCGCTTGCGCCAGCGCCGCGAAGCCGTCGTCGCGCGTGAAGCCCATGTCCGCGAACATGTGCACGCGGTGACGGACGAGCACGTCGAGATCGGCGGCTGTTGCAAGGCGCGGCGGGAGGTAGATCGTTTCAGGCATCGGAGCGTGCTCGGTTCAGAGCCGGACCACGGCGGTTCCGGCGCGGACAAGGAGTTGGGGCACCGGCCGGGGAGAATCCGAACGGAAACGGCGTTCTCCTCTCGCTCGGCTCGCTGGAAAGGATGTTCGTGTACGGCCGGATCGGGCTCGTGCTGCTCGCGCTCGTCGCCGCGATCGTCTGGTTTCTCCCGTCGTACTACACCGGGCTGCTGACGCAGATCGGCCTGTACGCGCTCGTCACGATCGGCCTCAACCTGTTCATGGGCTACGCGGGACAGGTGTCGCTCGGGCAAGCGGCGTTCTTCGGCATCGGCGCGTACACGTCGGCGGCGCTTGCGGTGAAGCTCGGGCTCACGCCGTGGGCCGGGATGGTCGCCGGTGCCATTCTCGCCGCCTTTGTCGCGTACGTGCTGAGCTTCGTCGCGCTGCGCTTGCGCGAGAACTTGCTCGCGCTTGCGACGCTCGCGCTGGGTATCGTCATCAACGTCGTCTTCAACCAGTGGGAGTTCATCGGCGGATCGTCCGGGTTCAAGGACATCCCCGGCTTCGCGCTGGGTTCGTACCGGTTCGGCCAGCCGGCGTACGCGGTGTTGGCGTGGGCGCTCGTCGCGGCCGGGCTGTGGTTCGCCGGCAACATCGTGCGCTCGAACTTCGGGCGCTCGCTCGTCGCGATCTCCGCGGGCGAGCTCGGCGCGCAAGCGCTCGGCGTCGACGCGGTGCGCCTCAAACGGCAGACGTTCGTGCTCAGCGCGGTGTACGCAGGCGTCGCGGGCGCGGTGTACGCATCGCAGGCGTCGTACATCGATCCGAGCGGGTTTGATTTCTTGCTGTCGGTGAACTTCGTGCTGATGTCGGTGATCGGCGGGATCCGCAGCCTGTCGGGCG
>JAQBPK010000251.1 GCA_028287565.1 Vulcanimicrobiota bacterium
GCCGAGCAACTGATCGTGGCGTTACTGCAGCGCGCGGCTTCGAACGTCGCATTCGCGGAGGCCTCCTGCCTGCGGATCTATTTGCATGTATTGAAGGGCGAACACCCGCAAGCGATCGACAGTGCGCTCACGTGCCTGCGCTCGTTCGGCATCGACCTGCCGGTACACCCGACCTTCGCACAGGTCCAGGGCGAATACGAGACGGTCTGGCAAACCCTCGATGGGCGCCCGGCCGAGGCCTTGATCGATCTGCCGATGATGTCCGATCCGGAACTTCAGGCCGCCGTGCAGGTGCTCTCGGTCCTGGGTCCCCCCGCCTACTTTTCCGACTTTCACTTATTTTGCTTCATCGCGTGCCGCACGGTGAAGATCGGCATGCAGCACGGCATCAGCGATGCATCCGCGCTCGGCTTCGCCCTGCTTGGTTTTATCTCCGGCCCGGTGTTTCACCGTTACGGTGCGGGCTATCGTTTCGCCAAGCTTGCCTGCGACTTGGTGGAAAGGCACGGCTTCATCGCCAACCAGCCGAAAGTCTATCACGCGATGGGAACGGTCGCGTTCTGGACGCAGCCCGTCGAGGCCGCTATCGATTTCATGCGGGCGTCGTCTCGCACCGCGATCGAGACGGGAGATTTGACGTTCACTTGCTACGGCACGCACCAAACCGTCACCGGCCTTCTGCTGCAAAACGCTCCGCTCGACGCGGTGTGGCGCGAGTCCGAGAAGGCGTTGTCCGCCGCCCGGGAAGCCAAATACGGCGACGCCGCGGACATCGTGCGCAGCCAGCAACGCTTCATCGCGGCAATGCAGGGCCGGACCGCGGCCTTCTCCACCTTCAGCGACGCGCAGTTCGACGAGGCTACCTTCGAAGCGCAGCTGACGGGGGACCGTATGCCTTTGATGGTCTGCTGGTACTGGATCCTCAAACTGAAAGCACGGTTCCTGTCGGGCGACTACGCCGAGGCTCTCGCGGCAGCCGGCAAGGCGAAGCCGCTCCTTTCCGTCGCAACCGCTCAGATCCAATTGCTCGACTACTTCTGCTACACCGCACTAACGGTAGCGGCGCTCTATGAGAACGCTTCCGGCGACGAGCAAAACGGGTGGCGCGAGCTCCTGGCGGCGCACCGGGAACAACTGCGCGAGTGGGCCGAAACGTACCCGCCGACGTTCGCGGACAAGTACGCGCTCATCAGGGCGGAGATTGCACGCCTGGAACGGCGAGACGCAGATGCAATGCGCCTGTACGAACAGGCGATTAACCTGGCTCGCGAGAGCGGCTTCGTGCAGTTTGAGGGACTCGCCCACGAGCTTGCCGCAGGATGGTATGCCGCCCACGGGTCGACGACCGCCGCGCACGCCCATCGCAAAGCAGCGCGCAGCTGCTATCTGCGCTGGGGTGCAGCCGGCAAGGTGCGTCAGCTCGACGACCGTTACCCGGAATTACATCAGGAACCGGCTGCGTCTGCATCGGCCGCGACGATCGACGCGCCCGTCGGGCAGCTGGACGTTGCGACGGTGATCAAAGCGTCGCAGGCGGTGTCGCGTGAGATCGAGCTCGGCAAAGTGATCGAGACGCTCATAAAGCTCGCGGTCGAGCACGGCGGCGCCGAGCGCGGCCTGCTTATCCTTTTCCCGAACGGCGAGCCCCGGATCGCCGCGGAAGCAACGACCGGCCGCGGCACGCTTGAGGTGGCGCTGCGTCAGGCGGCCGTGACGCCTTCCGAGCTCCCGGAATCCGTGCTCCATTACGTGATCCGGACGCGGCAGAGCGTGATCCTGGACGAAGCCGCAGCGCCGGCGCTGTTCTCCGAAGATGCGTACGTGCAGCAGGTGCGGCCTCGCTCGGTGCTCTGCGTCCCGCTGATAAAGCAAACGAAGCTCGTCGGCACACTCTACCTCGAGAACACGTTAGCTCCGCGCGTTTTCACGGCGGCCCGCGTGGCGGTGTTGGAGTTGCTGGCCTCACAGGCCGCGATCTCGCTCGAGAATGCCACGCTCTATTCGAATCTCCACCGCAGCGAGAGCGTCCTGGCCGAAGGGCAAAGAATCAGCCACACCGGCAGCTGGAGCTGGAACGTGTCGACCGGAGAACGAGCCTGGTCGGACGAGACGTTCAGAATCTTGGGCTACGACGTATCTGTTTCACCCACGCTCGAAATGATTCTCGAACGGATCCATCCGGACGACGCACCCCTCGTACAACGGCAGATCGAGCTCGCATCGAGTGAGGGGAAGGGCTTCGACTTCGAGCACCGGCTGCTGATGCCGGACGGGTCCGTCAAGCACATCCATCTCGCCGTTCACGCCGTTCATGGCCAAGCAGGTGAGCTGGAATTCACCGGAACGGTGATGGACGTCACCGCAGCAAGGCGCGCCGAGGAGGAGCTGCGGCAGGCACAAGCCGAGCTCGCCAATGTCACGCGCGTGACCACGCTGGGCGAGCTCGCCGCGTCGATCGCGCACGAAGTGAACCAACCACTCACTGCCGTCGTAAGCAATGCCGAAGCGTGCCGGCGGTGGCTCAACCGCAGCACTCCGAACCTCGAGGAGGCGCGCAGCGCGCTCGAGAGCATCATCAAGAACGGTCATCGGGCAGGCGAGGTCACCCGGCGCATCCGTGCGCTCTTGAACAGGACGGATACGCCGAAGACGCCGCTCGACATCAATGAGGTCGTGGACGAAGCCATTGCGTTAGTGCACCATGACCTTGCCGGCCGCCGGGTATCGATGCGCACGGAGCTCGCGGACGCCTTGCCTCCGGTCAACGGCGACCGAATCCAGCTGCAGCAAGTGATCGTCAACCTCGTCGCCAACGGCGTCGAAGCGATGGAGCCGATCGCGACCCGGCCGCGTGTCATGGTAATCCGAACGCAACAGGACGAGACGCACAACGTGCTCGTCGCG
Source organism: Vulcanimicrobiota bacterium (assembly GCA_028287565.1). Classification (GTDB taxonomy): domain Bacteria; phylum Vulcanimicrobiota; class Vulcanimicrobiia; order Vulcanimicrobiales; family Vulcanimicrobiaceae; genus Vulcanimicrobium. The sequence continues at coordinate 2,905 of JAQBPK010000251.1, forward strand.
GTGACCGACTGCGGTATCGGGATTGCCGCGGATCAGGCCGACAAGCTGTTCGACGCGTTTTTCACGACGAAATCGAGCGGCATGGGCATGGGGCTCTCGATCTGCCGCTCCATCATCGAAGCTCACGGGGGGCGGCTATCGGCGTTGCCCAACGCAGGCCCGGGAGCGACGTTTCAATTTGCCCTGCCGCCGTACGCCGATGCCTGAACCTCTCGGCACGGTTATCGTAATCGATGACGATCCAGGCGTCCGGGAGGCGCTGAAAACGCTTCTGCGATCCGTGGGCTTGGCGGTCAGCGCGCATGACCGCGTTTCTGAGTTCTTGAAGGCAGGACGACCTGAGGGTCCCACCTGCCTCGTGCTCGATGTCAGGTTACCGGGCAAGAGCGGCCTCGATTTCCAGCGCGACCTCTCCGACGCGGGCCTTCGTCTGCCGATCATCTTCATCACCGGACACGGCGACATCCCGATGTCCGTCGGAGCGATCAAGGGCGGTGCCATCGAGTTTCTGACCAAGCCGTTTCGAGACCAGGATCTGCTCGACGCAATCCAATCGGGACTGGAACAGGATCGCATTCAGCAGGCAAAAGACA
>JAQBPK010000253.1 GCA_028287565.1 Vulcanimicrobiota bacterium
AGGTTGTGCCGCAGCGCGGCCGCGAGCCGCAGGCACGGCAGCCGAACGCCGACGATCACCACCCCGACCCCGGGCTCGGGTGATGCATGGGAGCATCAGTTTATCGAACATACGTTCGATATTCAAGAGGAAGGGGCGCTACTCCGCAGTCCAGGCGAAGAGCGCGCGCCGTTCCGATTTGGGGAACCGCGCCTTCGTCTTGATGGCGTCGAGATAGCGCCGCTTGCCCGCTCGGTTGCCCTTCCCGATAAGGACCGCGCCCACGAACCGGTCTTCCAGGAAGTACAGCGCGCGGTACCAGCCTTTGTCGCGGTCGATCTCCATCTCGGTCTCGATGTCGTCCCGGTACTCGGGCGAGAGGCCGAACTGCGTGATCGTCTGCCCGCTGAACACGAGCGACGAGTACTCGGGGACGGTGTCGAACTGCTTGCGGTCGGCGCCGGTCGCCGCGGCGGCCATGTTGTGGGCGGCGAGCTTGCCGTGCGCGCCCGCGCTGTTCCAGGTCCCCATGCGGTAGTGCTGCTCGGCGATCGGGTCGTAGAACTCGGCCGCGTCGCCGGCGGCGAAGATCCCGGGCACGGCGGTCTCAAGGTGCTCGTCGGTGACGATCCCCGTCCGCGTCTCGATGCCGGTGCCTTCGCACAGTTCCATGTTGATCGTGAGCCCCAGGCCGATGCCGACCAGATCGGTCTCGATCGTCTGCCCGGTGGTCGTGACGATCTTCGTCACCGCGCCGTTGGAGCGGACGAACTCTCGGACTTCCTCGCCGAAGTGCAGGTGCACGCCGTCGGCGCGGGCCGCCATGTGAAGCAGCTCGCCGGCCGCCTCGTCGAGCATACGGCGCAGGAACCGCGGCCCGCGGATCAGCCAGTGCGTCTCGACGCCGCGCGACACGAACGCTTCCGCCAGCTCGTACGCGATGAACGATCCCCCGACCGCCACGGCAACCTTCGCCGTCTCGAGCGCGCGCGAGATCGCGAGCGTATCGTCCATGTACTGAAAGTTGTAGACGTTGCCGGCGCCCGCGGCGCCCGGCGCGGTCGCCGGGTTGGGCCGGCCGCCCGTCGCGATCAGCAGCGCGTCCCACGGCTCCTCGCGGCCGTTCGCGACGACCGTCTTCTCCGCCACGTTGACCTTGTCGACGCGGGTCGAAAGCCGCAAGTCGATGCCGTGCTTCTCGTGCCAGGCCACGTCGCGCATGATGACCTTCTGCTCGGTCACCTGCTTGCGCAGCAGCGGGGGCAGGGCGATCCGGTTGTAGAGACAGTACGGCTCGTCCGCGAAAAGGACGATGGAACATGCAGGATCAGCCTTGCGCAACTGTTCCGCGCAGGTGGTGCCGGCAAAGCCGTTTCCGACGATGACGTATCGACGATCAGCCACGATTCCTCAGATTAGCGCCAGGGCGCGGCGTTCCGCTACGACCGGACTCGGCTCGCCGTGAATCCACGGCTGGTGAACCTGCTGGCGAGCTTCATTCGCGGCACGAGCGACTACGCGCTGGCGCGGCTCGAGTTCAGCATGAAGTTCTCCGAGCGGCCCGCGCCGCCGCTGCTCGACCGGCTTCCGGACGCGTCGGAGGCCGCGCTGCGCGACCGCTGGGACGGGATCGAGGCGCAGCTGGCGACCATAATCGCGTACGTGAAACAGGTGGAATCGGCGTCCGGTACGCAGGAACGTAGCGACCCCGCGTTCCGCTGGCTGCGCCGGACGGTTCGCGAGCTCGACCAGTACGCACGCGCGCTGCGCTGGGTCCTCACCGTGCACGGCGGGGACGCCGCGCCGTAACAGGAGAGCACCGAACCACATGGATTTCTTCAACAAGGCGATCGAGCAGGCGAAACAACTCCAGCAGATCGCGTTCGAGGCGGCGCAGAAAGGCATCGAGCAGGCCACGCCGCTCGTGCACGAAGGCGTTGCGAAGGCACAGGAGCTGCAAAAGACGCTGATCGAGCAGACGCCGCACGTGACCGCCGCCGCGCAAGAGCAGGCCAACGCCGCGCTGCAGCACGCGGGCACGTTCATCGCGACCGGCAAGACGTTCCTCGAAGCCGGCACGGCGCAGGCGCAGCAGCACCTGAGCATCTTCGCCGAACAGGCGAAAAAAGCGGCCGACGCGACGGTCACGGCCGTGCAGTCCGCCCAGAAACCGGCCGGCACGCCGGGCGCGGGAACACCGAGCACGCCTGGTTCGGCGGGGCCGACGACAGGGCCGACGGGATCGAGCGGCTCGACGCCCTAGGAGCCGCGCGCGCGAAGCGGGGCGTCGAGAACGTCGACCGTGATGTCGATGCCGTTGGCGCGGTCGACGTCGTCGAACCAGGCGACCTGCGACTGAAGCAACGACACGCGCAGGCGATAGCGCCCCGCGCGTTGCGGCGCCAGGATCCTCATCGCGGTCGAGGCGGACCCGCCGGCGCTGATGGGCGCAGGCAGCGGCGTGTGGATCGCGTTACCGAGCTCGGCCGGAGCGTCACGCTCGTCGAACCATCGATAGCACAGGTAGACGGGGTATCGCCCGGCCGTCGCCAAGACCGCGTCGCCGTCGTTGCTGACGGTGCAAGTCACCGTGATGATGCTTCGCGCCGTCATGGTTGCCGGCACCTCGGCGCGCAGCGGCGCACGCATCGACGCCGCGCCGAGCGCGTCCATCGCGAGCGTGGCCGTCCTCGAATCGCTATCGCCGGTCGGATCGTCCACGACCTCGAGCGCGAGCAACGTCCGGTAATCATCCCAATCCGCGTCGCCGCCGGCGGGCTCTGCTTCGTCGCACAAGACGTCCGCGCCGGTCCGGTTCTCGTCGAGCATCGCCGGATCGGCGTCGTGAGCCGCTTCGCCGGCGGCGGAGCAGTGGGCGAAGAACAGCTGCAGGACGCGCCGTACGCCTTGCGCGTTGACGGAACGCCAGTCGCGCTCGTAGTACGCTCCCCCGGTGCTCGGCGACGCGACGATCTCGAACGCGGGGAAATACCAGACGTTCTCGTGTGACCGCGCGACCTCGTCCGCGGCCGCGCGCAGCGCCCCCTTCGAATACGTCGTCGAGATGAGTACGTGCCGCGGCTCGTAGGTCGCGATCAACGGCACGGGCGAGACGCTGAGGATGACCTTCGCGCCACGGTTCACGCGCTCGAGCCGGGCAAGAAAGCCCTCGAGATCGTCGCGCACGTCGGCCGCCGTGAAGTTCACGAACTCGTAGCGCGCAGTATCCATCGCGCCCGCGACCACGCCGGGTGACAGCGGAAACACGGCACCGTCGGTTCGCGAGCGCCACGCCTCCGTCAGCCCGAGCGTGAAGACGAGCACGTCGAGCGTCTCGAACATCGCGCGCACCGCCGTCAGATGGACGTCGCGCGAACGCAGCAGCTCGCCGGCGGTCGCGAAACCGTCGCGCTCGATCCGCGGACGAAACGGATCGGCGAAACGCCGGTCCGGACGGAGCCACGCGCGATCGTGCGGGACGAACGTCCCGTACGCGCGGTCGAACAACTGCAGGAGCTGCCGCGCGGTGTAGACGTTGCCGGAGCGCGTCGTGAAGACACCGTAGCCGGCGCTCGCGGCGTCGTCGCGCGCGGCCCCGGGCGGCGCCTCCTCCGTGACGAGGAAGTTGTGCCCGTGCCGCACGAGCGCCCGCGAGATGTGCTCGGCGAAGCAGCTCCCGGCGGTCGCGACCCGATCGTCCCGGCCGATCGAGAACGGCGGCGTGCCGACCGGATCGACGTCGCGGGCGTCTCCGCCGGCGAACGCACGGCGCCAATACTGAAACGACGGCAGACCGGCATACGGCGAGCGTCCGTTCGAGCGCACGCGCTCGCGCGCACCGATACGTTCCAGATCGCGATACGCCGGGCGCTCGAGGCGTGCCGGATGCAGCAACTCCTGCGGCATCTCGGCGTACGCCGCGAACGAGCGCGCGATGAACTCGTCGAGGCCGAGCACGGTCGCCGTCGTCTCTCCCGGCAGCTGCGGTGTCTTGAACGCGTAATTGCCCGGCACGCCCAAGCGCGCGGCGATCGCGGGATAGACCGGCCAAACCGCGTTGCGCAACAGCGGGTCGTTCACCAACCGTTCGGGCGCGTCCACGCAGACGGCGATACCGGCCCGGTCGGCCAACCCGCGCGCAATACCGGCCATGACGGTGAGCGCCGGGTGGTTTACCGAATGCATGAAGCAGCCCGACCGCTCCCAGCGCGCGAACATCGCCTCCATCGCGAAGCCTGCCGCGTGCGCTTCTTCGAACGCGGCGCGCTTCGCCGCCGGCCAGAACGTGAAGAACTTCAGATGCTCGAAGACGGCTTCGGTGAACAGCCGGGCGGTCTCAGCGACGCTCAAGCGGCGGTGCCACGCGTACAGCACGAGCGACGAATGATAGTTCCCGAGCGGCGGGCGCACCGCCCCGGCCGGCGCGCGCACGTAGACGAGATCGGGATGGAACGCGTTAAACCACAGGCGCGGATAGAGGATCTCGTTCGCGCGCGGCGCGCGCAGCGTCCACGGCACGTGCGGCAGGCGCTGGCGAAACACAACGTCGTCGTCCGCTGCGAAGCCGGCCGGGTCCACCGCGGCGGCGATCTGCTCGACGCTCGCGCCGGGCGCCATGACCGACAGACAGCTCGCCAGCGACACCGCCTGACAGTTGCCGGTGACGTACACGCGCATGCGAGCCGACTTCGGTGCCGGCGCGAACGCCGCCCGGTCAGCCGCCGGCGGCGACCGCCCTTTGCGGCTCAACCGCGACGGCGATCGGAACCGCGAAGCGAACGAAGCGGTCGAGACCGTCCGGGCCGGCGGCAAGCATCTGCTGCGCACGCGCCGACCCGGTCGTTGCGGCGTGCCGCTCCAACAGCGCGCGCAGGCGCTCGCGCGCCTCGTCGTCGAGGTCGTGCGCGATCAGCGGCGTCGGGCCCAGGCGCGTCGCGTGCTCGCGCGGGAGGAACAGCTCGCCGCCGGTCATGCCGCTCGCGAGATTGCGCCCCGTCGCGCCGAGGATGACGACGGTGCCTTTCGTCATGTACTCGCAGGCGTGGTCGCCGGCGCCCTCCACGACGACCGTCGCGCCGCTGTTGCGCACCGCGAGCCGCTCGCCGGCCGCGCCGCGCACGAACGCTTCGCCGCCGCGCGCGCCGTAGAAGCACGCGTTGCCGATCGCGGGCTCGTGCGACTGCCCCGCGCCGCGCACGATCAGCAGGCCGCCGCTCATGCCTTTGCCGACGCCGTCGTTGGCCTCACCGTCGAGCTCGAGCGTCATCGACGCCGCGAGGAACGCGCCGAAGCTCTGCCCGGCGCTGCCCGTGTACCGGTACGTCGCAGGCCCGACGTACTCGCCGCGCGTCTTGCGCACGACCGTGTCGTACGCGATGCGCGTCGCGACGGCGCGGTCGGACGGCGTGATGCGCTGCTCGCCGCCGGCGATCGCTCCGTCGTCGAGGTGCGCGACGTCGATCGGCGCGGAGTCGCCGGGCGAGCGAATCTCCGGCAGGCGCAGCAGCTCGTCGAGGTCGACGCCGCCGGAACGGTCGTAGCGCGGGCGCACCAGATCGCTGCGGCCGTGGATCTCGTCGAGCGAACGCGCGCCCAGCGCCGCGAGCCGCCGCCGCACGTCGCGCGCGACGAAGCGCAGGAACGTCGCCGCGTCGTCCGCCGTGCCGGGGACCTTGCCGCGCAGCACGGCATCCTGCGTCGCGATCCCGACCGGGCACGTGTTGAGATGGCACTGGTGCGCGTAGATGCAGCCCAGCGCGATCAGCAGCGCGGTGCCGAAGCCGAACATGTCCGCGCCGAGCATCGACGCGACGACCACGTCGCGTCCCGTCTTGAAGCCGCCGTCGACGCGCAGGTCGACGCGCTTGCGCAAACCGTTTGCGACGAGCGTGTGGTGCGTCTCGATCAGCCCGAGCTCCCACGGCAAGCCGGCGTGCTTGATCGAGCCGAGCGGCGACGCGCCCGTGCCGCCGTCGTGCCCGGCGATGTGAACGACGTCCGCGCGCGCTTTCGCGACGCCGCTCGCGACGTAGCCGATGCCCGACTGCGCGACCAGCTTCACCGCGATCTTCGCCTTCGCGTTCGCGCGGCGCAGATCGTAGATCAGCTGCGCGAGATCTTCGATCGAGTAGATGTCGTGATGCGGCGGCGGCGAGACCAGCGACTGTCCCGTCACCGCGCCGCGCAGCACGGCGATCTCCGCGGTGACCTTGAATCCCGGAATCTGTCCGCCCTCGCCCGGTTTCGCGCCTTGGGCGATCTTGATCTCGAGCTCTTCGGCGGTCGCGAGATATTCCGGCGCGACGCCGAAACGGGCCGACGCAACTTGCTTGATCGCGTTGAGCGTCTTGGACGGATCCTCGCCGCCTTCGCCGCCGTTGCTGCGCGCGCCGGCGATCTTCGCGCCGAGCGCGACCGCTTCGTGCGCCTCAGGGCCGAGCGCGCCGAGCGACATCGCCGCCGTGACGAAGCGCGCGAGGATGTTCTCTTCGGGCTCCACCTCGTCGAGCGGGATCGGCTCGCCGAGCGCGACCGGCTCGACGAGATCGCGCAGCGCGATCGTCTCGCGCTGCTCCAGCTGGTCGGACAGCGCGAGGAACGCCGCCTCGTCGCGCGCGACGATCGTCTTGCGCAAGTTCTTGAGCAGCGGCGGGTCGTAGTGGTGCTTCACGCCGTCGCGGCGGTAGCGGAACAGCCCGCGCTGCGGCGGCTCGCCGCCTTCGTTCGCGAGCGCGTCCCACGCGCGGATATCTTCTTCGAGCTCGTCGAAGCCGAGCGTCGCGACGTGCGTCGCCATGCCCGGGAAGCACGTGTCGACGATCTCGCGGCGCAAACCCAGCGCCTCGAACGTCTGAGCGCCGACGTACGAGCGCAGCGTGCAGATGCCGAGCTTTGCGAGCACTTTCACCAAGCCGGTGCGCAGCGTCTCGAGCAGCGCGGTCGCGCCGCCGGTCTCGGCGACCGCGGCGCGCGCGGCGAGCCACGGCGTGACGACGTTCGCGCCCGCCGCGATCTCCGCGTCGCACCCGTGCGCGTCGCGCGCGAATCCGTCGCATGCCGCGATCGACTCCTGCAGGCGCAGACCCACCGCGGAGAGGCGCTG
>JAQBPK010000263.1 GCA_028287565.1 Vulcanimicrobiota bacterium
TGTTCGGCGCGGTCGCGACGGCGCAGGCGTTTCTTCCGCAGCTGCGCTTGTCGCGCGGGCGGCTCGTGTTCGTGGGCTCGATCTCCGGGCGGCTCTCCGTGCCGTTCATCGCGCCGTACAGCGCGTCGAAGTTCGCGCTGCGCGCCATCGCCGACGCGCTGCGTACCGAGCTGCGTCCCGCCGGGATCGCCGTCTCGCTGATCGAGCCGGCGTCGGTGAAGACGCCGATCTGGCAGAAGGGGCGCGACTCGCGCGACACCCTGCTCGGCCTGCTGCCGCCCAAGGCGATGGAATACTACGGCCCGCAGATCGAGGCGGTGTTCGCCGCCACCGCGCACGAGGAGCGCATCGGGATGCCGGTGGAGCACGTGAGCCGCGCGATTCTGCACGCCGTCACCGCGCGCAAGCCGCGGGCCACGTATCTGCTTGGAAAACCGGCGCGTCTCGGCAGCATCATCGCGATCTTGCCGCCCGCGCTGCGCGACCGCGCGCTGCGCGCCTCGCTCCGCCTGCCGTAACGCACCTGCCGTAGCGCGGCGGGAAGTCGGCGCTATGCCTTGCCCGCCGGCTCACCTTCGGCGGCGTGGAACTTCGCGCGCATCTCCTCGATGTCGACGGTCGGCGCGGGAAATTGCAAGTCCATCTCGTCCAGTGTCTCGGTGACGATCCGCGCGACGGCGAGGTTGCGGAACCACTTGTGGTTCGCCGGAATGACGTACCACGGTGAGCGCTCCGTGCTCGTGTGCTCGAGCGCGTCCTCGTACGCTTTGCGGTAGTCGTTCCAGTACGGGCGCTCGCTGTAGTCCGACTCGCTGATCTTCCACTGGCGGTTCGGGTCCTCGAGCCGCTGCTGGAAGCGCCGCAGCTGCTCGTCCGCGCTGATGTGCAGGTAGAACTTGAGGATCTGGGTGCCGGCCTGCTGGAGATTCTTCTCGAACTCGGCGATGCGGTCGAAGCGCTTGGGGATGGCGTCCTTCGGCACGAGATCGTGCACGCGCGTGACGAGCACGTCTTCGTAATACGAGCGGTTGAAGATCGCGATCGACCCGCGCGCGGGCGTCACCTTGTGCGCGCGCCACAGGAAGTCGTGCGCGGCTTCCTCCGCGGTCGGCACCTTGAACGCGTGCGCCGTCGCGCCTTGCGGGTTGAGCGATCCGAACACGTGGCGCACGGTGCCGTCCTTGCCCGCGGCGTCGGGCGCTTGCAGCACGACCAGCAGCGAGCGCCGGTTTTCCGCGTACAGGCGGTACTGCAAGTGCGCGAGCCGGTCGCAATCCTTCGCGATCGCCTCGCGCGCCTCGTCAGCGCTCTCGTGCTTGCCGGTGAACGACGGGTCGACGTCGTTCAGGCGCACCTTGCTCCCCGGCTCCACGAAGAACTTCTTACGGTAGTTCATGCCGGTCCGTTCGCCATGGGAACCGCTTCCCCGGCGAACACCGGCGCGGGGACGTTATTGCTGCAGGTTGAACGTCATCGCCACGACAACGATAATGATTCCAACGGCTAAAGCCGCCATCAGCCGGACCTCCTTTGTTTGTAGTCCAAGGTCTCCCTCGGCGGCGCTGATTTTCGGGGCCATCCGCCCGGCACTCTTTTGCGTTTGGTCAGCGGCCGGTTAAGCTATAGCACGGTTTGCTCTCGGCGCCACGGCGGCGCACACCACGTATGAGATGGAGGGTTTAAAAGCATGGTACGAGACGACGCGGTTACCCAAGTTCAAGGCGCATTCGCCGACTTCCAGCGGGGCGACATCGCCTCGCTGCTGGACCGCTGCACCGACGACATCGAATGGGAGACGCCCGGCGGCGGGACGGCGATCCCGTACGCCGGACCGGTCCATGGCAAGGCCGGGGTCGGGCAGTTTTTCCAGACGCTCAACGAGACGGTGGAGTTCCACGATTTCCAGACGCGCGAGTTCATCGCGTCCGGGGACATCGTGGTAGCGCTGGGCTCGTTCGACGCGACGGTTCGCGCGACGGGCGTTCGCGTCGCCGAACAGTTCGCGATGGTCTTCCGCCTGCGCGGCGACAAGATCGGGTCGTTCCGCGAGTACAGCGACTCGCGGCAGCTGGCGGAAGCCTTTTCCGCACCGCGCGCCGGAGCTTAGAGCCGGCGCAGCGCTCCGATCGCGATCTTGGCGAACATCGCGCCCTCGCGCTCGGTCGCGACGGCGCCGGTTGCGAAGGGTGCGGGGAGCATCGCGGGCGCGGCGGCCGCGACCGAGTGCGCGAGCGTGATCAGGCTGTTCTGAAAACGGGACAGCGGCCGCGTGTCCGGCTGCACCGCGGCCGCGACGAGCATCACGTCCGCCGCCGGCCGCGGCAGATCCGGCGGTGTATCGGTGCGCGGCGTGCCCTGCGTCAGCAGCGGCAGCAGCGTGTTCGCGTGCTTGTCGCGCTCGGTGAGCGACGCCGCAAGATGGAAGAGATCGCGCAGCGTCGCGGGGATCGTCGTATGGTCGTAGACGGTGGACGAGATCGTGCCTTTTGCGATCCACGGCGACGCGACGACGGCCGGAACGCGAACGCCCAGCCGCGTGAAGTCGAACTGCGGTGACACCAGGCCGTCGGGATTGACCGTGGGCGGGGGAAGAACGTGGTCGTAGAGCCCGCCGTGCTCGTCGGTCACGACGACGAGCAGCGTGCTCTCCCATTTGGGCCCGCCGCGCAGCGCCTTGTAGACGTCCGCGATCAAGGCGTCGCCGTGCGCGACGCCGTGGATCGGGTGCTGGTCGTTCGCGCGCAGCGCGCCTTCGTTGAAGTAGCGCGGCTCGATGAACGAGTAGCTCGGCAGCGAGCCGTCCGCGCAGTCCTCGAAGAACTCCTCGGCCAGCTTGTAGTGCAGCGGCACGAACGGCCACTGGTGCGCGAGCGCGACCGACTGCGGGAAGTCGTGAAAGTACACGTGCCAGGAGACGCCCGCGTCCGTCAGGTTCTCGTAGATCGTGCGCATCTCGTACAGCCGCACGACGTTGTCGGTGTGTCCGCCGGACGTCGCGGCGTGGGCGAAAAAGCGGTTCGGCCACGTGGGGCCCGGCACCGACGCGAACCAATGGTCGCACAGCGCGAACTCCTGCGCGAGCGCCGTCAGCGCCGGCAGATGATCGGGGCCGTGGCAGCGCATCACCTTCGCTGCCGATGCGAAGTCGTGCGTGATCTGCGCGTAGTCGTATAAGAAGCCGTTGTTGTGCTGCGCGACGGGATCGCCGGGCCACGCACCCGCGTGCCCGAACAGCTGCATTTGCACGTTCGAGACGTAGTGATCGGGGCCGGGATCGATGTCGGGAACGTACGGCGCGTCCGCAGTGACCTGCGCCTTGAAACCGGTCTGCCCAAGCGGATCCGCGAAGTTGGCCTCTTCGCCCGTGAGCCCTTCGAACGGTTTGCCGCCGCTCGGGAAGAAGCCGAGCATGTGATCGAACGAGCGGTTCTCGAGCATGAGAACCACGACGTGCTCGATCGTCACGCAGGCTTGTCGGGAAGCATCGTCGGGACGCTTTGCGGGAAGTTGAAGACGTTGTCGGGGTCGACGCGGCCCTTCACCTCGATCAGGCGCGGCAAGTTGCTGACGTAATACGCTTCCAGATAGTTCTCGATCTGCAGGTCGACGTAGTTCACGTACGCGTTGCGCGCGTACGGCAGCATCGACGTGCGCACGCCCTCGATCCATTTCTCCGCGACGGGCTGGTCGGCCGGGTCCGTCCAGTACGCGTCGTACTGCACGACGCAGACGGCGTCGCGGTGCGGCACAGCCGTACCGTCGACCGGAACGCGGCCCGGCGCGCCGCCGCCGGCCAACAGCTGCACCATGCTCGGCTCGTTGGTGTCCCAGCCGGTCTGCACGGGCGCGAGCTCCAGCTGCGCCTTGAGCAGCTCGAGCGCAGCTTTCGGGAACGGCTCGTACGCGACCGCTGACGTGCTCTTGAAATACTGCGTGTCGTTGTGCGGGTGGATCATCCACTGCGGGTTCTTCGGGTCGACGCCGGCGAACATCGCGGCCGCGTACGAATACGGCATCATCTGCACGCTGATTCCGGTCGGCGGCGCGGCGCCGAGCATCGGCGCCAGCAGCGCGCTGAACCCGGCCAGCTCTTGCGGTGAGTCGGGGGTGAGCTGGCCGAACAGCGTGATCGTTCCGGCGCCCGGCGCGTCGCCGACCGCGAAGCGCAGGAACGTCGAGAGATCGTCGGGCGCGCTCGGCGCCCAGTGCTGGAACGTGTCGGCGACCGCGATGAAGTCGCTCCACTGCCACGTGATGTTGCAGACCGCGACCATCCCGACCGGGTGGACTCTGAAATCGAACGCGGTCACGATGCCGAAGTTCCCGCCGCCGCCGCCGCGGCACGCCCAATAAAGGTCGGCATTTTGTTCCGCATTCGCGTAGACGAGCTCGCCGCACGCGTCGACGAGCTCGACGCCCAGCACGTTGTCGCACGCAAGGCCGTACTTGCGCGAGACGACGCCGAACCCGCCGCCCAGCGTGAGTCCGGCAATACCAACGCTGGCGCCGCTCGCCGCCGGGATGGTGAGACCCACATCGTAAAGCTGCTCGTGGAGATCGAGACAGAAGACGCCCGCTCCGATCCGCGCCGTGCCCGCCTTTGCATCCACCGTGATCTCGTCCATCTCGCTGACGTCGATGATGACGCCGTCCTGCACGAGCGAGAACGCTTCATAGCTGTGGCGGCCGGAGCGCGCGCGCAGCGGAACACCGTTCTCGCGCGCCCACGTCACGGCGTTGCGCACGTCGTGCTTGTGCTGGCAGAACACGACGTTCTTCGGCACCAGGCGGCTGTAGTCGACGGCCGCGCGGAAGTTGTGGCGCGCGCCCTCCCAGCCGGGACTTGTGGGGTCGAGCACGCGGCCGGTCAAAACGCTCATCGGTTCGTCCTTCACCCGGAGGAAGCCGGGCTGCTTGGATTCGCTCGCTCGCCTAGCCCGCCCTGTGGGGCATTCGGCGCTGCAGCGAGCGGAATCACGGGGGTGGCGGCGGGGCACCGATCGTGCTATGATCGCCTTTGCTGCCCCGCCCGGGGCGGTGCCGCGCCGTTCTCTTGGACGGTTCGGGGTCGTGGCGCCTTCGGGTGCCACGTGTGTAGGGCCGACCTGCTTCGGCCGCTTTCCACCTACATCACCACGAGGTTCACCCCACCGATATGCCCCCTCCCAAAGGCAAGCGCGCTTCGGCGAAAAAAGATCGCCGCCCCAAGCGCAAGGTCTGTAATTTTTGCGCGGAACGCACGCACGACCTGGACTACAAAGACACGACGCGCCTGCGCAAGTACATCAGCGAGCGCGGCAAGATTCTTCCGCGCCGCATCTCCGGCAACTGCGCGTCGCACCAGCGCGCGCTGACCGTCGCCGTGAAGCGCGCCCGCATCATCGCCCTCCTCCCGTTCGTCCTTCAGTAGGAGCGCCGCAGTGAAGGTCATTCTCACCGGCGACGTCAAGCCGATCGGCTCGCGCGGCACCGTCGTCGACGTCAAGGACGGCTACGCGAACAACTATTTGTTCCCGCAGAAGCTCGCCGTCGTCGCGACGCCGGGCGCGATGAAGCAGCTGGAGCAGCAGCAGCACGCCAAGAAGCGCAAACAGGCCGAGGAGGTCGCGAACGCTCAGGACGTCGCGACGCAGCTCGAGAACGCGGTTATCAAGGTGTCGGCCAAGGCCGGCGGCAACGGCCGTCTGTTCGGCACCGTCACGAACGCGCAAGTCGCGGACGCGCTGCACGAGCAGCTCGGCCTCACGATCGACCGGCACAAGATCGAGATGAAGGACGGCATCAAGGCGCTCGGCACGTATCCGGTCGAGATCCGTCTCGGCAACAACATCATCGCGAAGTCGGCGGTGCAGGTCGTCGCGCTGAAATAAGCGTGCGACTGCGGGCCGACGAGAAGCTGCGGCGCGAGATCGCAGCGCTCTACGACGTTCTGACGGAGGCGCTGGGGACCGAGAAGGTCGTCATGCGCGCCGGGAAGCTCGGCACGCTCAAAGAGATGCGCTCGCAGGCGATTCCCGATCGCCTGCTGGCGCTCCAGCGCTTGGTGTTCGAGGACCCGACGCTCGAGACGCGCCCCGCGAAAGCGCAGTACAAAAAAGTAATCGGTGAGATCGAGGACCGGCTCGCCGATCTCGTCGCGCACCGCACCGTCGACGACCAGATCGAAGCGAAGATCAACGCCAAGATGGTGCAGCGCCATCAGGACTATCTGCGCGAGCTCAAGCTCGAAGCGCTGCGCGAGGAATCCGGCCCCGAGACGCCCGCGACGCAAAAGCGCCTGCACGATCTCGAAGCGCTCGACACGCGCGGGCTCGCGCGCGCGGCGCTCGACGTGCTGCGCCCGAAGTCGCTGGATCAAGTCGTCGGCCAGGAATCCGCCATCAAGGCGCTGATCGCGAAACTGGCGTCGCCGTATCCGCAGCACGTGATCCTGTACGGCCCGCCCGGCGTTGGCAAGACGACGGTCGCGCGGCTCGCGCTCGAGCTCGCAAAGGCGCGCGCGCACGCCCCGTTCGCGGCCGACGCGCCGTTCGTCGAAGCGGCCGGAACGACGCTGCGCTGGGACAACCGCGAGACGACGAACCCGCTGCTCGGCAGCGTGCACGATCCGATCTACCAAGGCGCGCGGCGCGACTTCGCGGACAGCGCGGTCCCCGAGCCGCGCCTGGGCCTGGTGACGCGCGCGCACGGCGGCGTGCTGTTCATCGACGAGATCGGCGAGATGGATCCGGCGATGCAGACGCGCCTGCTCAAGGTGCTCGAGGACAAGCGCGTCATGTTCGAGTCGTCGTATTACGACGAGCACGATCCGAACGTCCCCGCGTACGTGAAGAAGCTGTTCCGCGACGGCGCGCCGGCCGACTTCGTGCTGATCGGCGCGACGACGCGCGATCCCGAGGCGATCGACGCGGCGATCCGCTCGCGCTGCGCGGCGGTGTACTTTGAGCCGCTCACGCAGGCGCAGGTCGCGCGCATCGTGCGCGAAGCCGCGCAGCGCCTGGGCGCGAAGCTGCTGCGGCGCGTCCCCGACATGATCGCGTCGTACACCATCGAAGGCCGCAAGGCGGTGCAGATTCTCGCCGACGCGTACGGCCACGCGCTCGAACGGGCCGGTTCGACGCGCGGCGCAACGGTGCGAGACGACGACGTCCTGGAGGTCGTGCAAGCCGGGCGCATCGTGCTGCACAGCCCGACGCGCGCGCGCCGCGCCCGCGAGATCGGCAAGGCGCACGGCCTGGGCGTGATCCAGTACGTCGGCTCGATCGTGGAGGTCGAGGCGGCGGCGTTCGCCGCGCGCGAGGAGCGCAAGGGCACGGTGCGCTTCAACGACACCGCCGGCTCGATGGCGCGCGACGCGGTGTTCAACGCGGCATCCGTGATTCGCGCAGTGGCGGGGATCGATCCGGCGGAGCACGACCTGCACGTGAACGTGGTCGGCGGCGGCAACATCGACGGGCCGTCGGCGGGGCTCGCGTTTTTCCTGGCGCTGTACAGCGCGCTCGCGCACGCGCCGCTGCCGCAGGACGTCGCGGTGACCGGCGAGGTGTCCTTAGCGGGAAACGTTCGCGGTGTCGGTGGAATTGTGGAGAAGTTGTACGCCGCGCGGCAGGCCGGGATGCGCGCGATCCTCGTGCCGCGCGAGAACGCGCGCGAAATTGACGCGACGCCCGAGGGGATTGAGGTGATCCCGGTCGGAACCGTCGTGGAAGCGCTCGCCGCTCTAGGCGTGCGCGTTCCTGCACCGCCAGCGCTGCGCGCCCGCACTCGTTCGAAGGCTTCCCGGTGAACGTCGCTCCGTTCGTATCGACCGTCGACCGCATTCCGCCGAGCAATCTCGAAGCGGAGATGGCGCTGCTCGGCTCGATCCTGGTCGACAAAGAGATGATGGCGGCGGTCAGCGAGATCGTCCAGCCGGCGGACTTCTACGCGTCGCTGCACGAGTCGATCTTTCTTGCGCTCTATGCGCTGTACGAGCGCGGCGAGCCGCTGGACAAAGTCGCGCTCGCCGAAGAGCTCCGCAACCGCGGGATGCTCGACAAGATCGGCGGCATGGCATACCTCAACTCGCTGATGGACACCGTGCCGACCGCGGCGTCCGCCGAGTACTACGCGCGCATCGTGCGCGAGAAGTCCACGCTGCGCGGTCTGATCCACGCCGGCACGAAAGTCACCCAGCTCGGCTACGAGTCCGAAGAAGACGTTCCGGCCGCGATCGACCGCGCCGAGCAAGTGGTGTACGAGGTCGGTAACCGCAGCGATCACAACGCGTTCTCGACGGTGCCGTCGATGCTGCTTCCGGTCTTCCAGATGCTCGAGAAGCGTCATGAGCAGAAGGGCGATCGCACCGGCGTCACCTCGGGCTACCGCGACATCGACGACTACACCGCGGGCTGGCAGCCCGGCAACCTCGTGATCCTGGCGGCGCGCCCCGCGATGGGCAAGACGTCGCTCGCGCTCAACATGGCCGTCGCCGCGGCGAAGGACGAGAAAAAACCGGTCGCGGTGTTCTCGCTCGAGATGACCAAGCAGGAGATCGTGGAGCGCCTGCTGTCGTCGGAGGCGAGGCTGGACGCGTCCAAGCTGCGCCGCGGCGCGATCGCCGACCGCGACTGGGAAAAGATCGGCCATGCGATGGGCATGCTGCACGAATTGCCGATCTATCTCGACGACGCGGGCGCGGTAACGGTAACGGAGATCCGCTCGCGCCTGCGCCGCCTGAAATCGGCACACGGCCTGAGCGTGGTGTTCATCGACTATTTACAGCTGGTGCGCCCGTCGACATTGGGCAAAGTCGTCAACCGAAACGAAGAGCTCTCAGAAATCTGCCGCACGCTGAAAGCAACGGCAAAAGACCTCGGCGTTCCGATCGTAGCACTAGCCCAGCTCAACCGCGCAGTAGAAACACGCTCGGACAAACGCCCAATGCTATCAGATTTGCGCGACTCGGGGGCCATCGAGCAGGAAGCCGATATCGTTACTTTTCTTTATCGCGATGTGTACTACAACAAGGAGACGTCGGCGGAGCCGGATGCTACCGAGTTGATCATTGCGAAGCATCGTAATGGGAAAGTCGGGACCATCAAGCTTCGGTTTCAGCCTGAACATACGCTTTTTGTGCCGTACGGCGATGATTCGCATTACCCGGCGCCGTAGGAGCGCCTGCGCGTGACGAATGCTATCGTTCCCGCGCAGCTCACGCTCGGTGTGTCCGACATCGATGCGACGGAGCGTTTCTACCGTGACGTGCTCGGTGTCGAGATGGTTCGCCTCGGTGATGCCGTGCGCATCGCGTTCGGTGAGTTCACGCTCGTTTTCGAGCACGCACCGCCGACCGAGCGTGCGAAGTTCGAGCTCGGTCTGCGCGTTCCCGACACGGCCGCGCTTGACGCCATCGCCGCGCGTGCAGGGGCCACGATCTACGACCGTGACGGCGGCGGGCGCGCGTTGTTCGTCACCGATCCGGATCACTACACGATCGAGATATTCGCCCGCTGAGGGCGGTGCATGAGCTATTCTGACCCGGCCAGGATTCTCGTCACCACCTCGCGCGGCAATAGTGCCGAGGAGTATCTCGACGCACTTCGCGAGGCGGGAGCTGAGCCGGTACTCGTGCAGGCCGGCGGTGAAAGACCCTCGCTGAGCGACGTGGACGGGCTGCTCGTGACCGGCGGGGTTGACGTCGATCCGGCTGTGTACGGCGCCGAGGCGTCGGGGCTCGCCGGGCGCGTGGAGCGCGAGCGCGACGAGTTGGAATCCGTGTTGCTGTGGGATGCGCGCGAGCGACGCCTGCCGACGTTCTGCATCTGCCGCGGACTCCAAATCGCGAATGTCGCGTTCGGCGGTACGCTCTTCACCGACGTTCCGACGGCGCTCGGCCACGACGCGAAGATTCGCCATGCGGTCCGCAACGCGGCCGGTCGCAGTGAGCGCGGCGTGATTCCCGAGCACGTCGTGCGTATCGAACCGGGCAGCCTCCTCGCGCGCACGGTTCGGACGTTGAACCTCCCGACCGGTGCGCGGCACCACCAGGCGCCCCAGACCTGCGCCGACGATCTGCTTGTCGTCGGCCGCACGGACGACGGAATCATCGAAGCGCTCGAAGCGAATTTCGACTCGCCGTTTTGGCTAGCAGTGCAATGGCACCCAGAATCGACGCGCGCGCTCGACGACGGAGCGAGCCTCAAGCTCTTTCGCGCCTTCGTGTCGGCGGCTCGATCCGAGCGCAGGGGAGGTGCGCCGCAGGGCGATAACGGCATCCGACGGTGGCCCAGTGGTTCGCGGCATTGAGCGGCAAAGACCGCACAACAGACCCGTCAGGACGGGAAGGCCGCCCACCGAACGAGTAGGATAGCGCGGTGCGTGGGCCGCGGACGTGCAAGCGGTCTTCGCGCGCTGACCGCCGCCTTTACTTCGGCGGTTTCGAGATCTCCAGCGCGACGCGGATTGCGGAGTCGATCGAGCCTTCGATCCACGCGTGTTTGAGCGACGTGTGCTCGCCCGCGAAATGGATGTTCCTTTCCGCCGCCGGGATGAAAGGCTGTAGCTCCTCTAGCTGGCCGCCGTAGAACATTGCCGCTTCGCCGTACGAGTAGTGGTCTTTGGCCCAGCTCTGGATCGCGCCGCACACGTACTCGTCGCGAACGTACTCGCCGTGGACGGCGGCGACGTCGTCGAGCGACGCGCGAATCTGCTCCTCGTCGGTGAGCGAGTCCCACCCGCGCGCCTCGTCGCCCCACGTGTAGCTGGTGATGACGACGCCACCGTGCTTGCCGTCGTAGTCGTGGCTGGGATAGTAGATGAACCGGCTCGGCAGGTCGGTGATCGAGCAGCCGCCGTAGATGTCGTCCTTCTCTTCCCAGAAACGCGTCTTGAACTGCAGCATGATCTTCGTCGCGGCGTCGTAGTGCAGCTCGCGAATCGCCTTGCGCTTGCCGTGCGAGAGCAGCGGGTCGAACGTTACGTACCGCAGGCCGGGGAACGGTATGGTCAGCACGACCGCATCGGCGCGCACGCCGTGCGCGCGCTCTGCCTCGGGCGGCGCTCCGTCGTGCTCGAACGTGAGCGCGATGCGACCATGAGCCGGCTGCGACACCTCCGTGAGGCGATGGCCGTAGAGGATCGGGACATTGCGCTTCTCGAGGATCGGCAAGAACGCGTTCGGGAACTTGTCGAACCCGCCGGTGATCTCGGAATAGACGACGGACGGGCTGTGGTCGTTGATCTCCACGATCTGCTGCATGATCGCCTGGTCCGCGCGCGATTCGAGGTCGTTGAGCACCTCGATCATCTCGATGGCGCCTTCGGAATAGAACGTCTGCTGCTTGAGGAACTCGCGCACGGTGTACTCGCCGTACTTCGCGACGACGTCGCCCCAGCGGTTGTGCCCGAACTCGTCGAGCGGCTCGCTGCCGACATACGCGGCGATCGGCGCGAGCGCATTGGCGAGCAGCGTCTCGGCAGTGGTTCCCGTTTCGCCCTTGACCAGCGGGTACTCGAGCGCATCGGGGTTCTTCTCGTAGTCCTTGCGGTGCATCTTCACGCCGTTGACGAAGATCCACTCGTTCTGCTTCTTGTCGTGGTTGACGAACTCGTTCGTCGGGAGACCGAGCTTCTTCACGTACTCGAGCGTCAGCGTGTAGAAGCTCGGCAGCCGCATTGCGCCGGCCTCGCCGTAGAAGCCGTTGGTGAACGGTTCGCGCACGGTGAGGATGCGGCCGCCGCAGCGCTGCGACGCTTCATAGATCGTCACGCGGTGGCCGGCCTCGGAGAGAAGCTGCGCGGCGATCAGGCCCGCGATTCCGGCGCCCACGATCGCCACGTCCTTTGGCTCTCGCGTGTGCGGCAATCCGTGTTCAACGTAGCGCGCGTAGTCCGTGTCGTTCGCGGCAGCCCTGCCGAGAACGCCGAGCGTGGACCGGGTTCCGGGAGCGAGCATGGCTGCCTCCTTGGGTGGGAGTAGCAACTTTACGCTCGTCAGCCGTGGAGCACCTTCGCAAACGAAGTCAGGCGCTGCGCTCCACCAGGCGCAGCTTTGGGCGCTGCGCTGAGCGCAGGGCGGAGACGAAGGCGTCGAAACGCTGCGGCTTGCCGAAGCGGTAGCCCTGGCCTTCTTCGCATCCCAGGGAGCGCACGAACGCGGCTTGCTCGTCCGTTTCGATTCCTTCGGCGACGACGCGCAGGCCGAACGCTTTTGCGACGTTCACGATCGAGATCACGATCGCGCGGTCGTACTCGTCCTCGATGACGTCGCGGATGAACGTGCGGTCGATCTTGAGCATCGTGAGCGGAAGCCGCTTCAAGTGCGCGAGCGAGCTGTAGCCGATTCCGAAGTCGTCCATCGCGATGTGCACGCCGAGCTCGCGCAGCCGGCGCAGGCCGGGCAGCGCGTCGTCGTCGAGCGCCGCGGTTTCGGTGACCTCGAGGATCAGCGCGCTCGGGGCGATGTCGTACTCGGCGAGCAGCGCTCCGATCGTCGTGGCCAAAGCGGGCTCGCGCAGGTCGCGCGCCGAGAGGTTGACGGCGATTCGGAAGTTGGGATCGAACGTGCGGAACGTCGCGGCGGCCGCACATGCCTGGCGCAGCACCCAGCGGTCGATGTCGACGATCGCCGACGACTCTTCGGCGATCGCGATGAACACGCTCGGCATGATCGTGCCGCGCGTGGGGTGCCGCCAGCGGAGCAGCGCTTCGCATCCGATCACCGTGCCGCGCAGGAGATCCACGAACGGCTGGTACTCCACTTCGAGCTCGCCGCGCCCGAGCGCGTGGCGCAAGTCGGCTTCGAGCGAGAACCGCTCCGCGTCCTCGGCCTGCATCGCGCTCTGGTAGACGGCCAGCGCGCTTCCGCCGGCGAACTTCGCGCGGTACATCGCTGCGTCGGCGTGGGCGGTGAGCGCGCTGGCGTCGGTGCCGTGCTCGGGAAATACCGCGGCACCGATGCTGACGCCGACGTGGACGTCGCGGTCTTCGAGCTGGATCGGCGCCGACAGCGACTTGATGAGCCGCTGCGCGAGCATCTCGACGTCTTTGACGGCCGCGATCGACGACATCACGATGACGAACTCGTCGCCGCCCGGACGCGCGATAAAGTCGCCGCTGCGCAGGCACTTTTGCAGACGCGACGCCACCTCGCGCAGCACGTCGTCGCCCGCGCCGTGGCCCATCGAGTCGTTGATCGTCTTGAACCGGTCGAGGTCGAGGAACAGCAGCGCGAGCCGCGTCTCCTCGCGGCCGGCCAGCGCGACCGCTTCCTGCACGCGCTGGTCGAGCGAGAAGCGGTTCGGCAGCCCGGTGAGACGGTCGCAGTGCGCCGCGTCGAACAGCTGGCGCTGCGTGCGCTTGAGTTCCGTGATGTCGATCGAGACGCCGACCGCGCCGATGATGTTCTGGTCGCGGTCCGCGAGCGGTTCGACGTGATGGCGCAGCCAGTGGTCGCCGTGCGCGTTCTCGACCCGCACGTGCAGGCCCGTGAACACGTCGCGCACCACCGTCTCCGCCACCAGCGCGGTGCACGGTTCGCCGACGAGCTGGTCGCCGGTGAGGTCGAGTTGCGCGAGCGCACCGCCCGAAACGGCGGTGAAGCGGCCGTCGCGCCCGACCGTCCACAGGATCGCGTCGATGTTGTTCTCGACCAGTTGCAAGCTGTGCGCGTTCTCGTGCAGCTGCGACTCGGCGATCGTTTGCGCGCTGACGTCCTGCAGCGAGATCAGCGTTTCGGCCGCGCCGGGCAGGATGCGCACTTCGACCCAGGTCCGCAGCGACGGAAACGCGTGGATGCGCTCGATGGCGACGCCGCTGCGCCGCGCGGCACGAACGTCCGGCACGAGCTCCGACGCCAGCGGATCGAGCACCTGATCGAGCGGGACGCCGATCATCGTGTCGGCGGTGCGGTGCAGCAGACGCTCCGCCTCGTCGTTCACGTGCGTGACGCACAGGTCGGGATCGACGATGTAGACGCCTTCGTGCACCGCTTCGAGCAGGTTGTAGCGCCGCTCGACGGCGTCGGCCGCGAGCCCGCGGGCGGTGTCGAGCATGACGCGCGAGCGCAGCATGCCCCACATGCCGGCGGCGCCGCATGCGACGCCGGCCGTGCCGAGAAGATCCAGCGCCAGCAGCGCTGCGTTCACGCCAGTCCCCGGCGGACCGCTTCGCCGTGCAGCGCCGCGCGCGAGGTGACGCCGAACGCCGTGAAGATCGCCTCCATTTGGCGCTCGACGCGGTAGAGGCTGCGGCTGAAGCGGCGCGAGATCTCGCCGGCATCGGCGCCGTTCCACAACGCCCGCGCGATCTGGCGCTGCAGCGGTGACAGTTGCTCGGGCATCGCGCGATCCGGCTCGGCGCACGTTCGTGCGGCGGACGCGAGCGGGCAGTCGGGATAGCGTGACGCGTGCTGGACGGCGGCGTCGCGCCAGCGTTCCTCACCGGTCAGCTCGGCCAGCGCCGTGGCCGCCAGCACCGCGCGGTAGTGGAACGACGACGCTTCGAAGATTGCGAACGATTCGGACAGCGCCGCGACCGCCGCATCGCGGCGGCCCATGGTCTGCTCGATCCGGCCTTGCGCGTAGCGCGCGTGCGCCAGAGCGCGCGGGTCGCCGTGAACGGCGAACGCGGGATTGACGTTCTCGGTGCCGATCTGCGAGTAGATCGTGGCGTAGCGCTGCGCGCGTGCCGCGTCGGCCGGCGCGTGCAGAACGGCCAGCGACACGAGCACCTGCCGCTCCTCGCCGAAGCTCGAGCCCCACGCGACGTCGAACGCGAGCGCGTCGGCCTGCGCGAGCTCTTCGAGCGCCCAGAACTCGTTGCCCGACATGCGGGCGACGAACGCGCGGTCGAGATGTCCCATGATGCGCCAGGTTGCGCTCGGCGCGACCGCGCGCGCTTCTTTGAACGCCCACTGCGCCTGAGCCGGGTTGCCGCGCATGAACGCGTCCCAGCCGAAGGCGCGAATGGCGGCGAACTGATAGGTTCGCACGTCCGGCGTCCACGCCAGCGCATCGCTTGCCGCGCGCGCCGCGGCGACGCCGTTCGCGTCGGCCATCTCGAACGACACTTGCGCGAGCGCGTGAACGGACTTGGCGAGCGTCGTGACGTCGACCGGTTCGGGCCCGGGCGTCTTGGCGTACGCGACCGCGCGCACGAGGTCGGCAACGTGCGCCGCGTAGTCGCGGTTTCCCGCATGAAGCCACGCGCGGTACGCATAGGCGGCCGAAGCGATGCTCGGATCGGGATGCGCCAGCGCGAGCGCGACTTCCGGCGCCGACGGGTCGCACTCGCGGCGCAGCCAGCGCATGCGCAGGTCGTGATACGCCATCGTGTGCAGGCCGTTCGCGACTCCGTGCGCGAGGCGCCGCGCGTCGGCGTAGCGCGACTCGGCCGCCGCGTAGTTCCGCACCGTGGCATGGAGCCGTCCGCTCTCGACGTCCCTGCCGAACCGCGCCTCGGCCGAGATGCAGAGCTCCTCGACCGACGCGAGGTATGCGAGCGCTTCGACCGGGTCGCGCTGGCCGATCGTCTCGGCTTTGACGAGCACCGCGCGTTCCGCGACGTCGTCCGCCCAGTCCTCGCAGCCGTCGAGCAGCTCGACGGCCGCGTCGTAGTGCGCCGAGCGCAGCGCGACGCGCGCGAGACCAAGGTTGTCCTCTGCCGCGAGAACACCCGTTCGTTGCAACATTGTTGAGATTGGCCTCAGTCGATCAGCGTGTTGAGATCGAGATCGTCTTCCGGAGACAGCACCACGATTTGCGACGGCGCTGCGCCCCCATCCGCGTTCACCGCCGTCACGGTCTCGCCCGTGGCGGTGAGGAAGCTGTTCCGCACTTCGATCTTGTACATCCCCGGCGGCAGCGCGTGCAGTACGTACGTGCCGTCGCTCTTCGTCGCGGTGGAGTTGACGATGCGGCCCGCTGCGTCGCGGGCGATGACCGTCGCGCTCGAAACCGGTATGCCGGCCGCGTTCTTGACGTCGCCCTTGACCTGTCCGGCCGCGTTGGCCGCGGTGACGGACGGCTGCACGTATATCGCGCCATTGTAGAACCGCACGGACTGCATGACGTTGAAGTCGAGCGTGAGCTTCGTGGTGCCGTTCGTTGCGCCGAGGCCGAACGCGCACGCGAAGTCGACGGCGATCACCGGCGACGTCGTCGCGTGGCCGGGCGTTCCCCACACGATGGGGAACGTCGCCTTGCCGATCGTGACGTTG
Organism: Vulcanimicrobiota bacterium; assembly: GCA_028287565.1. Taxonomy (GTDB): domain Bacteria; phylum Vulcanimicrobiota; class Vulcanimicrobiia; order Vulcanimicrobiales; family Vulcanimicrobiaceae; genus Vulcanimicrobium. The sequence goes on from JAQBPK010000263.1 coordinate 16,199, forward strand.
GAGTTCGCGGAGTTGACGAGCAGCCGGACTCCGGTGTACAGACCGCCGGGTGCTTTGCCGTTGAAGTTGAGCGCGTGGTCCTGCAGGTCGAGCAGGTTCGTGACCTGGGGTTGCGCGTTCGTGATGAACGGCACCGATCCCGACTTCGTGAGCAGCTGCACGCCGTCGAGGCCGACGTTCACTTTCACGTTCGGCATGTTGGCGAGCGGCGCATCGAAGAGCGCGATGTTGAGCTGGAAGCGCGGCGCCGTGCCGAGCAGATCTTGGGCTTCGCGCACTCCGCTGGTGGCGCCGGTTGTGCCGTTAGGGATCGCCTGGAATGCCGAACCGGAGGTGCTGCATGCAGTGAGCCCCAGAGCCGCCAGGAGAAAAACCGCTTTCATCCGTGAATGGTCCCTTTCGGAAACGGCGCCGGCTTTTCCAAACCGGCGAGAGCTCGACGTACGAGCCCGTCGCTCGATAGAACTCGAGCGAACGTACCGTGGGTGTGACGCCCTGACCATTGTATGCAGCCGTCGGGCATCATCCGGCTACGTGACCTTTGTCACCTTACCGCATTAGGACCTTCGCCTAACATCTTCGTACCGTAAAAGATGCGTCAGTCCCGCAGCGGCGTCGACGGTGCGTTAACGCATCTACAAACCCGTGGCGCGCTGGATCGCGAGCGACGACGCGGCGACCGCGACCCACAGCAGAAATCCCAGCGCGAGCGGACGCGCGCCCGCGCGCAGGAGCCGTGCCGGTTCGGTCTGCAGGCCGATCCCCGCCAATGCGACGCTGATCAGGAACACCGCGACCGTTGCGATGCCGTCGTGCCATGACGCGGGAACCGCGCCGCTCCCGTTCACCAGCGCGGCCGCGAGGAACCACAGGATGAACCACGGGACGATGCGCTTCCACGGGACGTGCGCGTGCGCCGTGCGCTTCGCGCGCGCGTTCCAGATTGCGATGGCGGCGACGATCGGCAGGATGAGCGTCGCGCGCGTGAGCTTCACGATGGTTGCGTGGTCGCCGGCATTACGGCCGTACGCATAGCCCGCGGCGACGACCGACGACGTGTCGTTGATCGCGGTTCCGGCCCACAGCCCGAACTGCTCTTGGGTCATCTGCAGCGCGTGGCCGAGCGGCGGGAAGACGACGACCGCGACGACGTTGTAGAAGAAGACCGTCGCGATCGCGAGCGCGACCTCCGCCTCGTCGGGCTCGAGCACCGACGACACCGCCGCGATCGCGGACGCGCCGCAGATCGCGGTGCCGACGCCGACCAGCGTCTGCAGCATCCGCTCGACGCGCAAGAGGCGGCCGAGCAGCGGTGCGAGGATCAGCGCGACCGCGATCGTGCCGAGCGTCACCGGCAGCGTGCGCAGGCCCGTGCTGACGACGGTCGCGATCGACAGGCCGAAGCCCGACACGACGATCGCGGCTTGCAGCACGGAGCGCGACGAAAACGCGATGCCCGGCCGGAACCGGTCCGGCAGCGGACGAATCGCGCGGACCGCGACGCCGAGCAGGATCGCGAACACCGGCGCGCCGACCAGCGGGACCGCGCGCGCACACAGCACCGCGACCGCGGCGACCGCCGCGGCGCACAGCACCCCGGGGATCACGCTACGGAGCGGCGTGCGATGCGGCGGTTTCGTGCAGATCGGGAGCGCCGAAGCCGTGGCGCAGATACGAGCGCGACAGCGCGACGTACTCGGGCCCGGCGTGCTCCACCCAGCCGACCGCGGCGCCGACCAGCTCTTTCTTGACGACCGCCGGCGAGCCGGCCACGACGACGCGCGGCGGAATCTGCGCGTTCGCCGCGACCACCGAACCGGCCGCGACGAGGCTCTGCTCGCCGATCACCGCGCCGTTGAGCACCGTGGCGTTCGTACCGATAAGCGCGCCCTTGCCGATGCGGCAGTCTTCGAGGATCGCGCAGTGTCCCACCGTGGCGCCCTCCTCGATCACCGTCTCGGAGTTCTCGCTCACGTGCACGACGGAGTTGTCCTGCACGTTCGCGCGCGCGTGGATGCGGATCGGGCCGTTGTCGCCGCGGATCACGGTGCCGAACCAAATCGAGGCTTCCTCGCCGACCTCCACGTCGCCGATCAGCACGGCGGTCGGCGCGATGAACGCCGAAGCGGCGATCTTCGGGCGCTTGCCGCGGTATTCGATGATCATCCGGCTAGCTGACCTCCGCAAGACTGAGGGCGGATCGGGCGAATCCCGAAGCCACGAGGAGCCCATTTTGAGCGAACACCGTCACCGTACCCCTCTACGCGGAACGAAGGTCGTCCCCCGCCCCAAGCCCGGCGACGCCGACTACACCGAGGTCAACTACCGCTACGCCGGCCAGACCGGCCACATCCACGAAGTGGTCGAAATCGGCGGGCGCGAGCTCGCGAAGGTGGGGTTCGACGACCGCAAGATCGTGTATTACTACCTCGACGACCTCGAGCGCGAAGAAGCCGCGCCCAAGCGCACGTTCCACGACCTGCCCGAGGCGTAGCGCCCGGCGGCCCGCCGCGTCAGGGCGTGGTGGCGAAGAGCGGCGTCATCGGGAGGACCGTTGCGTCGCCCGCGTGGCGCAGGTGGCCGTCGAGGCGCAGCGCGTCCTCGATCGTGCGCAGCAGGCTGTAGTGGTCGTACGGCGTCGGGTCGACCGCGCCGCGCGGGCCGTGGCTGGTGACGACGATCGTCGCGATGTGCCCGCCGCCCGGGTTGTGCGCGTCCGTGACGCAGCACGAGTTGGGTGAGCCCGGCGCGCGGAACTCTTTGCCGTCTTCGTCCCAGGTGATCACGATCGCCGTGTTCGCGTTGGGTGCGGTCCAAATCGGCGACGCCTGGATCGCCGCTACGAGATCCGCCGCGTACGCATCGCCGCGGCGCACCAGCGCTTCGTCGCCGCCGGAGCAGTCGGCCGGTGCGTTTCGCGCGCCGATGCCGTGCATCTCGTTGCACTGGTTGGGCACGACGAGCGCGAACGCCGGCACCGTTCCCGCGCGCAGATCGGCGTGCAGCGCGTCGAAGCCGACCAGCTCGTGCGCGAGGTCGGTGTCGCGGTGCACGGACGCGAAGTTGGTGAAGCCGGTGTGCTTGGCGGCGTAGAGCGCGGGCGGGGTCGTCGCGTTACCTGCGGACATCATGGCTAGCGAGCCGGGCGCCGGGATGTCTTCCAGATACGCGCGCCAGGCGAGTCCTTTGGCGCGCAGCTTCGTCGCGAGATTCGGGCCGTCGATCAGGTGCGATACGTAATCGGCCGCCGACGTATCGTGGCAGAACGCGCGCGCCGAGCCCGGCACGCAATACCACGCGTCGTCGTCGTGGATTCCGAACGTGTCGCCGCCGAGCAGCGCGATGTAGTTCGCTTCGCTCGGGTGCGTCTCGGCGTACATGTGCGTCGCCGAGCCGTACTCGTGCGCCAGCGCTGCGAGCTTGGGCGCCCAGCCGCGCTCCACGATCGTCCGATAGCCCGTGTTCTCTTCGACGATCACGATCACGTGGTCGTAGCGCGGCACGGCGCGGTCGCGGGCGGTCGCCGCGGGCAGCGCGGAAACGAGCGGCGCGGCGCCGGCGGCGCCGGCTGCGAGCGCCACGGCGGCAGCGAGAAAGACGGAACGCAGCATGCTGTGCTCGTTCGCCGCACCGGCCCGCGAACGCTTGCGCCGCGCACGGCGAACGGCGAATGGCGAGCGGCTATTCGCGTGCGACAGCACGGTTGCACAGGGTGATTTCGTGCGCCGCGGCGCAACGTCGCGGATTCCGGCGTGCTCGCGGAGAATGGGACACCGTGGATCCCGGCGTCTCACCTCTCTCGGCTTGGCAGACCGAGATCTGGCTCGCGATGCAGCTCGCGGACACCGGTTCGGCGTTCAACTTGCCGATGCGCGTTCGCGTGCACGGTGAGGTGAGCGTGGAGCGCCTGCACGAAGCGTTCGCCGCCGTCTGCGAAGACAACGAGCAGCTGCGCACCGTCATCGATGCCGACGCGCCGCTTCAGCACGTCCTTACCGGCATGCCGGCCGCCGGCGATTCGACGCCGGGCGACCCGCGCGAGGCCGAACGCATCTTCGCGGCGATGGCGGGCGAGCCGTTCGCGCTCGGCGGACCGCTCCTGCGGTTTGCGTACGCGCGGCACGACGAGCCGGCGGTCGAGCTGCTGCTCGTCGTGCACCATCTCGTGTTCGACGGAACGTCGCAGAAGCTGCTCGTCGATTCGCTCGCCGAGCGGTGCGCTGGGCAGCCGGTGCGCAGCGGTTGTTTGCCGTACGCGGACTATGCCGCGCGGAACCGCGCCGGCCTAGCGCCGGCAACCGCGGTCCGTCCGTGGAGCGCCGCCCTCGCGGCATTGCGCGCATCGGCGGTGCAGGGCGCGGCGCGTTTCGGTCCGCTCGACTGGGTGCAGTTTCGTTTGAGCGGGCCCGTCCTCGAGCGGTTCAAGTCCGAACGGCGGCGGCTGGGGTGCAGCGTCGCCGAGCTTTGGCTCGCGTCGTTCGCCGCGGCGGTGCGCGCGGGCGGCAGCGCGGTGCCGATCGTACGCCTCGGCGTCGATGCGCGCCCGGACGGTTTCGCGGCGACGATGGGCAACTTCACCAACGTGCTGCCGCTCGTCGCACCGTCGTCGCGTTCGCTTGAAGCGCGTATCGCCGAGGCGAAGACGTCGTTCGGCTGGGCGAAGGCGGCGAAAGCGGACGCGAGCGGCGAGCTGCTGGCGCGCGAAGACCGCGCCGCGCTGTCGTCGGCGCCGATCATGACGCACCGGCGCTTCGCGCGCGCCGTCCGCGCCGGCGGATGCACGGTGACGGCCGACGCGTTCGTGCCGACGCGCACCGCCAAAGCGCCGTTCGTGCTGCAGTCGATCGATTACGGCGACGAGGTCGCGCTGCGGCTCGAGTTCGACGCGCGCGCGATCGGCGCCGGACAGCGCCGCGCCGTCGCCTCAGCGTTCGCAGACGATCTGGCGCTGCTCGGGATCGCGCCGGACGTCACGGCGTGCGCGGACGGCATGCCGGACGAGCGCGACGCCGGCGAACGGCCTATGTCGAATACGCGCCGTTGATCCGGACGTACTCGGCGGACAGATCGCAGCCCCAAACCGTCGACGTGCCGGGTCCAAGACCGATGCGCACGGCGATGTCGACGCTGTTGCGCCGCAGCAAGTCGGTCAGCGCGAAGAGGTCGACGCCGGCTTCGGCCGGATAGACCGTCAGGTTTCCGAACGCGACCGACAGGTTCTCCAAGTCGAGGTCGACGCCGCGCGTTTTCCCCGCGGCCATCAAGACGCGGCCCCAGTTCGGATCGGCGCCGTGTACGGCGGTCTTGACCAGCGGCGAGTTGACGATGCTCTTCGCGACCAGCTTCGCGGAGCGGTCGTCCGCCGCTCCGGACACTGTGACGCGGATGAGCTTGGTCGCGCCTTCGCCGTCGGCGGCGACCATCTCGGTGAGGCGCACGGCTTGGCGGTACAGCGTCTCGGCGAAGCGCTCGGGCGAAACGCCCGTCTGCAGACCCGACGACATCAGCAGCGCGGTATCGCTCGTCGACGTGTCGGTGTCGATGCTCAGGCAGTTGAACGTGCGGTCCATCGCGCTGCGGAAGACCGACTGCTGGACGTCGGGTTCGAGCAGCGCATCGGTGAACCAGAACGAGAACAGCGTCGCCATGTTGGGCTCGATCATGCCGACGCCCTTGGCGATTCCGACCAGCGTCGCGCCGTCAACGACCGCGGAGACGAGCTTGGGGCGCGTGTCGGTCGTCATGATCGCGCGGGCCGCGGCGTCGAAGTCCGCCGGTCCGAAGCGGCTTCCGATGCCGGCGAGCGCCCCGAGCATCTTTTGCAGCGGATAGCGGCGCCCGATGACGCCGGTCGACGCGACGAGCAATTGATCGGCGCGCACGCCGATCTCCGCGCCGACCGCGTCGAGCACGGCGTGCATGTCGGCTTCGCCTTGCGGCCCGTTGCCGACATTCGCGTTCTTGGAGATCGCGACGAGGCCGCGAATGCCGCCCTGCGCGAGGTGCCGGCGGCTGGCGACGACGCTCGGTCCCGGAAACCGGCTCTGCGTGAACATCGCGACCGTCACGGGCTTCGGCACCGCCGCGCGCACGCACAAAAAGTCGGGCGTCTCGTCGCGCACGCCGAGGTTGGCCGTGTACGTTTCGAAGCCCGGCACGGCCGGCGCCGGTGCTTGCATCGCGCTCACGCCGGCGATCTCCGCGCCGCGTCGACCAGCATCTCCATGTCGACGTCGGCCGGATGTGCGCCGTCGCAGAAGATCATCGCCGCGAGCGAACGCACGAGACTCCGCTTGCGCGCGCCGCCGGTTCCGCCGCCCACCACCGTGTCGAGCAGCGACCGCGTGCCGGTCGCTTCGTGGATGCCGATCTTCTTGCGCCACACCGTCGCCTCGGGCAGCATGTCGCGAAACGCGAGGCGCAGCACGTATTTAGGGATGCCGTGCGCGATCTTCAACGCGGGGTCGATCGACATCGCCGTTTCGAGAAAGTCGCGGTCGAGATAACTGTGCTCGGTCTCCAGCTCCCAGCGCCAGCCGAGATTCACCGAGAACTCGTTGGAGGCGTCGATCGACTCGAGCTCGTCGATGCAGTGCTGGTGGACGGCGGCCGGCGGCGGCGCGCTCTTGAGGTTGCCGCCGAACATCAGGTCGGAGCCGTAACCGGTGTGCACGACCTTCTCGCCGCGCATGCGGCCGTACAAGAGCATCAGCGGTGCGGTGTACTCCAGGAAGTCCGTTTCGGTGGACTCGAGCGCGAGCAGCGCGTGCGGAAGCGACGCCAGCAAGTCGTCCGTGGTGAAGAGCTCCTCGGTGTGCGCGGAGCCGACGTGGCCGGCGACCAAGCGCGCTTCGGCGAACTCGTTGACCTCCGCGGTTCCGATCGAGTACGTTCGCAGGCGCGTTGCGGACTGCGCCGCCGCCGTCGCGAGCAACGCGCTCGAGTCGATGCCGCCCGAGATGACGAAGCACTGGTCGGCCGTCGCATGGCGGTCGCGCCGGCGCCCGTACGCACCGGCGAGCGCGGTGCGCACCAGCGCGGCCGCGGCGGCTTCGTCGCGATAGCGAACGCGCACGGACGGATACCAGTACCGGCGCGTCGTCGCGCGCGCCATGCCGGCGCGGTCGAGGCGCACGACGCTGCCCAGCGGAACGCGCGAGACGCCTTCAAGGAAGGTGGATGTCGTGTAGCCGCTCGGGCCCGGCGGCGCGGGCGGCGCCATGCGGCGCTCGGCGCCGCCGGCGAGCGCGATCAGACGGCTGGAGATCGTTACCATTCCGTCGTTCACGGTGTAATAGAGCGGCACCATCCCCGCGTGGTCCGTGATCATCACGATCTCCGCGTCGCGCACGACGACGGCCGCGAAACGCCCGGAGATCAGATCGAGCGCGAGCTCGTCACCGTGCGATTGCAGGATCTCCAGCAGATGGCGTGCCGGGTTCGCGGCCGCGCTCGGATCGTCGAGATGGCCGATCAACACCGCCGCATCGTTGCCGATTCGCGCTTGCGACACGCGCGACGCGCCGAACGTGCCTTCGCCGCTGACGGTGTCGACGTCGTGGTCCGTGCGCCGCACGCGCACCGTCACGGACGTCGGGGGCCGGCCGAGCGAGCTCGTCGCGGCGGCGCTGTTTTCGTTGACCTTCAGCAAGACGGGATACCTTCCGCGGCGGGCGCCGCGACGAGAAACGGCGACGAGCTTGCCGCATCGTGCGCGGCGAGGGGCTCGGTGCGAATGAACACTTTGCGCAGCAGCCGGTCGCGGCCGTCGAAACGCGGCGTGTACGACGAGCGGCTGTGCACGGCCGCGCGGTTGTCGACGACGAGCATGTCACCGGCTTCGAGCACGATGCCGGTCGCGCCGTCCGCGAGGCAGCTCGTGAGGACGTCGAGCGCGGCGGCATGCTCCGGCGACGCGCAGGTGGTGTAGAGCGGATCGTAGCGCACGGCGAGCCCGCCGTCCGGCCGGTACGAAAGGACCGCCGCGCGCTCCGCGGAGCGCTCGCGAAAGCTTTCGTCCGCGCCGATCAGGAACGACTCCTCGCTCAAGCGTTGCAGCGTGCTCGCGTCGAGCTCGCGCACGTCGATCTTCCGCACGAACGTGCGCACCGCCGGGTCTGCTCTGACGCACAGCAGCGCGAAGTAGTCGGGCGCGAGCGCCGTGTGCGCGTCCTCCACGTGCCACAGCAGCTCGACGTTACCGTCGCCGAGCTGCTGATCGGCGGCGCCTTGCTTGGGCTCGATGCTGTGCACGATCTCCGAACGATGCCATGCCTCGAACCCGAACGGCGAGCCCAGCGCCGCCGCGGCCATCAGCAGAAGGCGCTCGTTCGTTGCGCCTCGCGATGCCGGATCGCAGACGGGCAGATTGCGCAGCAGGTAGAAGCCCGCGTTCAGCGGCGAGCGAATCGCTCGAACCGGGTCGAACGCGCCGGTGCGCTCGAGGAGCGCGTGCGACTGCGCGACGAGTTCGGCGAACCGCAGCTCGTCGTATGGATCGTCGAGCTCGCCGAGCAGCGCCGACAAACGCGCGCGCTCGCCGGCCGGCAGCTCGAAGACGACCTCCGCGCCGGGCCGCACGGTTGCGAGCTGACTGACGTCGATCCAGCGCTGCGGCATCCCGTTGCGCGCGCAAAGATCGCTGGTGTAAGAAAATTCAGCGGGCATCGCGTTCACGGGCATATTCTCGCGCCGCGGGCGATCCCATGCCGCGCAGCATGCGGCGCGCTCATGCCTGCGTTCCAATCGCAGCGCCGAGCCGTACCAGCGCGGCGGCATAGCGGTCCCCGAACGCTTGCACGCTCGCCGCGCGGAACAAGTCGGTCCGGTAGTGCACGAGCACGTCGACCGGACCGTCCTGTCCGTACACCACGCCGACGTTGAAGTCGTACTTCGCGACCTCGTGCGGGACGGGAAATGCGGAGGACGGCGTCCCGAAGCCGGGCGACTCGCGGTGCCCGGCGTAAAAATCGAAACCGGCCCGCATGTAGTCGCGATAGTCGTCCGTGCCGCGCGCGATGTCGAGCACGTCGCCGAGCGGCACGTCCGCGTGAGCGAACGCGCCGACCATCTCGTCCGCGACGGCGCGCACGAGCTCCACCGCTCCGGCCTCGCGCCGAACGCGCAGCGGAACGATGTTCGTGAAGAAGCCGAAGCAGCCGGCATAGCGCGGATCGGAGCGGTTGGCGTCGATCAGCATCATCAGCACGTCGTCCGAGCCGGAGAGCTCGAACAGCGCGTTCGCGTACGCCGCGATGAAGAACGCCGCCGGCGAGACGCCCAGCGTGCGGGCCGCGAGCGCCGCGGCGGTTCGAGCGGCCGCGGGCACGGTGAAGCGGTGCGTGGCGCCGCTGAAGCTCCACGACTCGCGCGAAAAGTCCGCCGGTATCGCCGGCGGTTTCACGCCGCGCAGTGCGTGGCGCCAGTAGGCCAGGCGCGCGGTCTTGACGGCGCGCTCCTCGCCGGCGCGCGCACGCGCATAATCGAGGTACTGCGCCGGGCTCCCCGCGGCGGGCATCGGCTCGCCGGCGCACGCCGCACGGTACGCCGCGGCCAGATCGGCGAAGAAGATCTGCATCGACCAGCCGTCGGTGATCGTGTGGTGCATCGAGACGACGAAGCACGCCGCGCCCGATGCGAGCGGGATCGCGGACGCGCGAAGCGGCACCCGCGCGAGGTCGAAGGGCGTCCAGCGCAGCTCTTCGAGCACGGCGGTCGCGGCCGCGTCGTCCGCGACCTCGTCGCGAAACTCGATCTCGGCCGCCGGTGATGCTTCGACCACTTGCGTGATGCCGTCCGGTGCTTCGACGAAGCGCGTGCGCAGCGCGCCGTGGCGGCGCTGCACCCAGTCGAACGCGGCCGCCAGCGCGGCGCGGTTCACGCCTTTTTCGAACAGCACGGCGCTGGAGACGGTGAGGTGGATCTCCTCGGGCAGCGAGCGGCTGTAGTACCAGATGCGGCTCTGCTGCGGCGTGATCGGTGCGCTGTGCGCTTCGCCGCCGAGGCGCTCGCGCGCCGGCGTCTCACCGCCTACCGCGATGCGCTGCGCGAGCGCGCGCGGCGTCGCCGCGGCGAAGAGATCGCGCAGCGTGACGGGGCGCTCGAGCACGGCGCTCAGCCGGCTGACGATCTGCGCCGCCAGCAGCGAGTAGCCGCCGAGCGCGATGAAGTCGTCGTCGGGACCAACGTGCGGAAGTCGCAGCACGTCGCGCCAGACGTCCGTTATCGTGCCGAGCAGCGAAGCCGTCGCCGCGGCACGGTCACCGTGGACGAACGTGTCCGCGTTCTCTTCCGGGCTGGCGGGGATCGCGCATAGGACGGTGACCGTGCGGTTCGCGAGGTCTTCGATCCATGCGCGCGACAGCAGCGCGGTGCGGTACGAGAACAATAGCGTGAGCGCGTCGTCGCGCAGTGCAGCGCCGACCGTCAGATCGTACTTCGCCGTGCGCACGGGAAGGTCGATCTCCTGCGCGCCGGCGAGTCCGAACCGGGCCGAGCCCGTGCTCTCGTACAGGCTCAGCGAGACGTTCGCGACGCGCTCGCCGTCGCCGTCGCTTGAGACGGCGCCGTCGTTTGCGATGCCGCCGTCGCCTGCGACGTCTTCCTCGTGCCGCTCGATCGCGTCGAGCACCGCATCGCGCGCTGCCGCGACGCAGGAGCGCAGCGTCGCGCCCGGCTCCGTGGCGACGACCACGTTCAAGCTCTCGGCGAAATTTCCGACGCATCCGTCGCCGTGCAGCGCGCGGCGTCCGGCGTACGGAACCGCGATGCCCAAACGTTCCGGCGCGCCTTCCGCGCGCAGCGCAACGTACAGCGCGGCGAGCAGCAGCGAGAAGATGCTCGCGCGCCGGCGCGCGGACGCTTCCTTGAGCTCGGCCACCGCGATCGGTACCGCGCGCGCAACGACGTCACCGGCATCGTCGTGCGTCGCCGCGCCGTGCTGCGCGCCGTCGCGCAACGCACGCTGCGGCCAGCTCAGCCACGGCCTTGGGATGCGCGCGCGGCGGACGGCGGGCGCGTGCGCCGCGTCCGCGACGAGCACGCGGTGTGCGGCGTGCGACTTGAGCGCGGCGTTCACCGCGTCAGCAACGGCGACACCGTGCTCGATCGCAGCGAGCTGTTCGCCTCGGCAGAGCGCTGCCAGCTCGTCGAAGATCAGCTCCAGCGAGCGGCCGTCGCATACGATGTGGTGGGCGGCGAACAGTAGCACGAAGCTGGATTCTTCCGTCAGCACGTGCCAGCGCGCGAGCGGGCCGCGGTCCAGTGCGAACGGTGCTTCGGCGAGCTCGAGCAGTTGCTCCACCATCGCGTCCGGGCGCAGCGGCGTCTCGATCACGGGGACCGCGAGACCGGTGTCGCGCTGCGTCAGGCGATCGCCCTCGAACGCGAAGGCGGTCGAGAGCTCGCGGTGCCGCGTGGCAAGCACGCGAAGCGCGTCGCGCACCGCGGGCAACTGCTCCTTGCTCGGGAAGCGATAGGCGCGATAGACGTTGTAGAGCGAGCCCTGCTCGCTCATCTCGCATGCCAGCCAGATCTCCGTCTGGTTCGGCGCCGCGTCGCGCGGCCGGTCCGCCGTCACCAGCGCACCTTCGTTCTTCGCATGCGCAGTATGACCGCGGGTCGATCCGCTGCGTTGCGAGCAGGCTCCGCGGCGGGACTGCGAAACCTGCTGCGATTCGCATGGACACTCGGATTTCGGCCGCCGCTCGCGGCGACGGCTTTCTGGCGCGGTTGGCGCGCGCGGCGGCGAGCGATCCGTCCGGCATCGCGGTGTCGGAGCCGCGCCGCAGCATCACGTTCGCCGGGCTCGACCGCTTGTCGAACCAGCTCGCTCGCGTGCTGCTCGAACGCGGCGTGCGCGCCGGCGATTCCGTCGGCGTGTATCTGGACCGCGGCGTCGATCTCGTGCTGGCCGCCGTCGCGATCCTCAAAGCGGGCTGCGCGTTCGTGCTGACCGACGTCACGCATCCGCGCGCGCGCGTGCTGGGCTGTCTGCAGGACGCCGGCACCACGTGTGTGATCGTCTCCGCGCGCGTCCCGCTTGCGGAGCTCGGCGGCCGCGCGGTCGCGATCGAGCGCTTGGGGCCGCAGGTCGCCGCCGCGCACGACGGTGCCCTTGCGGAGCTCGCGCCGGATGCCGGCGCCTACATCGTGTATACATCCGGTTCCACCGGGCGGCCGAAGGGCGTCGACGTCCCGTACGGCGCGTTCTGCAACTACGTGTCGTGGGCCGCCGGCGCATACCGCGCCGCTGAAGGCAGCGGCAGCATCCTGCACACGTCGGTCGCGTTCGATCTCGCGCTGACGAGCATCTTCGTGCCGCTCGCCGCCGGGCGCGAGGTGCATGCGATCCCCGCGCATGCGTCGATCGCCGATCTCGCCGATGCGATGCTGCGGCGGCCCGGTCTGTCGCTGATGAAGCTCACGCCGCTGCACCTGCGGCTGCTGCCCGGGCTGCTCGGGCCCGAGCACGCGCGCGGACGCGCGCGCTTTTTCGTCGTCGGCGGCGAGGCGCTGTTCCGCGACGATCTCGCGTTCTGGTTCGAGCATGCGCCGGACACGCGCATTATCAACGAGTACGGGCCGTCGGAAACGGTCGTCGGGTGCGTGGTCCACGAAGCGGATCCGCGCGATCCGCGGCACGCGGTTCCGATCGGGCGCCCGATCTCCGGCGCGTCGATCTACCTGCTCGACGATGAGCTGCGGCCTGTCGCGGACGGTGCGCGCGGCGAGATCTTCATCGGCGGCGACGTGGTCGCCACGGGCTACCACCGTTCGCCGGAGCTCACCGCGCAGCGCTTCGTTCGCGATCCGTTCGCCGGGCGTGCAAGTGCGCGCATGTACCGTACGGGCGACATCGCGTACGCCGATACGGACGGTCTGCTGATCTACGCCGGGCGCGCCGACGATCAGATCAAGCACCGCGGTTACCGCATCGAGCTGGGCGAGATCGAAAGCGCCGTCCGCGCGCTCGAGCACGTGTCCGATGCTGCGGTGATCCACGTCGCGGAGAGCGGCGCGCTCGTCGCGTTCGTGGTCGCGGACGCGCCGCTGGACGAAGCCGCGGTCCGCGGCGCGCTCGGCGCCGTGCTGCCGGAGTTCATGGTTCCGACACTCGTCGTCCAATGCGACGCGCTGCCGATGACGTCGAACGGCAAGGTCGACCGCAGCATGCTGCGCGCACGCGTGGAGAATTAGCACGGCGCGCACGCGCGCAGCAGCTCCAGTATCTCGTCCGCCGCGGCGGGGGCGGCTTTCACGCCGCCGCCGCTCCAGCCGGTCGCGACGAAAAGGCCGCCGATACCGGTCGCGCCGGCGATGCCGCGCTCGGCCGGCTCGTACGCGTCGAACGCGCAGCGGCCGCCGCGCGGCTCGCGCGTCGGATCGTGGTGCAAGCGGCGGAGTACCGCGTCGCGCAGCGCGTCGAGCCCGTCCGGGTCGACCGGTGCGACCGCGTCGGGATCGACGTCCCACTCGAGCACCGGGAAGCCGATGAGATATTGGCCGCCCGCGTGCGGGCGGCCGTACACGCCGGTCGTCGCGTCGTAGAACGCGCACGGGATCGCGTCCGGCGCCGGCAGCGCGAAGATGAACGCCTGCACGCGCCGCGTGCGCAGCGGGAGATCGACGCCGGCATCGCGCAGCAGCGCCGCGGACCACGCGCCCGCCGCGACGATAACGGCATCCGCCGCGATCGTTCCGAACGACGTCTCGACGGCGCGCACAACGCCGTCCGCGACGACGATCCGCAGCGCGCGCGTGCCTTCCCACACCTGGGCGCCGTGCGCGAGCGCGGCGTGCGCAAACGCGCGCGACGCACGAACGGGATCGACGTATCCGCCGTACGGCTCGTGCACGGCGCCCGCGACGTCGTCCCAGCGGAACGCGCCGAAGCGGCGCCGGCCTTCGTCCGCGCCGATCGCCTCGAGCGCCAGATCGCCGCTCGGGTCCAGCCGCCGCACCGCGTTGCGCATCGCGTGCAGTGGAGCGCCGGCGTCGAAATAGAGCAGGCCGGTCGCGCGGTAGCCGCAATCGCCGCCCGGCGCGCGCGCGAGGTCGCGGTAGCGCGCGTTGCCGAGCGCTGCGCGGGACGCCACGAGCGGATCGTCGTGATAGCTGCGCACGATGCCGCCCGAGATCGCGGTCGCGCCGGAGCCGATGCGCTCGCGCTCCAGGAGCGTGACGGCGAGCCCCGCTTCCGCGGCGCGGTGCGCGATCGCCGACCCGACGATGCCGCCGCCGATCACGACCGTGCGGCTCACGCAGGCGCCGGGTGCGCGCACTGCTCGCGTGCGGCGTGCAGCAGCGCGATGAGCTCGTCGACGTCGTCCGCCGTCGTGCGGTGGCTGGTGACGCACGCGCGCAGCGCCGGCACGCCGCCCGACAGCGTGCAGAACGAGATCCACGCGCGCCCGCCCGCGACGACCGCGTCGGCGAGCGCGACGAGATCGTCGCGGCCGAAGTGCGGCATCGAGAAGCACATGACGGGCAGCGGCGTCGCGTTCACGATCTCCCAGCCGTCGTCGAGCAAACCTGCGCGCAGCCGGTCGCCGAGCGCGATCTGGCCGCGGATCGCGTCGCGATAGCCGTCCCAGCCCGCGACGAGCAGCGAGAGGAACAGCTTGAGGCCGGTGAAGCGCCGCGACCACTGGATCGAGTAGGAGTACGGGTCGTCGCGCGGGTCGAGGTGGTCGACCGGCATGTAGCCGGCGGACGAGCCGAACACCTGCGGCAACAGGTGCGGGTGCCGCGTGATGAACATCCCGGCGCCCATCGCGACCGACAGCATCTTGTGCGCGTCGAACGCGATCGAGTCGGCGCGCTCAATGCCGCCGAGCAGATCGCGCGTCTCCGGCAGCAGCGCGGCGAAACCGCCCCACGCGGCGTCGGCGTGGAACCACAGCCCGTCGCGCTCGGCGATCGCGGCGAGCTCGCGCAGGGGGTCGATCGCGCCGGTGGTCGTCGTGCCGGCGGTGCCGACGAGCATCACCGGCAGCAGGCCGGCGCGGCGGTCCGCCGCGATCGCCGCCGCGGCGTCGCGCGCGCGCATCGCGTACCGGCCGTCGACCGCGATGCGCACGACGTTGCCGGTTCCCAGACCGCACAGGCGCGCCGCTTTGCGCATCGACTCGTGCGCCTCGGACGAGCAGTAGATCCGCGGCGTCGTGCCGTTCAGGCCGTGCTGCGCCCAGCCGGGGACGCGCGCCGCGAGCGCCGTCGCGAGCGCGGTGAGGTTCGCCTCCGCGCCGCCGGTGGTGAAGCTGCCGCCGGTCGCGGCGGGATCGAGGCCGAAACGCTCGCCGAAGCGGCGCAGCAGCGCGTTCTCGATCTCGACGGCGAACGGGCTGCGCGCCCACGCGGCGAGCTGCGGGTTGAACGCCGCGACCAGCGCGTCCGCCGCGACGGACATCGTGGTCGGCGACGGGTTGAAGAGCCCGAAGTAGCGCGGGTTTCCCATGTGCACCTGGTGCGTGCGCATCATGCGGGCGGTGCGTTGCACCGCGTCGGCGGGCGCGACCGGCACGGCGAAGTCCGCCGCGTCGATCCACGCGCGGATCGCTTGCGCGTCGAGCCGCGGCGCCACCGGCAGCGACGGGACGTCGCGCAGGAACGACTCGATCTCCGCGGTCAGCGCGCTCCACAGCGCCGCGCGCTCGTCCTCGCCGAGCAGCAGCCGGTTCGGCGCCGGTGCGAGCTCCGGGTTCGGCGTCATTCGGGCTCGAGGAACTTGTTGTAGTAGACGAACTCCGCGTCGCGCACGTAGCCTTCGCTCTCGTAGAGCGCCTGCGCGTTCACGTTGTCGGTCGCGGTGCTCAAGTTCAATCCGGCGGAGCCGGTCTCGGCCGCGTGGCGCTCCGCGCGCTGCATGAGCGCGCGCGCCGCGCCGCTGCGCCGGTGCTCCGGCGTGACGAACAGATCGTTGAGAACCCAGAACCGCAGCATGCGGTCCGACAAGAACAGCGGGTACAGGTGCACGAAGCCGATCGCGGCGCCGTTCTCGCCGAACGCGATGAACAGCACGGACTCGTTCGCGACCCAGCGCTCGTACAGGAACCGGTACGACCCGCCGGGATCGGGCGGTTGGCGATAGAACACGCGGTACGCGTCGAACAGCGGCGCGGCGAGGCGGATGTGCGCCTCGCTCGCGGCGCGGGCGATCCGCTCGCCGGGGAACGGCGCGCTCATCGGTTTGCCGCGCATTCGGCGCGCACCGCGCGGGCGAGCTTGTCGCAGCCTTGCAGCAAGGTCTCGGGCTCGATGGTGAGGGGCGGCATGATCTTGAGGACGTTCCCGTCCCGGCCGGCCGTTTCCACGACGACGCCGCGGCGGAACGCCTCCGCGGACACGCGCCGCGCGGTTTGCCCGCCGCCGCAGCGCGTGAAGTCGAGCGCCCACAGCATGCCGCGGCCGCGCACCGCAAGCCCGGGGACGTCATGCGCGCAGCCCGCGAGCGTGCGTGCGAGCACGCTTTCGTGCTCGGCGATGCGCGCGGTGAACGCGCCGTCGCGCCAGTACGCGAGCGCAGCTTCGGCGGCGACGAACGCGAGCTGGTTGCCGCGGAACGTCCCGGTGTGCGCGCCGGGCTCCCACTGGTCGAGCTCGGGGCGAATGAGCAGCATCGCCATCGGCAGACCGATCCCGCTGATCGACTTCGACACGCACACGATGTCCGGCGCGATGCCGTTGCGCTCGAACGCGAAGAACGTGCCGGTGCGCCCGCAGCCGGTTTGGATCTCGTCGCAGATCAGCAGCACGCCGTGCGCGCGGCACAGCGCGGCGAGCTGCGCGAGCCAGCCGTCGCGCGGGATGTAGACGCCGCCTTCGGCCTGGATCGTCTCGACGATCACGCTCGCGGGCAGTTCGGTGCCGCTGTGCGCGTCGGTGAACATGCGCTCCAGATACGCGAGCGCGTCGAACTCGCCGGACGGGCCCGCGGGATACGGAACGAACGTGCACCCGTCGAGGCGCGTCCCCGCCGCGCGGCGCAGCGCGCGGTTCCCGGTCACGGCCAAGCTTCCCAGCGAGAGCCCGTGGTAGCCGCCCATGAACGACACGACGCCGCTGCGCCCGGTGACGATGCGGCTGAGCTTGAGCGCTGCTTCGACCGCGTTGGCGCCCGTCGGACCGCAGAACTGCAGCTTGTAGTCGAGCCCGCGCGGTGCGAGCACCGTGTCCTGAAACGACGAGATGAAGCGCCGCTTCGCGACGGTGTACATGTCCAGCGCTTGCAAGACGCCGTCGCCCTCGAGGTACGCGACGACGGCGCGTTTGATGCGCGGGTCGTTGTGACCGTAGTTGAGCGAGCCGGCGGCGGCGAAGAAGTCGACGTAGGTGCGGCCGCTCTCCGCGACGAGCGTTGCGTTGTGCGCGGCGCAGAACACCTCGGGAAACGTGCGGCAGTACGTGCGCACGTTCGACTCGTGCTCGGTGAACGGCGTCGTCGCGGCGTCCGCGGCGATGTCGACCGCACTCATGCGAGCACCGGCGCGGCCGCGCCGCCCGCGAGGCGCGCCACGTTCCGCGGATCGGCGCTCGCGCTCGCGAACCATTCGCCGCCGTGGCGCACGCCGAGCGCGTCGAGAACGTTGCGCGCGAACGACGGCATCATCGGCTGCGCCGCGATCGCGAGCAGCGCGGCGCCGAGCACGAGCTCGCGCGCCGAACGCTCCTCGCGCGCCGTGCGCTCTTCATGCGGTCCCGCCTCCGCCTCGCGCACGAGCCGTTCCAGAAATGCGGCCCACGTCTCCGCCGCGTCGCGCAGGCTGAACGTGGGCAGCGCGTACGCGCGGCGCATGCGGCGCTCGAATGCGGTCATCCGGCGTGCCGCATCCGTGCCGGCGTCGTCCGCTCCGACGTGGCCTGCACCGAGGTCGGCGCGGACGAGCGCGTCGACGAGCTTCGCCCACGGCTCGGAGAAGCGCCGCCGCGCAACGCCGGCGCATTCGTCGGGTGAGAAATTCGTCTGCTGCAGCTCGGGGTTGCTGAGGCACAGGTAGAACCGGACCGCGTCGACCGGTTGGCGCGCGAGCAGATCGCGGCCCCAGATCACGTTGCGCAAGCTCGTCGAAAACTTCTTATGGTGCAGCTGATAGAACTCGTTGGTGACGATCGCGTGCGGCAGCAGCACGCCGTTATTCACGTCGGCGAGCATCGCGACGTGCAGGATCACGAAGAAGTACGAGTTGTCGTAGCCCAGGAACTGGACGAGCTCCGCATCGCGGCGCCACGCGTCCTCCACGTAAGCGTGCGCGCGGCCTTCGGCGAGCGACGTCGAGTGCATCAAGCCGGGGAGCATCTCCGCCCACGGGTTGTAGACCTGGTCCTCGAAGCCCGCGATCGTGCAGCGCGTGCCCCAGTCGCTGGGAAACGTGACGCGGTACGGCTGCAGCGGCTGCGCGAGCAGCTCGCGCGCGAGCTGCAGCACGTGCGGGCGCCAGCCTTCGCGCGTCTGCACGTACCGCTCGAGCGCCGCGCGGTGCCGCTCGAGATCGAGCACGAGCGAGCGGATCGTGCGGCGAACGACGGGATGGCTCGCGTCCGCGGTGCAGCGCGGCGCGATCAGCGCGGCGGGATCGTTGGGATGGCCGCACGCCTCGCAGATGTTGCCCTTGGTCGTGAGCGTGCACACCGCGCACTCGCCGGTGACGTAGGCCTCGACGAGCGCGCGCGCGCAGCGCTCGCACCACAGCGTCTCGACGTCGCGCTCCACGAGGCTTCCCCGCGCGTGCATGCGCTCGAAGAAGCCTTGCACCGCGGCGTCGTGCGCGCCGTCCGGCGCGTCGAAGACGTCGGGCGCGATGTCGGCCGCGCGCAGCGTCGCGACGATCTCTTGGTTGAACCGTTGCGCCATAGCGGCGGGCGCGACGCCGGCCGGTGCGGCCGACGTTACGACGTAGGTCTGGTGGTCGTCGCCGCTGGAGACGTACACGGTGCGGTCGCCGTCGAGCGCGCGCGCGCGGCAGAACGCGTCGGCCGCGAGATACGGACCGGACAGGTGACCGGCGTGCAGGTCGCCGTTGGTCGTCGGCGGCGTCGCCGTGACGATGAAGGTGCGCGGCATCAGCTCGCGGCCGGCGATTCCGGTGCGCCCCACCAGATGCACAGGAACTCCAGATCGCCGGCGCCGTCGTTGCGCAGCGTGTGCTCGCTGAAGCGCGGCAGATAGATCACGTCGCCGGCGGCGACGCTCTCGGCCTGTCCGTCGACCTGCATGGTGCCCGACCCCTTGAGCACGATGAACGTCTCCTCTTCGTCGTGGCCGTGCAAGTGCGAGCTCGCGCCGGGCGCGACGGCGGCCCATGCGCTGCCCCACGGCGAGTCGGCGACGCCCTTCCAGGGATAGAGACGCCGAAAGCGCGTGCCGTACTCGTCGGTCACGCTCGCGCCGGCGCGGCGCTGGATCAGGAGACTCATGCGAATGAAAACCTTTCGGTGCGATCAGGCGGGAACGGCGGCGGAGCTGCGCTCCGCGACCGCGCGCACGAGGCGCTCGGCTTTGAGCGCCATCATGCTGAACGACGTCGAGTCGCTCAGGCCGTGCGTGCGTTCCGTGATGCCGGTGAAGAAGAGGCGGCCCGCCGACGCCGCGCGCAGCCGCACGCGGTAGTCGCGGTCCAGGACGGGAGCGCCGTCGTCGTCCAGCGCGATCAGCTCGCGCGACGAGCCCAAGAACGCCGGGAGCGCGTCCTCGGTGAAGCCGGTGCACGCGACCACCACGTCCGCGGTAAGCGTCCGGCGCGCGCCGGTGTTGATCTCGGCGAGCTCGATGCGGTACGCACTCGCCTCGCGCGCGACGCTCTCGATGCGCGAGCGGATCGCGAAGCGCACGCGCACGGTGCCCAGCACGCGGTCTTCGTAGATCTTGCGGTAGATGCGGTCGGCGGCCTGTTCGTCGATCGCGCCGTAGTTCGTGTAGCGCAGCGATGCGAGCTCCGCCGCGCGCTGCGGCCGCTCGAGCGCGTGGAAATAGTCGACCTCCGCCGGAAAGAACACCTCGTTGCTGAAGTGGCCGAGGTCGAGCTGGCGGAACGCGACCGAACGGTGGACCGACGTGATGGTGGACGCCGGGAAGTGGTCGTGCAGGTAGCCGATCACCTCGGCCGCGTTCTGGCCGGAGC
The DNA here is from genome assembly GCA_028287565.1 of Vulcanimicrobiota bacterium. GTDB lineage: Bacteria > Vulcanimicrobiota > Vulcanimicrobiia > Vulcanimicrobiales > Vulcanimicrobiaceae > Vulcanimicrobium. The sequence continues at coordinate 36,316 of JAQBPK010000263.1, forward strand.
CGATGACCGCGAAGCGCAGCGGCGCGGCACGGTCGAGCGCCGCGGCGCGGCCGGCGAACTCGAACGAGTGGAACAGCGTGCTGCCGAGATGCGGCGCGAGCTCGGCGGGCACGTACGGCCGCCGCCCGCACGCGACGACGACGTCGCGCGCATGGAGCCGGCGACCGCCGGCCAGCGTGACGGTGAAGCCCGCCGCGTCCGGCGCGACGTCGGTGACGTTCGCGCCGTACTCGACGTAGTCGCGCAGCAGTCCGGCGGCCCAGCGCAAATAGTCCGCCCACTCCAGCCGGCTGACGGCGCCGCCGCTCGTGCCGTACACGAGGTTGCCGAACTCGTAGATGCGGTCGTGCTCTTTGAGATAGTTCGCGAACGTGAACCGGCTGCGCGGGTCGCGCGGCGTCGCGAGATCGCGAAAGTAATGGTGCTGGATGTCGGTCTCGCGAATCAGCATCCCGCGCTGCCACACGGTGTCGCGCTCGCGCTCGAGGAACAGCACGCGGCCGAACGCGCTCGCGCCGTCCGCTTCGCGCGCGTCGGCGATCGCCGCCGCGGTGGCGAGCCCGGCCGGGCCGAACCCGATGCCGAGCAGGTCGTATCGTTCGGTCACGAGCGCGCTTTCTTCTCGTCGAGCAGTGCGGCGATGTCGGCGACGGTGGGGTGCTCGAAGAGCGCGCGCAGCGAGATCGGCACGCCGGCGCGGCGTTTCACCGCGCCGAGCAAACGCACCGCGGCGAGCGAGTTGCCGCCGTGGTCGAAGAAGTCGTCGTGCAGCCCCGGTTCCTCGGAACCGAGCACCTCGCACCACGCTTCGATCACGAGCTGCTCGGTGGGCGACGCCGCCTGACGCTCTTGTGAGGCGGCGCCGCGCTGCCGGTCGGCGGCCGCGCCGAGCGCGAGGTAGTCGATCTTGCCGCTCGTGAGGCGCGGCAGCTCGTCGAGCTGCACGAACGCCGCCGGCACCATGTACGCGGGAAGATGCTCGCGCAGCGCCGTCTTGATGCGCTCGCCGAGATCCGGCGGCGCGCCCGGCGCGGCGACGTAGAACGCAGCGAGGAACTCCTTGCGCGCCGTGTCGCTCACCACGCTTACCGCGGCGACGCCCGGCCGGCGCGCGATGGCGGATTCCACCTCGCCGAGCTCGATGCGGTAGCCGCGCAGTTTGATCTGGCGGTCGCGCCGGCCGAGGAACTCGATCTGCCCGTCGGCGAGGAAACGGCACATGTCCCCGGTGCGGTACATGCGCGCACCGGCGTGCGGCGCGAACGGATCGCAAACGAACGCCGCCGCGGTGGCGCCGGGGTCGTTGACGTAGCCGAGCCCGACGCACTCGCCGCCGACGCACAGCTCGCCGGCGCGCCCGATCGGCAGCGGCTCGAGCCGTTCGTCCAAAATGTACGCGCGCGCGCCCGCGATCGGGCGGCCGATCGAATTGCGCTCGATGGCCGGACGCGGTCCGTCGTTCGCGGTCGACGTCGATACGACGGCGCATTCGGTCGGGCCGTACACGTTGCAGATCACCGGCGGCGCGTCGCCGGCGGGCAGCGAGCGCAGCGCGTCGCCGCCGGTGAGCAGCAGCCGCAGCCGGCCGTACTGCCAGTCGGGCTGCGCGAACACCTCGTGCGCGAGCGGCGTGGGCAGGAACACGGTCGTCGCCGCGGCCATCTCGCGCTGCAGCACCTCGAAGTCCAAGCGCCGCGCGTCGCGCAGGATGCGCAGGTGCGCGCCGGCGCACAGCGCCGAGAACACGTCCCACACGAACGCGTCGAACGACGCCGACGCGACTTGCAGCGCGACGTCGTCGGGGCCGGCGCCGAACGTGTCGTGATGCCACGCCGCGAGGTTCGCGAGGGCGCCGTGATCGACGCCCGCGACTTTGGGGACGCCGGTCGAGCCCGACGTGAAGATGACGTAGGCCAGCGCGTCGCGCGGCGGCGCGGCCGGTGCGGCGGTGCGCGGCGGCGCGGCCGGGTCGAACGCGATCAGCGGAACGTCGACGTGCTCGAGCGCGGCGCCGTCGTCGTCCGCGGCGGTGATCAGCGCGACGGCGCGCGATTCGGCGACCATCTGCGCCACACGCGCCGGCGGCAGCTCCGTATCGACGACCACGAACGCGCAGCCGGCCTCCTGCACCGCGAGCAAAGCGGTGACGAGGTCGATCGAACGCGGCACGCGGATCGCGATGACGGACTGCGGCGCGGGACGCAGCTCCGCGGCGAGCACGCCGGCGAACCCGCGCGCGCGCTCGGCAAGCTCGCGATAGCGCACTTCGACCGCGCCGTCCGAGAGCGCGACGGCGTCGGGCGCGCGCTGCGCGGCGGCCGCAATGCGCTCGAGCACCGAGACGTACGCGCGCGGCGCGCTCGAACCGGCTTGCGCGAAGCGCTCGCGCGCCTGCGTTTCGCTCGGCGACTGCGCGAGGATGCCCGTGACGCGAAGCGCGGGATCGGACGCGATGCGCTCGAGCAGCCACTCCAGGCTGCGCGCCCAGCGCTCGACCGACTCCGGCGCGAAGCGCGCGGCGTCGTACTCGAAGAAGCCGCCGAGCGTTCCGCCGACCGGGTGGAACGCGATGTTCATGTCGAACTTCGCCGTGCGGTTGTAGAGCTGGATCGTGGTCGTGCGCACGCCGGGAAGATCCAGCGGCGGCTCGGGCACCGGGTTGACGGTGACGATCAATTGCGCGAGCGGGTTGCGGCCGGGCTCGCGCGGCGGCTGCAGCTCGCGCACGAGGTCTTCCAGGCGCACGGACTGGTACTCGTAGCCGTCGAGGAGCGCGGCGCGCGTGCGCTTCAGCACGCCGGCAAACGTCGCGTCGTCCGGGATCGTCAGGCGCAGCGGCAGCAGGTTCGCGAACAAGCCGACGACGTCGTGGACGCGTTCGTCGTCGCGCCCCGCATACGGCGTGCCGAGCACGACGTCACGGTTCCCGGTCAGCTCGGACGCGAGCACGCCGGCCGCGGAGACGAGCACCATCAGCAGCGAGCCGCGCTCCGCCTTCGCGACGCGCTCGAGCCGTTCGGTGATCTCGGCGCCGGCGGAGAAGCGCGTGCGCACGCCGCGCACGGGACCGGCGTCGCGCGGATGCTGCGCCGGGAGGTCGATGTACGGCGGCGCGCCCGCCAGCGCGGTGCGCCAGTAGTCGATCGCTTCATGATACTGCGCGCGCGGCTCCGCACGTCGCTCGAGCGTATAATCGAGATACGTCAGCGGCGCCTGCTGCGGAGCGCGCCCGGCATACGCGGCGGAGAGGTCGCGGATCAGCACGTCGAGCGACCACCCGTCGACCGCGACGTGATGGCACGAGAACGAGAGCAGCGCGCGCTCGGCGCCCAGCAGCGCGACGCGGAACCGCCACAGCGCGCCGCCGCCGTTGAGGTCGAACGGCAGCGCGGAATCTTCTTCCGCGAGCCGCGTCGCGTGCTGCAAGCGCGCGCCGGCATCACCGGATTCCGTGGTGAGGTCGACGATCTCGAACGGAACCTCCACCTCGGCGGCGACGACCTGCTCGATCTCGCCGTCGCGCTCGCGCAGCGTCGTGCGCAGCGCTTCGTGCAGCGCCGTCACGGTCCGCACCGCTTCGCGCAGGCGGTTCGGATCGAGCGCGCCCTCGACCACGTACGCGTAGCCGAGGTTGTACGCCGTTCCGCCCTCGAGCTGGTCGAGGAGCCACAGCGAGCGCTGCGCCTCCGAGGCCGGGCCCACGCGTGTGACGGTCTGGATCAAAGGACGACTCCAATTCGCTTTTGCAGCAGCAGCAGCTCGCCGTTCGCGACGGCGACCGCGCGCACGATGTGCAGGTCGGGAAGCGTCTCGCGCGCCGACGTCGCGCCTTCGAACGTGACGTGCAGCGCGTCGCTGGGCGCAACGACTGCGCGCCGGGCCGGCGCCGCATCGACGCCGTGGGACGACCCGTTGAGCCAGGCGAACCCGAGCGATGCTTCGAGGGGTCGCGTATGCTCGTTTACGATGACGATCTCCTGGTGAAAGCGGTCGCCGGCCCGCATGGTGTCCGGCCCCGCGATGCGGCCCGACCAGCCGGCGTTCGTGCCTTGCGCGACGAACTTGCAGCGCGGGCACGTGTGCACGTTCATGCGGTACGCGGGCCACACGCGGTGCGCGAAGTCGAAGCGCCGCGCCGTGCTGCAGCCGCACTGCGTGCAGCGCATGCGGCGCTCCGCGACGACGTCGAAGCGCACGATCGCTTCCGGCCCGAAATAGTACTCGCTCTGCGCGGTGCGCTCGATCAGCTCGTCGCAGATCCCGTGCTGCAGATCGAGGACCTGTTCCACGAGCCGCGACACGTCGTTTTCGAGCGACGCATCGTCGAGCGGCGTCCGGCGGCGCGTGAACGTCCGGCCGACGCGGTCGGCGCCGCGCTTGATCTGATCGAGCCGCGCTTTCAAAGGAACGATCTCGAACGCTTCGAGCGCGGCCAGCCGTCCGAGCGGCTCGGCCACCGCGGCGCTCAGCTCGCGCAGCGGGCTGCGCTCGCGCACGCGGAGCATCCCGCGGGCGGCGGCGCCGGCGCGGGGCACGAGATACCAGGCTCCGCCGCCGCGCGGCACGGCGAGCGGCGCAAGGTCGCCGCCCGGCTCGAACGCGAGCTGCTCGAACGCGACGCCCGGATCGAGCTCGAGCCGTTCGAGCACGTCGTAGCGCACGGCGGCGGACGCACCGGACGCGATGCGCAACGGCGGTGCGATGGGAGCGGGCGGGTGCAGGCGCAGACCGGCGTCACCGAGCAGCGTGAACGCGCCGAAGCCGAGCCCGTCGGCGCGCTCCGCGCGGTTGAGCTCGGCCACCGCATCGCCCAGCGCCGCGCCGCCGCGCAGCAGCGCGCCCAGCAGCGGCTCGGCGTACGGCGCGCCCATCTTCGTCCACGTCGAGCCCACGTACGCGATCGCCGAGCCCTCCACCGCGCTGAGCGCGAGCGAGAGCGATGAGTCGAGCAACGCGCCCGAGAGGTCGAAGCCGCCGCACAAATCGGTGAGGATGACGTCCGCGGGGATGCTCGCGATGCGCGGCACCGCCGCGGGATCGGCGCCGTCGCGGTAGCATCCGCGCCCGAGCTGGCAGCTGGCCGTGACGCCGCGCCCGGCGCCGGGACGCGCGTCGCCGGAACGGCCGCACAGCGTGCCGCCGGCGGTGTGCACGCAGCACTCGCGGCCGTGGCCGCGCATGACGGCGAGCTCCGCGGTGCGGTCGCCGGCGTGCGCGAGGATGCGCGCGATCAGCCGTTCGAGCACCGCGAGCGACCGCGCGGTGAGCACACCGGTGCGCGCCGCCGGATCGAGCCCGCCGAGCACGTCCGCGCCGAAGCGCTCGGGCCGCGCGACGAGCGTGCGCGGTGCGGCGCCGTCGAAAAGCGCGCTGTCGAAGCGCTCTGCTTCGAGCGCGCGGCGGCCGGTCGCCGCGGCGAGCGCCCGCGCCGCGCCGGCGTAGTCGTCGCCCGCAAGCGCGACGATGACGGACTGCGGGTCGAACGAACGCGCCGCGCCGGCGAGGACTGCATCAGCCGTTTCGATCACGCCGCGCACCACGGTCCCTTTTGCACTCGCGAATTGTTCACTAATTCCGGCTCACTGTCAAGTAATTAACTTGAAACAATAGATTACTGCTGCGCGCAACTGTCGCTATTCAAAGGGAAATCACAGCGCGCGCCGCAACGTGCACGCTGCCGCCGCGCTCGAAATAATAAAGCGAGTTAACGATAACGAGCCGTTCTCACAGCAACGTGAGACATGATTCGGGCGCGCAGGCAGGTGTGTGATATTGCGGGTTATTCAGCTTTGCGCAGGAGATTAATCGTGATCCATCGTTTTTCGGCCGCCGCGGCGGCCGTCATCGCACTGTTGCTGCCGGCAGCGAGCGGCGCCGCCGCGCCCGCGACGCTTCCCGACGCGGTACCGGACTGGTCGTCCGTCGACTTCTTGATCGGAACGTGGACGTGCGAAGCCACGTTCACCGCGCGGCCGGGCGTGAAGCGCAGCAAGGCGGCGTTCCGCTACGACTTCGACCGCCGGTGGCTGCGCGAGGACATCACCTCGCCGCCGTTCGACCAGTTCCGCACGCGTCAGATCGACACCGTCATCTACACGACGTACAGCCCCTATCTCAAGAAGTGGATCAGCACCGGGCTCGACAACTTCGGCCGCTTCGGGACGAGCCGTTCCGACGGCTGGCACGGCGACACGATCGTGTGGGAGGACGACGAGCAGACCAGCGGCGCGCGCGCCGCGGAGTCGCTGACGCGGGTCGACGCGACGCACACGCGCGACGTGTTCCGCATGCGCAACGCGGACGGCACGCTGCAGGCGCCCAGCGCCGTGCAGACCTGCGCGAAGGACCGGTGAAGCTGCTCGCGCCGGCGCTGTTGGCGCTCGCCACGGCAGCGCTGCCGGTTCACGCGCCGGTGGTCGAAGATTATTTCGGCGCGCGCGTCGCCGACCGCTTTCGCTGGATGGAGAACGTCGCCGATCCCGCGGTGCAGCGCTGGGTGCGCGAGCGCGACCGCGACGCCGTCGCGCAATTGCGCGGACCGCGCAACGAGGCGCTGCGGCATCGCATCCAGGCGCTCGATGACGAGGGCACGTGGGTGCCGGCCGTCGCGTACGCCGGCAGCCGGTTCTTCGTGCTGCAGGCCGGTCGCCGGCGCGACGTTCCGCAGCTCTTCGTGCGCGACGACCGGCTCGGGCCGCAGCGGCTGCTCGTGCGGGCACGGGCCGACCGCGGTGCGCACGAGTCGATCGACTACATTGCGCCGTCGCCGAGCGGACGGTACGTCGCGTACGGCGTCTCGCGCGGCGGCAACGAGAACAGCACGCTGCACGTCATGCGCGTCGCGGACCGCGCGCTGCTCGGCGCGGCGGTTCCGAACGCGCGGTTCGCGTTCGTGTCGTGGCTCCCCGACGAGAGCGGCTATTTCTACAACCGGCTGCTCGGGCCGCGCACGCTCGTGCGCAGCCGCGTGTACCTGCACCGCCTGGGCTCGCGCGCGCCCGACGCGCCGGTGTTCGGCTACGGCGTGGCGCGCGGCGTCCCGCTTGCGGAGATCGATCTTCCGCGCGTGTACGCGTCGCGGTTCTCGCCGTACGTGCTCGCGGTCGTGATGCACGGCGTGCAGCGCAACCTCATCGTCTATTCCAGCCCGCGCGCGGCGCTGCTCGCCGGGCGGCCGCGCTGGCGCCGCGTCGCGAGCGGCGGCGACGGCGTCATCGCGGCTGACCTCTTCGGCGAGGGCGCGCTGCTGCTCACCGGGCGCCGTTCCTCGCACTTCGAGGTCGACCGGCTCGACCTGCGCACCGCCGCCCGCACCACGCTCGTGCCGGCGTCCGCTCCGGTGTTAGCGGGGATCGCCGCGGGTCCCGACGCGCTGTACGTGCGCGACCAGCGCGGCGTGCGCTCGGGGCTGCGCGCCGTCGACTACGCGAGCGGCCGCGCGCGCACGATCGCGCTGCCGTTTGCGGGCATCATTCAAGGCTTCAACGTCAACCCGGCGCGGCCGGGCGTCGTGTTCCAGACGGCTTCGTGGATCCACGTCCCGCTGTGGCTGCGCGCGGTCGCGCGCGCGGGTGCCGCGCGCGATCTGCACCTCAAACCGGCATCGGCGCTGTCGAACCGGCTGGTCGAGGAGGTCGTGAACGTGCGCAGCGCCGACGGAACGCCCGTCGCGCTCGAGATCGTGCACTTGCGGGGCCAGCGGCCCGGCGTGGCGCGTCCCGCGATCCTCGAAGCGTACGGCAACTACGGGATCAACTTGGACCCGTTCTTCTATCCCGATCCGGAGCGGCGTTTCTACACGCGCTACGCGTGGCTGGAGCGCGGCGGGATCTTCGCGTTCGCGCACCCGCGCGGCGGCGGCGAGTTCGGCGAAGACTGGCACCGCGCGGGCATGCGCCTGAACAAGCCCCGCACGATCGCCGACGTCGTCGCGTGCGCCGATGCGCTCGTCGCCCGCGGCTACACGACGCATGCGCGTCTGATCGGCTGGGGCAACAGCGCCGGCGGGATCACGGTCGGCAACATCCTCGTGTCGTCGCCGCGCACGTTCGGCGCCGTGATCGACGAAGTCGGCTTGAGCAATCCCGTGCGGTTGGAAGCAATGGCGAACGGTCCGGCCAACGCGCCGGAGTTCGGCACCGTGCGCACGCGCGACGGCTTCCGCTCGCTCTACGCGATGGACCCGTACGTCCACGTGGTCGACGGCGCGCCGTATCCGCCGGTGCTCCTCACCGTGGGCATGAACGACGGCCGGCTCGCGCCGTGGCAGGTGCTCAAGTTCGCCGCGCGCCTGCGCGAGGCCGAGGCGGCGTCGCCGACGGTGCTGCTGCGCGCCGACTACGACGCCGGGCACGGGATGGGCTCGACGCGCTCGCAGCAAGACCGCATGCTCGCCGACGAGTACACGTTCGCGGCGCGGGCTGCGGCGCGCTGAACCGTTTCATCGTCAAGTACGTGCTTTCGACGGGTCGGGGACATGCGCCGAAGAGCTGACCTCGTCCGGTGCGCGCGCACCGGCGAAGCACGCGACGATCCCGGCGGCGGCGAGCACGCAGCCCGCCGCCACGATGCCCGCGACGATGCCGAAACGCGCGAGCAGCACGGCGCTGAGCGCGCTGCCGATTGGAACAGTTCCCCACGTGAGCATGCGCGCGAGCCCCGTGACGCGGCCTTGCATCTGCAGCGGCACGAGCTGCTGGCGGAAGCTGAACTGCGCGACGTTGTACGCGGTCGTGGCCATGCCGCGCAGCAGCGCGAGCGCGGCGCTGCCGGTGAAGGCGGTGACCGCGCTCGTCGCGGCGAGCAGCGGCAAGACGAGAAATCCGAACGCGTTGGTGAAGCTGGTCGCGACGAGCGCGCGCTGCAAGCCGTGGCGGCGCAGCAGCCGCGGCGCGAGCATCCCCGCCGCGAGGCTGCCGCCGAGCGCGAACGCGGCCAGCGCGCCGACGGCGTCCGGTCGCAGGCCGAGCGTGCGGTAATAGAAGAGCAGCGCGGCCGGCGCGGCGAGCGCGATGCCCAGATTCGCGATGCTCGTGACGGCGAACAGCCGCATGAGCGGCGGGTTGGAGCGGATGAAGCCGGCGGCCTCGCGCAGCGAGTGCGAACCGCGCGCGCCCGCACGATGATCGAGCCGCGCCAGAACGGGCGCCAAGAGCGCGAGCGACGCGACGACGAGCGCGATCATGCCGAGGAACGCGATGCCGGCGCCGCCGCGCTCGAGCAGGATGCCCGCCGCGGGCTGCGCGACGATTGCGGCGACCGAGCCGGTGGTTTGCAGGCGCGAGTTCGCGAGCGTGAGCCGGTCCGCCGGAACGAGCGCGGGGATCGCGGCTTGGTACGCGACGTCGAACGTCGCGTTGCCCACACCGAGCGTGAGCGCGAACGCGGCGAGCGACCACCACGCGAGCGCGCCGTCGCGGCTGAAGAAGAACAGTCCCGTCGCCGCGATCAGGCGCAGCGCGTGCGCCGCGACGATGACGCGCCGCGCGCCGAGCCGGTCGACGAGCGCGCCCGCGACCGGCGAGACGACGGCGTACGGAATCGTCTGCGCGACGTAGATCGCGCCGACCGTTGCCGCCGGCGCGCGCAGCACCACCGCGGCGACGGACGGGATGAGGAACATGCCGAGCTGCATGCTCGCCATCGAGAAACCGTCGCTCGCCCAGAACCAGCCGAAACCGGGTGCGAGCGAACGGCTCTCGTCAGCGCCGTCCGACATCGATTCGATAGCCGGCCGAGAGCGCGCGCGGCAGCAGCGGCCGCACGGGAAACAGCACGCTGTCGCCGCCGAGCGTCGGATACGCCTGCGCGTGCGTGATGTCGGCGTAGCCGTTGCCGCCGCCGGTGTTGAGTGCGTTCGTGAGCGCGAGCACGGCCTTGCCGCGCCCGAGCGCGAACGCCATGCCCGCGTTCACGACGCCGTACGGCTGCGCGAGGCGCTCGTTGTTCGTGCCGAAATACTGGCCTTCGAGCGCCCATTCGACGCGGCCCGGGCCGAGCACGCCCGACAGCTGCGCGCGCGCCTTGAACGCCGGAACGCCCACCACGCGCGCGCCGTCGTACGCGAACGACTGCGCGCCGGCGAGGCGCGGATCGCGCGTCGCGTAGTGCGCGCCGAGCAGCGCGAAGGACGCGTTGAGCACGACGGCGCGCCCGAGCGGAATGCGGCCCTGGTACTCCAGCCCGGCGACGTTCTTTCCCACCGAGGAGAGGAGCGTGTTGAAGTACACGCGGTCGGCCGCAAACGGCTGCGAGCCGCACACTTCGGGATGCGCCCACAGCGCCGCGGCGGCGGCGAGAAACCCGGGCGGCGGCAACGCGGCGCCGGCGGGGACGTACACGTACGCGGGCTGGCCGCGCTCGCGGTCGACGTACGCCGTGAGCGTGGTGGACGCGACCGCGTGCGTGCTGGTGTACGAGAGCTCGTAGCGCTGTTCGCTCTGACCGGCGATCGCGTCGGCCGGCGCAATGGACGTCGCGAGCCGGCCCGGACAGTCGACGCGCAGGTTGAGCGGATCGCCGAACGTCTCGACCGCGTTCACCAGCGGCGTCGCGCTGCCCAGCGACACGCCCGCCGCGATGCGGCTGTCGCGCCCGAGCTTCACGGTCGTGCGCGCGCGCAGCTCCGGCGCGTTGCGGCCGTCGTAGCGCGCGAGGCTCAGCCCGACGTCGTGCGTCACGCGCTCGCCGGTGAACGTGTCGCCGAGGGTGGCGCTCGTGAACGGGGAGCTGGTGTGCGACTCGGTGAGGAACGCCGATCCGCGCTTGGGCACGAAATCGGTGTGCGAGCCGTTGCTCTGCACGTCGGCGTACAGCCGGTGCTTGCCCGCGCGGCGCGCGAGCGTGATCTGCTGCGGCGAGCTCGCCAAACGCTGCTCGACGCCCAGCGGATACGCGGTGCCGAACAGCGTGCGGTTGTCGAAGTCGCGCTCCACCAGCGTGACGACGCGCCCGGCGCGCAGCGTCGCCTCGAACGCGCCCGCTTTGTACTGCGCCAGCAGGCCCGCGGCCGAGAAGCGCGCGGTGTCGAGGTTCGCGGGGCCGATGCCGCACGGAAGCGCGGTGGTGAACTCGCCGCACCAGTACAGCGTGCTGGTGTTGGTAATGTTCTCGCTGAGCGTGACCGTGAGGCGCGGGCCGGGCTGATAGCGCAGCTTCAGCAGATCGCCGTATTGCCGCCGCTGGCCCTCGCTCGGATAGCGCAGATCGCTCTCGTCCTGCACCACCACGTTGCTCAGCGGCGTCGCGCCGTCGCGCCGCGCGTGCGCGAGCGTCACGGCGAGCTTGCCGAGCGTCTGCGAGTACGCGAGCGTCGACTGCGCGAGGCCGAAGCCGCCGGCGGATTCCGCGAGGGTGAGACGCGGCGCGCGCGCGGGCTCGATCGTGCGGATGTCGACGTTTCCGGCCGGGCTCGCGGGATCGCCGAACGTGGACACCGTGACACTTTCTGCCAGATCGGTGCTGATGAAACGGAAATCGGTTGCGGCGCCGGGGCGCGAGACGCGAATGCCGTCGATCGTCACGCCGGTCTTGCCGGGATCCTGGCCGCGGATCGACACGACCTCGGGCCCGTCGCTGCCCGTGCCGCGCACCACCGCGACGCCGGGCTTGCCCGCGATGGCGTCGAGCAGCGTTCCGGCCGCTATCGTCTGCACGCTCGCGGCGACGGCGTCCTTCGGCGCGCTTGCGGTTGTGCTCACGCCGCCGATCGATTGCAGCGGCGCGAGCCGCGCGACGTTCGCCGCGCCGAGCGCGAAGCGCAGGCTCAGCGACGCATAGCCCGACAGGCGCACGCTCAGCGTATCGCCGTCGTGCGCGGATCCGGCGAGCGCCGCGACGCCGTTCGCTCCGGTGCGCGCCAGCATGCGATCCCCCGCGGAGATCGTCGCGTTCGCGAGCGGAGCGGCGGTGCGCGCGTCGAGCACCAGCACGTCGCCGGCCGCGAGCACCGGCGGCGCGGCGAGCGCCGCGCGCGCGGTGCAAACGAACGCGAACAGCATCACGAGCAGCGCACGGTCGAGGAGATAACGATGGATGAACGAATAGCGAGCCTTCACGTGTACCCGACGTCGTTTCGGCCGGCTGCGCCGGTGGACCTCGCGGCGATTCTTACGCATCGCTGTAACAGCATGGTCGAGCGGTGAGCGAAAGCGGCGGCGCCGATTCGCTCAAACGCGCGCGTTTCGCGCACGTGCCGACGATCTTCGGTTTGCCCGACGGCGTGCGCGACGACACCGACGTCGCGCTCATCGGCGTGCCGTTCGACGGCGGCGTCACGCACCGTCCCGGTGCGCGGCACGGTCCCGAAGCGATTCGCGCGGCGAGCAAGCTGATCCGGCGCGTTCACCACCGCTCGCGCATCGCGCCGTTCGAGGTGCTGCGGTGCGCCGATGCGGGCGACGTTCCGATCGAGCACTGGTTCGACTTGAGCGCGGCGCACGGCGACATCGAGCGCTTCTACGGCAGTCTGCCGCACGGAACGATCCCGCTCTCGCTGGGCGGCGACCACTCCATCACGATCCCGATTCTGCGCGCGCTCGGGCGCGAGCGTCCCGTCGCGGTCGTGCACGTCGACGCGCACTGCGACACCAGCGGCGAGTACGGCGGCTCGCTGTTCCACCATGGTGCGCCGTTCCGCATCGCGGCGCAAGAAGGTCTGATCGTTCCGGAGCTCACGTTCCAGCTCGGCATTCGCGGCTCGCTCGCGAACGCCGAGCAGTGGTCGTACTCGTACGAGAGCGGCATGACGGTCGTGACGATCGAGGATTTGTACGAGCGCGGGATCGCGGCGGTGGGACAATCCGTTGCCGCGGCGCTCGGCGACACGCCGGTGTACGTCAGCTTCGACGTCGATGCGGTCGACCCGGTGTACGCGCCGGGAACGGGAACGCCGGAGATCGGCGGTCTCACGTCGCTCGATGCATTGATTCTTATTCGTTCGCTGGCAGGAGCGAATTGCATCGGCGCTGATATTGTGGAAGTCTCGCCCCCATTCGACCTCGGCGGGCATACGTCACTCTTGGCGGCAACGCTCGCATTCGAGATTTTGTGCGTCATCGCGGCACGCGAACGGCGCCTTTAAGGAACGATTGACTCGATGATTCAGACCGCACCGGCAGCTGCGGAGTCGCAGGCTACTGTCGCAGAATACCTGCTGCGCTATCTCGCGCAGCGCGGCATCACGCACGTGTTCGGCGTCGTCGGCCGCGAGGCCGCCGCAATTTTGTTCGACGAGCCGAACGCACCCGAGTTTATTCTCACCCGGCACGAGTTCACCGCGGGCGTCGCGGCCGACGTGCAAGCGCGCATCACCGGGACGCCGGCGGCGTGCTTCGCGACGCTCGGGCCCGGCATCACCAACTTGTCGACCGCGGTCGCGTGCGCGTTCCTCGACCGCTCGCCGCTGATCGCGATCGGCGCGCAGGCGGAGACCACCGACGGCGTGCCCGGCCAAACGCACCAGTGCATCGACAACGTCGCGCTGATGCGCCCGATCACGAAGTACAGCGCCGAGATACGGTCGGCGGACGAGCTCGTGCCCGAGCTCGAGAAGTGCCTGGCGGTCGCGATGGAAGAACCGCTCGGGCCGGCGTTCATCTCGATCCCGATCGACGTGCTGTCGAGCACGATGCCGCCCGGCACGAGCGCGGCGCAG
>JAQBPK010000296.1 GCA_028287565.1 Vulcanimicrobiota bacterium
GAGCGCCGGCTCGTCGAAGAGCTCGACATCCCGGTGATGCACGACGACCAGCACGGCACGGCCGTCGTCATCCTCGCCGCGCTGATGAACGCGGCGGCGGTGGTCGGCAAGAAGATGGAAGACCTCACCATCGTGCTCACTGGCAGCGGCGCCGCCGGCACCGCGACGATCAAGATGCTGCTCGCCGCCGGCGTGCGCGACGTGATCGCCGTCGACCGCGACGGTGCGCTCAGCCGCGACCAGCAGTACGCGAACTCGCACTGGGCGTGGCTCGCGGAGCACACCAACCGCCAGAACCGCCGGGGCTCGCTGCAGGAAGTGATCAAAGGTGCGGACGTGTTCATCGGCGTGAGCGCGCCGGGGATCTTGCAGCCGGAATGGATCGGCACGATGGCGCGCGACCCGATCGTGTTCGCGATGGCGAACCCCACGCCCGAGGTGATGCCCGACGCCGCCGCGCCGTATGCGGCAGTCGTCGGCACCGGGCGCAGCGATTTCCCCAACCAGATCAACAACCTTCTGTCGTTCCCGGGAATCTTCCGCGGCGCGCTCGACTGCCGCGCGCGCAAGATCACCGAGGGCATGAAGCTCGCGGCGGCGCGCGCGATCGCCGGCATCGTCGGCGACGAGCGCAGCGCCGAGTACATCATCCCGAGCGTGTTCGACACCAAAGTGGTCGACGCGGTCGCCAAGGCCGTGCAGCAGGCCGCGATCGACGAAGGCGTCGCGCGGCGCGAGCTGCTCATACCCGACGACGAAGCGGCGCAAGAGCCCGTGGGAGCACGTTAGTGTCCGACCGCATCCTCATCATCGAGGACGACGCCGACGTCGCGACATTCGAGAAGATGATTCTCGAGCGCAGCGGCTACGAGGTCCGCGTCGCCAGCACGGGCTCCGCGGGTCTCGAAGCCGAACCGGCGTTTAAGCCTGCCATCGTGCTCCTCGACGTCGAGCTCCCGGACATCTCGGGGCTCGACGTTTGCACGTCGCTCGCGAACTCGTCCGACGCGTTCATCCTGATGGTGAGCGCGCACTCTAGCGAGAACGACGTGCTCAAAGGCCTCGGCCTCGGTGCGGACGACTACATCCGCAAGCCGTTCTCGGGCAACGAGCTCGTCGCGCGCGTGCAGTCGTTCCTGCGCCGGCGCGAGCGCTCGCGCAAGACCGATCAGGAAGGCCGCTTGCAGGTCGGCGGCGCGACGCTGGTGCGCGACTTCCACACGCTGGAGAACAACGGCAAGAGCGTCACGCTCACCGCGCTCGAGTTCCGCCTGCTGTGGTATCTGGCGGAGAACGTCGGCAAGCTGCTCACGCGCGCGCAGATCCTCGAGCGCGTCTGGAACGACGTCTCCGGCGTTCCCACGCGCGTTGTCGACGTGCACGTCGCGGCGCTGCGCAAGAAGCTCAACGAGGTCGGCGCGACGCTCGCGATCTCTTCGGTCCGCGGAATCGGCTACCGGCTAGACGAGCGATGACGCCGGCGATCGCGCTGGACTCGCGCGATCCCCGGCCGTTGTACGTTCAGATCGCCGATGCGTTGGCGACTGCAATAGAAAGCGGCGAGCTTGCGCCGGAAGCGCGGCTGCCGCCGATTCGCTCGCTCGCCGGTGAGCTCGACGTCGCGCTCGTGACGGTGTCGCAGGCGTACGAGACGCTCGCCGCGCGCGGGCGCGTCGTCTCGCGCGTCGGTCGCGGCACGTTCGTGGCGCCGCGGCACGCCGTTGATGAAGCTCCGTTCGCGCGCACCTGGGAACCGTCGCTGCTTTCGCGCGGCGAGCGGATGGAAGGCGTGATGGACCGGCTCGCGCAAGCGACCGCGCCCGGCGTCATCTCGCTCGCGCGCGCGAACCCCGCGCCCGAGACGTTCCCGATGGCGGAGTTCGGCCGCGCGATGCAGCGCACGTTCGCCGACGATCCGCCCGAGGCGATGCAGTACCGCGCGAACACCGGGGATCCCGATCTGTGCGCGACGCTCGCCGAATCGCTGAACGCGCGCGGCTGCGACGCGAGCGCGGGTGAGATCATCGTCACCTCGGGTGCGCAGCAGGCGGCCGACTTGATCGCGTCGGTGCTGCTGTCGGACCGTTCCGTGGTCGCGTCGGAGTCGCCGACCTATCCCGGCACGCTCGGCGTGTTCGACGCGCGCGGCGCAAGCTATGTCGAAGTGCGCAGCGACGCGGACGGCGTGCGGATCGACGACGTGGAGCGCGTGTTCGCTGAATACCGGCCGCGCCTGTTCTCGATCTGCCCGATCGCCGAGAACCCGACCGGCGTCGTGCTGCCGGCGCGCCGCGGCAAGGCGATCGTCGAGCTGGCGCGCCGCTATGACGTCGTCGTGCTCGAAGACCAGACGGGCTGGACGTTTGCGTACGACGCGCCCGCGCCGCCGCCGCTCGCCGCGTACGACGTGGACGGCCGCGTCGTGATGATGGAGTCGCTCTCGAAGTCGATCTTCCCGGCGTTGCGCATCGGGTATCTGCGCGTGAAGGGCGCGTTGCGCGACTCGATCGACGCGGCGAAGGTGCGCACCGACTCGTTCACGTCCACGCTCACGCAGCGCGCGCTGTGGCGTTTTCTCCGCGCACCGGCGTACCCGCGCCATCTCAAGGCGGCGCGCGCGCTCTACCGCGGCCGGCGCGATCTGTTCGTCGACGCGCTGGCGCGCGCGCTGCCGTGGGCGGACGTGGCCCCGCCGCAGGCCGGAACGAACGTCTGGCTGCGGCTTCCGCCGCGGCTCTCCACGCAGGCGGCGTTCGACCTGTGCGCGCGCGAAGGCGTGCTGGTGATGCCGGCCGATCCCTTCTATCCCACGCGCAGCGGCCCGCCCGCGCTGCGTCTATCGTTCGGCGATTTGAACGATGCGGCGCTGCTGGAATCGGCCGCGCGCCTCGGCCGCGCCCTGGCGCAGCCGTAGCGAGCGGGCGGAACCCGCACCGGGCGGGCGAACACTCGCCGCGTGATCCTCCACCGCGTCGCCGCGGCCGTGCTCCTATCGAGCGCGGTAGCGGCCCCCTGCGCCGCGTTCGCCGCGCGCGCGACCACCCACCGCCCCGCCCATCGCACCGCCGCGCCAATACACACGTCGACCATACGCCTCGCCCCGCGCGTCGTGCCGGTCACGTACGGCGCGCCGGCCGGAAATCTGCCGGCCGGACACCTGCGCGGGGCGACGTACGACGCCGTGCTGCCGTCGGGCCGCATCGTCACGCCGCTCGGCACCAGCGTGCTGACCGGGATGAACGCGCTCGGAGTCGCCCTCACGCCCGATGGCCGCTTCGCGATCGTCAGCGACGACGACGAGCGCGAGGGCCTGGTGCACTCGCTGATCGACTCGGGTGCGACCGGCGGGTTCAACCTCGCGGTCGTCGAGGTCGCATCGATGCGCGTCGTCGACCGCTATCGCGCGGCGGGCGAGAAGTTTTGGGCCGGCATCGTCGCGCTGCAAGATCCCGCGGACGCCTCGCGCACGCTCGTGCTCGCGTCGGGCGGGCCGACCAACGTGGTGTACGCGCTCGATCTCGATACGAACGGCCACCTCACGCCCGATGCGACGCACGTCATCACGCCGCCGGTTCCGAACGATCCGGCGTACGCCGATCAGGGCCACAGCTATCCCGGCACGATCGTGCTCTCGCGCGATAGCCGCCGCGCCTACGTCGTGAACGAGCTCGCCGGCACGGTGAGCGCGATCGACACGGCGACGCGCACGCTGAGCGGTCCCGCGCAGCAAGTGGGATTCTTCCCGTTCGGCGCGGCGCTCGCCGGCGATCGTCTGCTCGTGACGGACGAAGGCCTGATGCGCTACGCGACGCTCCCGCAACCCGCCGTGACGCCGCCGTTCCGCACGACGGCCGCCGACCCGCAGCACGCATCGGCGCTTTCGTTCGTGGGTATCGCGCCGGGCGGCGATCTCTCCGCGCTGCCGCAGGACGCGCCGCCGTTCGCGAACGCGGCATTGCCGCTCGATCCCGCGCCCGACGGTGTGCGCATCGTCGGCGGCGCCCATCCGACGGCGGTCATCACGACGCCCGACGGAGCGTATGCATACGTCGCGATGACGAACGTCGACCGCGTCGCGACGATCTCGCTGCGCGGTGCGCCGCGCGCGATCGGCGGCACGGAGCTGCGCCTGTTCGACAAGGGCCCGTACGGCACGCAGCCGTCCGCACTCGCGCTCTCCAAAGACGGTTCGCGCCTGTACGTCGCGCTCGCGGGGCTCAACGCCGTCGCGGTGATCGACGCGCGCGATCCCGCGCACCTGCACCGGCTCGGCCTCATCCCGACCGGCTGGTATCCCACCGCGCTCGCGCTCGCCGACAACGACCGCACGCTGTACGTCGTGAACACGAAAGGCTACGGCCACGACGCGGGCTACACCGGCGAGCCGGCGATCTTCGGCGACTCGAACGCGGTGTGGTCGACGCTGCAGAAAGTCGACCTGTCGGCCGCGCAATTGAAGTCGACCACGATGACTGCGCTCGCGAACACGCGCCGCGTCGTTGCGAAACCGCCCGTGTATCCGAAAGGCATCACGCACGTCGTGGTGATCCTGCAGGAGAACAAGACGTTCGACTCGATGCTCGGCGATCTCGGCGCGCCGTACGGCGATCCGGCACTGACGTCGTTCGGCGAGAGCATCACGCCGAATCTGCACGCGCTCGCGCGCCGCTACGGTCTCGCGACGAACCTCTTCGCCGACGCGGAAGAGTCCGATGCCGGACACCAGTTCTTCGCCGGCGGCATGGCGACGCTGTACTCGGAGCGCACGCTCTTCGCGAAAGGCGGCCGCGCGCCGCTCGTCAACAAGAACGAAGATCCCGAAGACTATCCACGGCTCGGGTACGTGTTCAACGCGCTCGCGCGCCGGCACATCCCGTTCCGCGACTACGGCGACTTGATTCGCTTGAGCGGCTACGACGAGGGCCAGGCGAAAGATCCAAAGGCCGACGACCCGCAGTTCGTCGACATGGCCGACCGCGATGCGCCGACGCAGGGCCTCGGCGGGCTCTACAGCCTCAACGTTCCCGCACCGGCGGTCCTCGACGGTCATGTCGACTTGAACTTCCCGGGCTGGAACCTGCGCATCCGCGACGAGCGGCGCGCGAAGGAGTTCATCCGCGACTACGGCGCGCTGGTCGCGCAAAACCGCCAGCCGCGCTACACCTACATTTGGCTGCCCGCGAATCATGGCGGCGTGGGTGCAAACATCCCGCCGATCCCCGAAGAGGTCGCGGACGGCGACCGCGCGCTCGGCATGATCGTGCAATATCTTTCGCACTTGCCGTCGTGGAAGCAGACCGCATTGTTCGTGATGCCCGACGACGCGCAGGCGTCACGCGATCACGTCGACGAGTACCGCACGTATGCGATCGTCGCCGGGCCGTACGTCAAACGGCATTACATCGGCGCGCATCACCTCTCCACGGTGAGCATCCTCAAGACGAGCGAACAGATCCTCGGCCTGGAGACGCTGTCGCTCGGCGACCTGCTTGCGACCGACATGAGCGACTTCTTCACGGCGTCCGGCGGCGATGCCGCACCGTACGATGCGATCCCGGTTCCAACCCAAACCGCAAGCACCGAAGGCATGCGCATCGCGGCGCTGCTCGCGCGCACCGACCAAAGCCGCGCCGACGCGGACACCGCGCGCGGCGGGCGCATCGTGGACGTCTCGCGCCAAGCGGACAAGCTTGCGCAGCGCCGCTCCGCGCTGAAGCCGGACATCTACCGCCGCATGCAGGCAGCGCTCTACGAACGCGCGCTCGGCGTGATACGATAGCGCATGCGCGCCAACGACATCGCTCTGCTGATCCTGCGGCTCACGGCTGCTATCGTGCTCTGGCCGCACGGCGCACAGAAGGCGCTCGGCTTGTTCGGCGGCCCCGGAATCGCGGGCACCGTGGCGGGCCTGAGCGGGCATTTCGGGCTGCCCGTCGTGCTGGTCTATCTGGTGATCGCGATCGAGTTCCTCGGTCCCATCGCGCTGGTGCTCGGCGTGCTGACGCGCTTGGCCGCGCTCGGCATCGCGATCGACATGGCCGCCGCGGCGTTCCTCGTCCACTTGCCGAACGGCTTCTTCATGAACTTCACCGGCACGCAAAAAGGCGAGGGCATCGAGTACTTCATCTACGCTGTCGGCATCGCGCTCGCGCTGGTGATCGCGGGCTCCGGCCGGATCGCGGTGCTGCCGAAGACGTAATGCGCCGATTGCGCGGACACGCGCTCGAACGAGCCGCATCTATCGTGTCGCAAGCAACCTTTCGTCGAAGACGAAATCCTCCACGGCTTCGTCCACCTCGAGGGTGACCGCCCGCGGATGCGCCGGGTTGAGAACGTAGTTTCGCTCGGCCTTCACGATCGCCGACGGAACTCTGAGCACCAACGAGCGCTGCGACCGTAACCACTCCTCACCGTAGCTCATCGCGACGACCGAGTTGACGGTATGCCAGCCCTCCGGGGGATCGGAGTCAGCTACGTCGTCCTCGCTGAAGGCCACGCCGACGAACACGAGATCGTCCGGTAGATCCTCGGCATCGACGTTCGCGAGATATTCGAGCGCGGCGAGCGAGCGCGTTGATGAAGCGTACGCGGCGCGAGTCCCGATACGGTTCCACCGGCCGCCGCGGCGCTCCGCGCCGATGCCGTTGTAAGCTTCGCTCGGCGGCGTCGCATGCACCCGGCGCGTCAGGCGCCAGGCCTCGGTCACGCAACGCCGCCGTACTCGACCATCCCAAGTGCGCGGCGGACGAGAATCGTACCGGGCTCGGTGGTGATGAGCTCCATCGGCTTTTCTCCGCCGAGCAAACGGTTCGGCTTGCGCAGCCAGCGCAGCGCCTTGTCGCGGTCTCCGAACGCCTGCGCCGCTTCGAGCGCGATCTGCGCGAGCCGCATCGTCCGGTCGCCCTCGACGACATCGAGCGGTTCGCGGCGATTCTGCTTGCGCGAGATCGTGCGTTCGTTGACGCCGACGACCAAGGCGATCTCCGGAGTCGTGAACCCGACATTGCGCAACTGCGACCATACCGCCGGCTCGAGACCGGCGCGAATCGAGGCGAGCAACGCTCCGGCGTCGTCTTCGCGATAGTCAATTTGCAGTAGCGAGACGCCGCTGCGATATGCTTCGAGCAATCGCAATATCCGGTTCGCAGCGTCTGCGGCCCCGGCTTTTGCCGGTCTTCGGTGCGGCATTTGTCAATAATACCACAAAATGAGCGACTCGTCATCGCGGGGAGCCGTCATCGGAGCCTCTACGGCGAGGAGGGCATTGCGCGAACGTCAGGACCCCGGGGTTCACCCGGCGAACCGGAGCGAGCCGTGACCGTGAACTCTTATGCCAGCCCGTACGTGTCGACCGACGCCGGCGCCCTCGCCGGCGCCGTCGTGCTGCGGCCGTCCGCGGCCGTCGACCAGCTGCCGCCGATCAAGGGCGAGCCCGCGCCGATCGCGGACCGCGCCGAGGAGCAGCACGCCGTCTTCGTCGGGACGCTACGCAGCCGTGGCGTGAAAGTCCATGAGATCAAACCGCACACCGAGTCGCCGACGGAGTCGCTCGTCGCGGACTGCGCGATCGTTCTGCCGCACGGCGTGGTGATCGCGCGGCCGTCGCAAATCGAACGCCGCTCCGAGACGGCGGCGGTGGAGAAACATCTCGCCGAGCTCGGCATTCCGATCGTCGGGCGGATCGAGGCGCCGGGGTTGCTCGACGCGACCGACGTGGCCGTTGCCCCGGACCGCGTCTTCATCGGTGTCCCGCGCTCGGGTCCCGGGCTGCGCCGCCGGTCGAACGAGCTGGGCCGCAAGCAGCTCGAGGCGATCGTGTCGCAGCAAGGCTTTCGCGTCGTCGAGCTTCCCGTCGCGAACGACGTACCGCGGCTGCGCGACGTGTTCTCGGTCGTCGCAACCGACATGATCGTTGCCGCGCCCGATCGCGTCGACCTCGTCTCCGTCACCGGGATGCGCGTCGTCGAAGTGCCGCGCGGCGAAGAGCTTGCGGCGGGCGTGCTCGCGCTCGGCGAGCGGCTCGTCATCGCGAACCTGCGCTTTCGCGAGTCGATCGCGATCATGCGCAAGGCGAAAATCGCCGTCGAGGCGATCGATCTGTGGGAGTTCGGCAAGGCCGGCTTCGGCCCGTTCTCGCTCGCCCTCGCGGTGAAGCGCGGCTGACGCCGCGCCACGACGGTGCGCATCGCCATCCTCTCCGACATTCACGGCAACGCGCTCGCGCTCGACGCCTGTCTCGCCGACCTCGCAGCGCGCGGCGGCGCGGATGCTATCGTTGCGGCCGGCGATCTGTGTCTCGACGGGCCCAAGCCCAAGCGCGTGCTGAAGCGGTTGCGTGAGATCGGCGCACGCTGCTTGCGCGGCAACACCGACCGCATGGTAGGCGAAGGAAATCCGGCGGAGCTCGATCCCGAGGACGCGCGCGGCGTCGAGTGGACGCGCGCGCAGATCGGCGGCGACTGGACGCGCTGGCTTGCCGAGCTTCCGCACGCGATCGCGTTCGGCGACGGCGAGGACGG
>JAQBPK010000299.1 GCA_028287565.1 Vulcanimicrobiota bacterium
CGCTGCGCCGCGAGCCCGGCGGGCCGCCGTCCGCCGAGCTGGCCGTGTTCCCGCTCGCATCCAGCCGCATCAACCGCTGGCCGCTGGCGGCGATGGGCGAGGCGGCGCTGCGAATCGCGGCCGCGCACCAGCTGGAGATCGTGCTCGTCAGCGGCGAGAAGGACCGCCCCGAGCTCGAAGCCGCCGTCGCGGACGGAACGTTCGGGCCCCGGCCGCGGGTGGTGATCGGCACGCCCGAGGACGTGCCCGCCGTCGGCGCGCGAATCGCCGGCGCCGCGGGCTATCTCGGGATCGAGACGGGGCTGGTCCATCTGGCCGCCGCGTACGGCATCCCCGGTGCGACCGTGTACGGCGGCGGCTACTGGCCGGTGTACGGTCCGTGGGCCGCCCGGTCGGCGGGCGTCGTGGCGCCGATCCCGTGCTTCGGGTGCGAGTGGGATTGCGCGTTCGACCGCCCGTTCTGCCTCGAGGGCGTGGACGCCGGCAGCGTCGTGGCGGCGTTCGAGGACGCGTTCGCGGACGAGTCCGGCGAGCCGCTCGTCCGCACGATCGACCCGTACGGAGCGCGCGAGCGCACCATCTTCGGCACGGCGGCCGCGGTGCACCGCGCGGCACAGCAGGACCGCTCCGCGAGGCTGACCGCCATCACCCGGCTGCGCGACATGCTGGCGCGCTACACGCGCCGCATCCGCGCGCGCAACCGGAAGGCCGACGCGGTGCTCGCCGCGCTCGCGGCGACGACGGCGCGCACGGCGCGGCGGCTGGACGCGGCTCGCGCCGGCGACTTCCGGCCGCAAACCGCGCGCCGTCTTCCGGACGAGCAATGACGAGCGCGAGCGCCTCGCGAATGGCGACCATCCGGCCATGACCGATCGCACCATCCGACACACCGCGCTCAAGGCGGCCGAAGCGGCCGCGGCGCTCGAGCGCGCCGCCGACGGCGTGTCCGAGGAGCTCGTCGTGCTCCAGGCCGAGGTCGCGGCGCGCGACGCCGAGGTGGAGCGGCTGCAGGAGATTTGCGACGACCGCCTGCGCGTGATCGACGAGCTGGGCGAGCACGCCGCGACGTACCGCCGTGCCGCGGAAGACCGGGCGGGCCTCGTCGCGGCGCTCGACTTCGACCTGCAGCGCGTGCGCGCGGATCTCGAGCGCGCGGAGCGCGAGCGCAACGACGCCCTCGCGGCCGCCGAGGCTGCGACGCTCGCGCTCGACGACGAGCGCCAGCGCGCCCGGCTGCTGGCAGGCGAGCGGGACGCCGAGCTGCGGACGGCGCACCGCGATGCGCAAACGCTCCGGTCGCGCGTCGAGGTGCTCGAGAACGCGCTCGCGGCGCGAGCCGGGCTGGTCGAAGAGCTGCAAGCCGCGTGCGACCAACGCCTTCGCGTCATCGCGGGGCTCACGGAGGAGGTCGAAACGCTGCGGCGCGTCGCCGAAGAGCGCCGGCTGCTGCTGGAAACGAACGAGGCGCGGTACCGCGAACGCGAGGCGGCGGCCGCGGCCGCGGAGATCGCCGCCGCGGAAGCTGCCGGTCGCGATCCCGGCGAGGCCGCCGGCGACGGCGTCGACTGGCGCGCGCTGGCGGAGGAGCGCGAGCGCGCGCTGCACGAGGTGAGCGCCGAAGCGGAGCGGCGCGCGGTGCTGCTCGCGGAGCTCACGGCGGCCCTCGAAGGGAGGACGCGCGAGGTCGAAGGCCTGCGCAAGCGTCTTTCGCGAGCATTCTAGTCAGCATCATCACGCCCGCGCTCGACGCGGACCGTTTCATCGCGCGCACGCTGGCGAGCGTCGAACGGCAGACGTACGCGCAGATCGAGCACGTCGTCGTGGACGGCGGATCGCGTGACGGCACCGCGGCGATCGTGCGGCAGTCGCGCGCGCGGCTGGTCGTCGCGCCCGGCCTGCGCCAAGCCGCGGCCGTGAACCGCGGCGTCTCCGAAGCCCGCGGTGAGGTCGTGCTCGTCCTCAACGCCGACGACGTCCTCTACCCGGACGGCGTGGCGGCGCTGGTAGCCGCGCTCGAGCGCGCACCGGCGGCGCTCGCGGCCTACGGCGAAGCGGTGCACATCACGGACGACGACGCGGTCATCGAGCGCTATCCGACGCGCCCGTTCGACGCCGGCGCGCTGCGCGAGGGGTGCTACATCTGCCAGCCCGCGGCGGCCGTGCGGCGCTCGGCGTTCGACGCGGCCGGCGGCATGGACGCCCGGCTCGACTTCGCGATGGACTACGATTTCTGGATCCGCCTCGCGCGGCGCGGCGATTTCGTGAAGATCGACAAGCTCGTCGCGGGCTCGCGCATGCACCGCGACAACAAGACGCTCGCGCGGCGCGGCGAGGTGCACCGCGAGATCGTTCGTCTGTTGCGCAAGCACTACGGCTACGTTCCGTACGCGTGGGCGTACGCATACGCGAGCTGGCTGCTCGACAAGAAGGACCAGTTCTTCGAAGCGCCGCGCTTCAAGCGCGCCGCGGTGTTCTTGTCCCTCGGCCTCGGGCTCGCGCTGAACCTGCGGCGCCCGCTTCGCTACTTCGGTGACTGGTATGCACATCGAGCCATCGGCCGGCGCTGACCTTCCGCTCGTCACGGTCGTCACGCCCTCGTACAACCAAGGGCGTTTCATCGCGGCGACGATCGAGAGCGTGCTCTCGCAGGACTACCCGAACGTCGAGTACGTGATCGTGGACGGCGCGTCGACCGACGACACCGCCGAGGTCGTCGCGCGCTACGCGGGACGCTTGACGTTCGTGTCGGAGCCCGACCGCGGCCAGTCCGACGCGATCAACAAGGGCTTCCGCCGCGCGCGCGGCGAGTACGTCGCCTGGCTCAACTCCGACGACATCTTCCTGCCCGGCGCGATCAGCGCGGCCGTCGCGGCGCTGCGCACGAACCGCGAGGCGGGCGCCGTGTACGGCGAAGGCTTTCAGATCGACGAAGCGGGCAACGTCATCTCGCGCTTCGCCGTGACGCAGCGATTCAATCTCTGGAAGCTGCTCAACGTCTCCGACTACATCCTGCAGCAGACGGTGTTCTTCCGGCGCAGCGTCTTCGACGACGTCGGCTGGCTCGACGAGAACCTCCACTACGGGATGGACTGGGATATCCTGATGCGGATCGGGCTGCGGTATCCGCTGGTGTACGTGCCGCACGACATGGGCGCGATCCGCGAGTACCCCGCGGCGAAGAGCTTCGCCGGCGGCGCGAAGCGCGCGCGCGAGCTCGCGCAGATCATGCGCCGCCACACGCACAAGCGCTTTCCGCCCGGCATGTTCGTCTACGGCATGCCGACGTACGCCGGCGCCGTCAACGCGCGCATCGCCGCGGTTATGCGCGGACCGCTCGCGCCGCTGGGCGCGCGGCTGCAGCGCCGCGTGACGCACTACGGCAACCGCATCGTCGGCGAGATCGTGCGCCGCGCGCAGGGCTGGTACAGCGACGGCTGGGCGGCGCCGCAAGCGGATTTCACGTTCCGGCCCGGCGCGGGCAGACACCTCGCGATCGACGTCATGCTGCCGCCGTGGGCGCCGTTCGAGCGCCAGCGCCTGACGTTCTCCGTCGCGGGGCGCACGTTCGCGTCGGAGTCGTTCGCGCGCGGCGAGTTCCGCATCCCGGTGATGCTGCCGCGCGAGACGTGGGACCGGCCGGTGACGGTTCGCGTGCGCGCGCAGCGCTATTTCCGGCCGGGCGGCAACGGCGAGGAACCGCGCGACCGCCGCAAGCTGTCGTACGTGCTGCGCGCGTTCGACTACGAGGACGACGGCGCTTAGCGCTGCACCGCTGCGCTGAACAGGCGCAGGTTGAGGATGCGCCGCTCGTTCGGAACGCGCGCGTTCCGGCTCGCGACGCCGATGACGATCTCGTTGTCGCCGGAATCGAGCTGCAGCGGGACGGACACGACGCCGCGGCCGCCAAGCGCCGTGCGCAGCAGCGTGCGTCCGCGCCGGTCGCGGATCGTGAGCGCGGCCTGGCGCGAGCCGACGCTGGGCCCGACCTCGAGCAGCAGCCGCAGCGTGGCGCGCGCGGGACGGTCGGCGGAGACGAACAGCCGGCCGTCGTTCTCCATCCAACGGAACGTTTGGCCCCGGAAGCGCTCGAGCGGGAACCAGCCGTCGCCGATGCGCACGCCGCTGCGCGGGTCGATCACGTCGGCCGTTCCGCCGCCGCGCCCGTCGTCGAGGCTGAACACGCGAAAGTTCAGGATGCGGCGCTCGCCGGGCACGGGCTTGCCGCCGCCGTCGGCGTGGAGCGTGTACCGCGTCTCGCCGCCGCCTGCCGGCAGCAGCATCTCGGGACGCCGGTCGGGGCCGTCGCAGACGACGTGATCCACTTGGCGGTGCGACGCGTCGAGAACGCGCAGCGCGAACGTTCGCTGTCCCAAGCTTGGGCCGCCCTCGCAGGCGATCGCGATGCGCGCTTGCGCCGGCGCGCCGCGCAGCACGAGCTCGGCGTCGTTGTCGACCCAGCGAAACGATGCGCCGTGGTAGGTCTCGTACGCTCCCCAGTTCGAGCCGAGCGAAACGGTGCCCGCGTTGCCGGATTTCACCGCGTCGGCCGCGCGCGCGTGTGCGAACGAAAGAGCGGCGAGGCACACGGCGAGCGCGAGCGTACGAGCGATTTTCATCGGCCCCCGCTTTCACGCGCGAACGCGAAGGCACCTCGGAATGCAGGCGCGGCGCCGCGCTGTGCGCGAACGACCGGGCGTGGTTGTCCGGCGAACACCTTTGATCGACGAGCGGCTCGCCGACGTCGTCGGCGTGCTGTTCGCGCAGAGCGTCAAGCTGCGATACCGCGGCAGCGCGCTCGGAATCGTTTGGTCGGCGCTCAGCCCGCTCGCGATGGCGGTGGTCTACGCATCGATCTTCGGGCAGACGTTCGCCCGCTTCTACGGCGGCTCGGTGCTGCTCTACGGCGCGGCGGTCTACATCGGGCTCACGCTGATCGGCTTCTTTATCGCGGCGACGACGGAGTGCTCGTCGGTGCTGGTGCAGAACGGCGGTCTGCTGAACAAGGTGCGCATTCCGTTCGAGGCGTTTCCGCTGGCGACGGTCGCCGCGCACGCGTTCCAGCTTCTCGCCGGATCGGTCCCGCTGATGATCGTGCTGTCCATCGCGATGAACCACGACATCGGACACGCGCTGCTGCTGATCGTCCCGCTCGCGTCGCTCATGATGCTGGCGGCGGGCGCCGGCATCTTCATCAGCGGCGTCGGCGTGTTCTTTCGCGACACGCCGCACCTCTACGAGCTCGCAACGTTTTTTCTGTGGGTCACGAGCCCCGTGTTCTACCCGGCCGCGATCGTGCCGCACCGCCTGCAGCAGTTTCTCGTCTACAACCCGCTGTATCCGATCCTCACCACGGCGCGCGATCTCGTGCTCACGCCGTCGCTGCCGCCGCTGTGGCTCTTCGCGCTCGGGCTGGCCGAAGGAGCGCTCGCGCTCGTGCTCGGCATCGCGGCGTTTGCGGCCATGCGCGGCCGCTTCATGGACCACGTATGATCTCGCTGCGCGGCGTGCGCCTGGAGCGCAGAACGCGCGAAGAGTTCTCCGACGACTTCAAGTCGCGGTTTTTCGCGCTGCTCGCGCGGCGGGCACGAGCTCCGCGCCGCAAGCTCGTGCTCCAAGACGTCGACTTGCACATCGCGCCCGGCGAGAAGGTCGCGCTGATCGGTCCGAACGGCGCCGGGAAATCGAGCATCCTCAAAGTGATCTGCGGCGTGCTCGAGCCGACGGCGGGCAGCGTCGACGTGCGCGGGCGCGTCGCGCCGCTGCTCGAGCTGGGCGCCGGGTTCAACCCCGAGCTCAGCGTCACCGACAACATCATCCTCTACGGCGTTCTGCTGGGGCTCGACCGGCGCACGATCGTGAGCCGGATCGACGCGATCCTAGCGTTCGCCGAGCTCGAGGAGTACCGCCAGTATCCCGTGCGCGCGCTTTCGTCCGGCATGGCGGCGCGGCTGGGCTTCGCCGTCGCCACCGATTCGGACGCCGACATCCTGCTCGTCGACGAAGCGCTTTCGGTGGGGGACGAGAGCTTTCGCGCGAAGTCGCGCGCGCGCATCGACGAGCTGTGGCACGAGCACCGCACCGTCGTCATCGTGTCGCACGACCTCGCGCTCGTGCGGTCGATGTGCGAGAAGGCCGTGTGGATCGACCGCGGCCGCATCGTCGCCGCCGGGCCGCCGGGCGAGATCGTCGACCGCTACGTGCGCGCCGTCGACGAAGCCGCGATCAACGCGCTGCTGCGCGCGCGCGTCGACGCGTAGCGCGCGAGTCTAGCTCGCGGCGAACACGCGAAAGTTCAGCGTTCGCGGATCGCCTTTGACGGGCCGCCCGCCGCCTTCGGCGCGCAGCGTCAACGCCGCGGCGCCGGCGAGTGACGTGAGCGGCACGCGCACGTTCGTGCGCGACGCGACCTCCGCGGTGTGGATGTCGTTGCCGTCCGGACCGATGACGTGCAGCCTGAACGGCTTCGACTCGAGACCCGGACCCGACTCGGCATCGAACGAGAGCGTCTCGCCGTGCACGTGGTACACCGCGACCGTCGCGTCCCCGCTGACCCAGCGGAACACGCTGCCCGCGTGGCGCTCGAGCGGATAGAAACCGCCGACCGGAGCGGCCCAGGCCGGAAAGACGTCCTCGACCCGTTCCACCGACAGCTCGAACACCCGAAAGTTCAGGACGCGCGGGTCGTTCGGGCTGGCACTGCCGCCGCCGGCCGCGTGCAGGACGATGGTGAACACGCGCGGGCTCTCCGGCGGCAGCGCAAACTTGACCACCTGCTTCGACGCGACCGTCGCTTTGCCGATCTCGGTCCCGTCCGCGGCGCGCGCGGAAAGCTCGAACGGTTTGAGGCCCAGCCCCGGGCCCGGCTCGACCACCATGCGCAGCGCGTGCTGCAGCGGTTTGAGCGCCGCGACGTGCACGACCGCGTCGTTCTCCACCCACCGAAACGTCGTGCCGCGATGCTGCTCCGGCGGATACCATCCTCCGCCGAGCGCGACGTCGTGCGTCGCGGGCAGGATGTCGGTCGGCGTCGCGATGGAAGTCATGTGCCGGTCTGTATGTCCTGAGGCAAGCGGCGTTCCTTTCGACTTCGCGCGCGGGGATTCGTTCCGCGGCCTGCCGTCCATGGGAACCGCGGCGCGCCGGGCCGGGTCATGGAACGGTATGGCTCCCCGGGCGCTTTTGCTGGACCTCGGACGCCGGCGCTACGCACCGGTGCTGGCGTTCCAGCGCGCGCTGCACGCCGCGGTGGCCGACGGGCGCGCGCCCGACACCTGGATCGTGGTCGAGCACGAGCCCGTGATCACGCTCGGCCGCAACGCGAAGCAAACGAACATGCTCGTGCCGCGCGCAATGCTCGAAGCGCGCGGCGTCGACGTCGCCGAGATCGAGCGCGGCGGCGACGTCACGTACCACGGCCCGGGCCAAGTCGTCGTGTACCCGATTCGCCGGCTAGAGCGGTTCCGCGAGGTCGTGCCGCTCGTGACGTCGTTGGAAACCGCCGTCACCGGGGCGCTGTACCGGTTCGGGATCGAAGCGCAGCCGCGCAGCGAGCACCGCGGCGTGTACGTCGGCGACGACGCGATCTGCGCGATCGGCCTCGCGGTCAAGCGCATGACGTCGCTGCACGG
>JAQBPK010000353.1 GCA_028287565.1 Vulcanimicrobiota bacterium
CAAGGGACGATCTGTTTCCGCGTCACGGTGAAGTGACGGGGCCCGGGCGTCCACGGAGGGCGCCCCGCAAGCGGGCTCCAACAGGTAGGGGACGATGATCGACCTCTCGACACTTCGCCGGATCCCGCTGTTCCGGGACTTCAGCGACGAGCAGCTGTCGCAGGTGCTCGCCACGGTCTCGGAACGGCGCTATGCGAAGCACCAGTTCGTCGTGCGCGAGGGCGAGCCGGGTGACACGTTCTTCGTGATCGCGGCGGGCTCGATCGCCGTCTGCCGTGTCGGTCCGGACGGGCGCGAGACGATCCTTTCGATTCTCAAAGAGGGCGATTTCTTCGGCGAGATGTCGATGTTCGATTCGTCGCTGCGCTCGGCGTCGATCAAGACGCTGACGGACGTCGAGGTCGGCGCGGTCCGCCAAGCCGACTTCCTCGCGCTGATCGACCGCAGCCCGCAGATCGGCAAGCTGCTGGTGATCGAGCTGTCGGAGCGCCTGCGCGCGGCGAACGCCCTGATCGCGGCGACGACGTCGCAGGACATCCGCGCACGGCTGGCATCGCTGCTGCTGAACCTGGCCGAGCAGTTCGGCGAATCGGTCGACAACGGCACGCGCATAACGCTGCGCCTGACGAACCAAGAGATGGCGAACATGATCGGCACGACGCGCGAGACGGTGAACCGAACCTTGAACCGTTTCTGGGACGACCGCCTCGTCGACATGCGCACGGCTCACGTGGTCGTCACCGAACCGGACAAGCTGCGCTCGCTGATCCCGTAACGGCCTGAATCGATCGCGTAAGACGCGTGATCCTCGGCGGCGGCAGTGCAGCGCTAACGACAACGGGCGGCACGTTTCGCGCCGGAATGATGGGCGGTTCGCACGGGCACCGGTAACCGCATGGCGGGGACAGCGCCTGAATCGCAAACGGCGGCGTTGGTGGCCGCGCTCGCTGCGCTGTCGATTGCGACCGTGATCGCGGCTGCCGTCGCGCTGCGGCTGCGCATGGCTGCGCTCGCCGTGCGGCTCGCGCTGGGGCAAGCTCGCGCGCAACAGACGGCGTTCGCCGCAGCGGCCATCCGGCTTACTGCGGCCGCGCGCGACTCGCTTGACGCGGTGCGCACCGAGATCGCGAACGCCGTCTGCGCCGCCGTACCGGCGGTCGACGGCGCGCTGCTCTACGAGGAGCATGACGGCTCGCTGCGCTGCGTCGCCGCGTTCGGCGAACGCTTCGCGTACTACGCCGGCGCGACCGTCGCGCTGGACGACGCGACCGCGCTTCCCGCGCGGGCGCTCACGGCAGGCCACCGCGTCACGCTCGCGGACCACGGCGTCCATCCCCCGCATCCCGGTGATACGGCTGCCGCCGCGATCCCGCTTTCGCTCGAAACTGCGCACCGCAGCGTCCTGGTCATCGCCTCGCAAGCCGGTCTGGATGCCGAAGATCTGGATGTCGTTGCCGCGCTCGCGGCGCAAGCTGCGCCCGCCTATCTGATTGCCATCGACCGCGAGCAGGACCGTTACGACGCCGAGTACGACGGGCTCACCGGCTTGCTCACACCGCGCGCGTTTCGCCAAAGCCTCGCCGCGCTGATCGACGGCGCGCAATTCATCCCGTCCGTCCGGTTGGGACTGCTGTTCATCGACACCGACCGTTTCAAGGACTGGAACGACCGCTTCGGGCACGCGGCCGGCGACGCGTTGCTGCGCGAGCTTGCAAACGTCTTTCGTGCCGCCGTGTCGGCCCGCGACCTGGTCGGGCGCAACGGCGGCGACGAGTTCTGCATCGTCTTCACGGACACGGACAAGTCGAGCGCCATCGAGCGCGCGGAGAAGCTGCGGCGCCGAATCGCCGCACTCGACGGACGTATGCCGGTACCGCCCGAAACGGCGGGCGGCGTGCCGATCACGGCGTCGATCGGCGTTGCGGCGTATCCGGCCGACGCATCGTGCGCAAGCGAGCTGCTCGAACGCGCGGACGCGGCGATGTACCACAGCAAATCATCGGGCCGCAACGGCGTCTCGTACTGCACGGACCACGGCTTCGCCCGTTTGCCGCCGTGCGAGCCGCCGTGATCGATCGGGAGGCTGCTAACGAACGGTTCAGCAGCCGTCGTCGGAGCGGCCCGGTTCCAGCTTCGTCAGCGAGTTGCCCACCATCTTGTAGTAGCCCGGGCCGTCCGGGCCCGTGTTGCGGTAGTCGGAGATGTCGAACAGGTAGTTCGAGCCGGTTTCCGTGTGGGCGTATTGCGTGCCGAGCTGCATGTTGTAGCCGCGCAGGTTGCCCTCGCCGCCGCAGCCCGGTCGTTTCTCGCCCTTTTTGCCGGTCCGGGTCGACGGGCCCGAGTCGGCCGTCGGTACCAGCTGTGTCGCGCAGCGGATCGACACGGCGACACCCGATGGAATCGCGCGCCGTGCGCGCGGCACGGACATGTCGGCGATCGCGAAGTAGACCGACTCGGTGTAGAACTGCGGTGCGGTGCCCGGGTAGATGCGGTAAAAGACGATGCCTTGCGTGTGCGACGACGCGATGTGGCGCAGCGTGAAATAATTCAGGAACGGCTCGGGTGCGCTCGTGTACTGCACGCCGCCGTCCGAAAACAGCTTGCCGACGATCATGCCGGCGAGCGTTCGAATCGACGTCTCGGGGTCGCCGTACATCGGGCCGTAATACTGCTGCATCGCGCGGTTGATCGCCGTGACGCCCCAGCCCGCGTACATCGTGCCGTCGGCGCTCTGCAGATCGAGCGCCGATGCTTGCGGGTTGCTGGAGACGCTCCAGTCACTGGGCGCGTAGGCACTGCAGTGCGGCGTCTGCTTTACGACGACCGGGACGCCGGTCGACGCGGGCGGCGGCGCGGCGCCGGACGCCGGTGCCGTCAGCGACCCGAGCGCGACCGCCGCTGCGATGATGCGTGCACGATACCAGAGCATACGAAAGCCCTCCGTCGCGGTTGCCGCGGCCGTTCCCCGTCGAGCACGTGGCCCCTGTTCCCCTGTCCGACACGACCGAGTCGCGGCTCACGCGCGCATCGCGTGAGCGGCGTTCGGACCGGGTTCGCTGCGCGGCGGCGCGAAGAACGCGTCTGATGTTCTCGCGCGTATCCGTCCCGAGGCTGCTCTGAGCGTTCTGCGCGTCGACGTCCTACCGCATTTGAAGACGGCGCGCTTCGACCGGCCGCTGTCGTACCGCGTCCCGGACGGCGTCGCTCTCGCGGCCGGCGACATCGTGCGCGTTCCGCTCGGAACGCGCGACGTATTCGCCTACGTGCTGTCGGCTCCGTACCGCGGCGACGACGATGTGAAGCTGCGCGACGTCGTCGCGCGGATCGACGGCCCGCGGGCGTTCGATGCGACCGGCCTCGAGCTCGCGCGGTGGATGGCCGACCAGTACGTCTGCTCGCTGCGCGAGGCGCTCGGCGCGGTCGTGCTGGCCGCGGCGATCCCGCGCGCGGTCGAACGCTTCGTCCCCGCCGGCGATCCGCCCGATGCGGCGCGCTTTCAGGTCGTGCCCGAGCGCCTGATCCGGCTGCTGTGGACCGACTTTCGCGACGGCGTCGCGCCCGACGTGCTGCTGCGCCATCCCGAAGCGCGCCGCGCGGGCGACCGCAAGACGCTGCTGCGCGCCGTTGCCGCGCTCACCCGCGCGGGCGCGCTCGAACGGCGCCGCGTGATGGCGAAGGCATCGATCGGTGCGGCGACAGTCCGCGTGCTGCGCGCCGGTGCGACGCCGATCGGCGGGAAGAAGGCGCAGGCGCTCGTCGCGCACGTTGCCGCGGCCGGCGAAATGCGGCGCAGTGACGCAGTGCTGGCCGGGTTCTCCGACGCGGTGATCCGGCGCGCGGTGCAAGCCGGCGCGCTGGTCGAGGAGATGCGCGAGATCCGGCGCGAGCGCGCCGCGCGCATCGCGCTCCCGCCCTACGAGCCGACCGGCGAGCAGCGCGTCGCGATCGCGCGCGTCGCGCAGCTTCTCGACGCGAATGCGTTCGGCCAAGTGCTGCTGCACGGCGTCACCGGCAGCGGCAAGACATTCGTGTACCTGCACGCGATCGCGCGCGTGCTGTCGCGCGGCGGTCGCGCCATCGTGCTCGTTCCGGAGATCGCGCTGACGCCGCAGACCGCCGCGCGCTTCGAAGCCGCGTTCGGCGACCGCGTCGCCGTGCTGCACTCCGCGCTCTCCGAGCGCGAGCGCTTCGACGCGTGGCAGGCCGCGGCGCGCGGCGAGATCGACGTGGTCGTCGGCGCGCGCAGCGCCGTGTTCGCGCCGCTCGCCGACGTGCGCCTCATCGTCGTGGACGAAGCGCACGAGACGTCGTACAAGCAGGACAGCGTGCCGCGCTACGACGCGGTTGCCGTCGCGCGCGAGCGAATGCGCCGCGCGAACGGCGTCGTGGTGCTCGGCAGCGCGACGCCGGCGCTCGAAGACTACGCGCGCGCGAAAGCCGGCCGCTTCCCGGTCGTGCGGCTGCTGCAGCGCGCGACCTCGCAGCCGCTCCCCGCCGTGCGCATCATCGACATGGGCGCGGAGTTCGCGTCGGGAAACCGCCGCGTGTTCTCAACCGCGCTCACCGAAGCGATCGCCGAACGCATCGCGCGCGGCGAGAAGACGGTGCTGTTCATCAACCGCCGCGGCAGCGCGCGCTTCGTGCTGTGCCGCGCGTGCGGACACGTCCCCGAGTGCCCGCGCTGCTCCACCTCGCTCACCGTGCACCGCAACGAAGCGCTGCTGCGCTGCCACTGGTGCGACCACCAGACGCCGCTGATGGAGGTCTGCACGGCGTGCGGCGCCGGTCCGGTGCGCGAGTTCGGCGCGGGCACGCAGCGCGTCGCCGAAGAGGCGCAGCGGCTGTTTCCGGAGGCCGTCGTCGTGCGCATGGATTCCGACACGACAACGCGGGTCGGCGATCACGCCCGGCTCCTGGAGCGCTTCGGCGACGACGGCGACATCCTGGTCGGCACGCAGATGGTCGCCAAGGGCCTGGACTTCCCAACCGTTACGCTGGTCGGCGCGGTCGCGGCCGACCTCGACCTGCACATCGCCGACTTCCGCGCGGCGGAACGCACCTTCGCGCTGCTCACTCAAGTGTGCGGGCGCAGCGGGCGCGCGCGCGCCGGCGAGGCGATCGTGCAGACGTACTCGCCGGACCACTTCGCGATCGGCTTCGCGTCCAAGCACGACTACGACGGCTTCGCGCGCGAGGAGCTGGAAGACCGGCGCGCGCTGCACTGGCCTCCGTTCACCCGCATTGCGCTGCTCGGCGCGATCGGCCGCTCGCGCCGCGCCGTCGAGAACGCGATCGCCGGCTGGGCGGACGCGCTGCGCGCAGACGACCGCTTCGACGTCCTCGGCCCGGC
Organism: Vulcanimicrobiota bacterium; assembly: GCA_028287565.1. GTDB lineage: Bacteria > Vulcanimicrobiota > Vulcanimicrobiia > Vulcanimicrobiales > Vulcanimicrobiaceae > Vulcanimicrobium. The sequence goes on from JAQBPK010000353.1 coordinate 5,351, forward strand.
GACGTACCCGGTCGCGCGGGTGAACGACGAGTGGCGTTACCGCGCCGCCGTGCGAACGAAGGACCTCGACGCGTTGCGCGACGCGATCCGCGCGCACGTTCTGCCGCTGGCGACCGCGGCCGAGGGGGTCCGCCTCGCGCTGACGATGGACGCGTAGCGCTTCGTAAAGGTCGCGTCAGGCCGCGAGAACTTTCGCGCTTGCCTGGTTACACGGCTGACAAACCCACACGCACGTTCACGGAGGAACACGTACTTGCGCAGTCATGGATTGTTCGCAGCAGCGGCTGCCGTTGCGCTCACCGCGTGCCAAGGTGGCAGCGCCGCGCCGCCCGCCGTCCCGGCGCAGGCCGGCACGCACGCAGTCGCGCGGGCCGCCCAAGGCCACGACGCCGGCCAGGACCTGCAGGTCTCGCCCGCGGCACTGACGTTCGCCGGCTGCTCCACCGCGAGCCAGTCGTTCGACGCGACGGAGATCTTCGAAAGCGACATCACCGCGGTCTCGGCCAACCCGAGCATCGTCTCGCTCGACGCCGCGGTGGTGCGGAACGCCGTCGATCCCGGCTCGGGCGGTCTGAAGCACGCACGATTCTCCGTGACGCCCGAGCCGCTGGCCGCCGGCTCGACGACGATCACCGTCACCGACAAAAAGGGCAACACGGCGACGGTTAGCGTCACGGTGATAGGCTGCCGCTAACGCTCGTCGCCGCGAAGGGTACGTCGGCGGGATCGGCATCGGAGTCTGCGTCCAGCTCACGCTCTGGTAACGCAGGGAAGAGGGTCCACCCAAGGCGCCTCTTCTCTGCGTAAAGCAACAGAAAAGAAGCGTGCCGGAGTGCACATAGTCCTAGGACCTTTGGGGTAGGACTACGCCGGGCGGAACAGGACCTGGAGGATCACTCGGTGCGAGGCTATGGATGGCTAGCGGTCACGTTGATGGCCGCACTCACTGCCTGTTCCGGAGGTGGCGGCGCGAGCAGCGCCCTTCCGCCCCCGCAGCAGCAAATCGCCCCGGCGCCGTCGGACACGGTGCGCCAGATTGAATGCTACGTCGGCAGCCCGAGCCCCGGCCCTACCCCGAGCCCGGGAGTCTTCGACCTCTGCCGCGGCTATACGGGCGTGATCGACGGCATCTCCGAGAGCGGTGAGCTGATCGTCTCGGCCCAGTCCGCGAACACGCACGTCGTCACGATCGCCGCCGACGCCGCGCGCAACAAGAGCACCCCCACCGTCAACGGTAAGCCGGCGTCCTGGTTCGATGTCGCTGCCGTGGGCCTGGGAACGACGACCGTGACACTGCGCGACGCGAAGGGCCACACCGGCACCGTCATCGTGAGCGTGAAAGACTGCGGCCCTGTCCCGACGCCGGCCCCCACGGCGACACCGGTCCCGACGCCTACACCCAAGCCGTCCGCGACCCCCACGCCGACCGCGCCGCCGACCGCCACGCCGACACCGACCGCGACGCCGCGCGCGACGCCCACGCCGACTCCGGCGCCGACGGTCACGCCGACTCCGGCCCCCACCGCCACGCCGACCCCGG
>JAQBPK010000379.1 GCA_028287565.1 Vulcanimicrobiota bacterium
GGCGGCGCGTCGAGCCGCGCGCCGTCGATCAGAGCGGCGACGAGGATCGCCGGCCACGCGGCCGCGGAGAACAGCGCCCACCGAAGCGTGCTCGGATACCAGCGCGTCACGGGAAACCGCCCGCTCCGCAGCACCGCGCCGGATTCGCCGGCGTGCCGCACCAGCGCGACGTCGAGCGCTTCGGCGCCGCGCCCGATCTCCCGCGCGAACGGCGGTTCGCTCTCCGCGCCGCTGCCGAGCCGGAAGCGCCAAACCTCCACTGCCGCCGGCGGCGAGCCGCCCGCGAGGTCCAGCACGATGTCCGGCAGGCCGTTCCCGGCGGCGGGGGTTACGGCAACAGCCGCCAGCGCCGGCCCGAACAGGCGCCGGCCCGGGCCGCCCGGCGCGCGATACGGCTGCGCGCCGGCCACGACCGAGACGACGATCCCCTTGACCGCGCGCAGCCGCTCGATGCACGCGGCGTGCCAAGCCGGAACGCCGGTGCCGGCGACGAGGACCTGGACGTGGGTTGGGGGCACGCACGATAGATCGTCCGAAACCCGGCATCACCTTCGTTGCGAACGCCGTTCGCGCGGGTATCTACGAGTCGAAGCCGCCAGCGGCTTGGTTGACGGAGCGTGTCCCTTCATGGTGCTAGGTGCGGGCCGGATGCCCGATTTCTCGGATCGTCGCACGGCCCTGTGGGCGCTGGCGGCGGGCTGCGGTATCTTTGCGGTCGGCGCGGCGATCGCGGTCGGCTCGGGGAACGGCGGCACGCTCGTGCTGGTCGCGGCCCTGGGCGTCGCGCCGCTGCTGATCGTCGCCGCTGCGCGCTGGCCGTACGTCTTCCCGTTCGGCCTGTTCTGCATGCTGGCGCCGTTCGACCAGGCCATGTCCATCCCGGGCGCCGGGAGCCTCCCCCGTTATCTCGGGGTGCTCAGCGCGCTTGCCGTGGGCATCTACGCCGCGCGCACGCGGCGGATCTACCGGCCGCCGCTCGCGCTCTACCTGTGGGCGCTCTTCCTCGCCTGGGTGCTGATCAACATGTTTCGCAGCATCGACATGACGAACGCGACCGCGACCCTGCAGGCGATGGCGTCGCTGATCGTGCTGTACGCCGTCTTCGCGACCGCGCCGATCACGGAGCGCCAGCTTCGCTTCGCCTGCACGGCGATCGTCGCGGGCGGCATCGTGGCCGCGGTCTACGGGATGGTGCTGTTTCACCAGCACCCCGATCTGCTCGCTAAAACCGACGCGCGCGTCACCGTGAACCTGCTCGGTCACACGCTCGATGCAAACATGTTCGCGGATGCGCTGCTGACGCCGTTCGCGCTCGCCCTCATCGCGCTGCTGCACGCACGCCGGCCGCGCACGATACTGATCTCGTTCGCCTCGCTGGCCGTCGTCTTCAGCGCGATCGTCGCGTCGCTCTCGCGCGAAGCGCTGCTCGCCGTGGCGGTGATCGTGATGGTCACCATCTGGTTCTCGCGCAAGCGGCTGCTGGGTATCGTGTTGGCCGTCCCCGCGTTCGGCGTGCTGCTTCTGCTGGTGCCCTCGATCCTCACCCGCATCCAGGACGGTTTCAAGACGGGCGGAGCCGGCCGAACGTCGATCTGGCACGTCGATTGGACCGCGTTCGTGCAGCACCCGCTCATCGGCTGGGGGACGGGGAACTCGATCGAAGCGTACGACCGCAATTTTCTCGCGGTGTACCAGCTGTACAACGCGGGCTGGAGCCGCCCGCCGCACAACACCGCGCTGTTCATCGCCGTCGAGCTCGGCCTCGTCGGCGTCGTGCTGTTCTCGGCCGCCTTCTTCGCCGCGTTCCGCCCGCTCGTGAGCGTGCAGCGCGGCGATGCGCTCTACGACCTGCGCGTCGCGATCACCGCGTCGCTGATCGCCTTGCTCGTCGCCAGCTTGTTCATCGACGTGAGCGCGACGAAGTCGCTGTGGCTGGTGCTGATCCTCGCCGCGCAGTTCCGCACGGTGCTGCTGTCGCGCCGGCCGGCCGTAGTTGCGGCGTACGAGTACCAGCCGCCCGCGGCGGCACCACTTGCGCAAATCCGGCCCCGAACGGTGCTCGGCGGCAGCACGCGCTAGTGCGGTCGCGACTGCATTCCGCGGTAGCGCTCGCGTGTGTTGCGATCGTGGCGCTGACGATCGGCGTGTACCGGTTCCACCACGACCACGGCGACTGGTCCTCCGACGGCGCGATCTACCTGCGCATGACGCTTCAGGACCGCGGCGAGTCCGTCGAAGACGCGCGCCGCCACGCGAACGCGTTCATGCGCACGACGGCGGAGGCGCGCGAACCGCTCGCGGCCGGATTCTACACCGACGCGCCGCCGGAATTCTACCGCACGCAGTACCCGCTCTTCCGAAGCCGGCCGCTGTACCCGAAGCTCGCGTCCTATCTCTACCCGCGCTTCGGCCCCGATGCGCTCAAGATCGTGAGCGCCGCGGCGTACGTCGCGGCGGTCGTGCTGATGTACCTTCTGCTTCTCTTCGTCGCGCCGCCGCTGCTTGCGGCCGCGGGTGCGCTTGCGTTCGCGATGACGCCGGCCGTCCTCAACGTCGCGGCGCTGCCTCTCACCGACGAGCTCGCCCTCGCGGCGTGGATTGCGGCGCTTGCGGTGTTGCTGCGGTATCTCCGCTCCGGATCCCGAGGCTGGTTCGCCGCGCTGATCGCGGTCTCGCTGCTGCTCACGTTCGTGCGCCCCGCTATCTATCTGCCGTTCGGTGCGGCGCTGGGCGCCTTCTTCGGCACGCCGCGCGGGTCACCGCAGCGCACCGCCGCGGGGCGCGCGGCAATCGCGCTCGTCGTGGTCGGGATCGTGTTCTTCGCGTACACGCTCGCCGTGCACGGACCCGGCATCGCCGATCAGCTGCGCTGGCAATACGAGTGGCGGGTCGCGACGCACTACTCGTTCGCCGCGCACGGGTTCTTCGTGTGGTGGGCGCTCACGTTCGCGTCGGCGTTCGCTGAAGAGCTCGTCGTCGAGGCATACCGCCACAACGCGCTCTTCGCGATCGTGCTCGCGATATTCGGTCTGATCGCGATGCGGGGGACGCTCCTCGCCGCGGTCGCGCTCGGCAGCGCAGCCGCGACGATCGTCGCGCTCGTCGTCAACCCCACCGAGCTTCCGCGCACGGTGACGCTGCCGCTGACGCCGGTCGTCATCTTGCTCGCAACGATCGCTCTCGGGCGCATTCTGTCCACACTCAAGCCGGAAAATGTCAGCGGCGGCGCTCGATCCGCGTGAGCACCGGCTCCGCGCCGGATGCGCCGCGATCGCGCTGAAACGATCGCGCGGCCGCGCTCTCGTCGCGACCGACGAGCACGGGAACGGCCGCCAGCCCCGCGGACGCAAGCGCGAGCGAAAGGGCCGGTGACGGCGAGAGCACGTACGAGCCGGCGGGCGGGCGTGCGGCGCGGGCATCCGCACCGCAGCGCACAGGCTCGGCCGGCGATGCGATCCGCGCCAGCCCGAGGATGTCCGCGCACGAGCCGTCGTACACGAGCGCGGGACTGCCCTCGCGCACGAGCGCGGACCCGATGCCGATCAGCCCGGAATCGCCGTGGTTGTCCCACCACACGGGCGAAGACGTTGCGATCGCACTCGAGGCTGCGCCGGTGAGAATCAGCAGCGCCGCGGCCGGCGCGGCAAAGCGCGGCCGCATCCGCGCGAGCACGGATCCGGCTGCGACGACGATCGCGATCACGAGCGGACCGAGGTACCGCGAGCTCGAGGACCGATGCGATCCCGCGACGATATCCAGGACGAACGGCAGCAGCGCCGTCGTCGCCGCAATGGCGCCGAGCGCGACGGCGGTCGCACGCTGATCGCGCGCCAGCGAGACGGCCGCCGCGGCGATCGCCGCGAGCACGACCGCGCCGGCGACGATGCCCAGGCGATGCGCATATGCGAGATCCGTGAACGACGACGCGGCGGTGAAGAGCATCTTCGCCGCCAGCGATGCCGCGGGATACGGGGTCGACGACCACGCGTTGGACGCGGCGATCGCGGCGCGCTGACCGTACATGACGGCAATCCACGGCGCGAACGCCGCCAGCGCCGCCGCGTACGCGGCCGCGCACTGCACGAGACGCGCGCGGCCGCCGGCATACGCCGCATAGATCGCCTGAGCCGGCGCGAGCAGCAGCGAGAGCGGTGACGTCCACAGCGCCGCCGCGCTGAGCGCGGCATAGAGCGCCCACGCGCGCAAGCCGCCGCGGCGCGCGGCGAGGACGAGCGCCGCGGACGAAGCCGCGACGAGCGCGCACCACAACCCGTATTCACGCATCTGCTGCCCGTACAGCACGAGAAACGGTGATACCGCGGCGAGCGCTACGGAAAAAGCGGCCGCGCGCGCGCCGCTCAGCACGAACGCGAACCACCCGACCGCGAGGACGGCGAGCCCGCCCAGCACGATGCTGAACGACCGCCGTCCGAACGCGGTGCCGCCGGCGTCGTTCCACAGCCGCTGGCCGAGATAGTACAGCGGCGGGTGCTGCGCGTCTTCGGCGGCGAGCGCCGCGACGACCCGGCTCGGCCCGCCGGCGGCCGGTTCGCGCAGCTGCGCGGCCAGCTCGCCCATCGTTCCGGGGTGCGCCGCGCCGACGTCGCGACCGGTGCGGCCTGCGACGTGCAGCATCGTCGTCACCTCGTCTTGCCACACCCACCGGCGGTCGGCGCCGTTGGTGCGGACCCACGCTCCCAGCACGACGGCAACGAGCACGAGCGCGATCAACAGCGCGTCGCGGCGCATTAGCGCACGAGGATCGCGGCGGTGCCGGGCGCGAGCGCGGCAGGCACGCCGGGCGCCCACGACGCCGAACCGTGGAACGCGTCGCCGTCGCTCAGCACCAGCGTTCTGCGATACGACGCGGCGAGCGGCGGCATCGGGACGGTGCTTGCGCTGGGGTTCACGACGGACGCGCACGCGCCGATGAACCGGCGTCCCTGAAAGCACGCGCCGAACTCGCGCGCGAACGCGCCGCCGTCGATGCGCAGCGCGCTCACGTGCGTCACCGCGGTGCGCAGCGGGAACCGCGGCACGATATTGAATTCCGGCAGGATCGACGTTTGGCCGGGGACGGCTTCGACGGGCACCGCGAGCGACCACTGCGGATCGTAGCTGATCCAGAACGACGCGACCGCGTACATGCGCTTGGGCACCGTCGGCGTCGCGGTCATGAAGCACAGTCCCCAGCGGTGAAACCGCGCGTTCTCGAGCATCGCATCGCCTTCGTTGGTCCAGCTGTCGCCGCGCAGCGTCTTCACGCCGCCTTCGTAGCGGAAACACCCTTCGTGCGCGCTGCCGCGCACGAACGGCTGGCGCAGGAACGCGCCGCCGTACGCCGCGCGCGCGGTGTCCGGATCGCTCCCATTCAGCACCAGCGGGAGCGCCGACTCCGCGAGATAGGCGATCCACGCGTCGCGGAACGCCTCGTTGCTGCGGATCTCGACCCCGGCCTCGTTGAAGTCGTAGAACTGCGAGCTCTTCGGCGACATGTCGCCCGCGAGCATCGGTCCGCCGGAGTCGTCGGAGTACAGAAAGTCGAGCGCGGGCGCGCGCGCTTTCACCATGCGCGTGAACTCGCGCCACGCGCGATGCGCCGCGGGCGAAGCGGGATTCACGGCTTCTTGGTACGCGCGGTCGCCGGCGACGTAGCGGCGCACGCGCGAGCCGTCAGGTCCGTGGAACCATCCGCTCTCGTCGGTGATGTACCGCGAGTACTCCCACTTGCAGCGCCCGGCCGGGGGCGTGAACGGCGGATCGCAGTACGGCACGTACGACGGATCCGCATAGCCCGCGGCGTAGCGGCCGCCGGCCGCTTTGTAGCGGGCTGCGAAGCGGCCGTGATCACCGTCTTCGACGAAGTCCGCGTAGCGCGCCATCACTTCGGGCGGAACGTTCTCGTTCACACCGTTCAGACCGTAGTACAGCCACGTCTGCACGTGCAGCGGAACGCGCGCGCTCTCCGCGGCGACCTCGGCCGCGGTGGGCGCACGACCGGCGATGACGTCGCCGCGTTCGGCGACGGCGGGCGTGCACGCGACGGCGATCAGCGCCGCGGCGAGCGCGACGGCGACCTTCACGACGAGGCGGAAAGCGAGGGCGCCGCACCCACGGCGATCGTCGTCTCGGGCGCGGCGGTGAACTGCTCGTCGATCGCCGCGCGCAGCGAAGGCGAGAGAAACGGCCGTTCCGCGACGAGATAGAACGCGTACGCCGCGCCCAGCACCAGCGGGACGAGCAGCGCGTACGCAACCGCTGCCGCCAGCGTGCTCGCGTGGTAACGCGCAAGCGCGGTGCCGGCGAGCTGCACGACCGGGCCGTGCAGCAGGTAGATGCTGTAGGAGAACGCGCCGGCCAACACGATCGGACGCGATGCGAGGACGCGCGTGAGTGGGCCCATTCGCGCGCCGCTCGCCGCGACGAAGTACACCGCGACCGCGGCGCCGACGACCAGATCGGCGGGCCAGTACGCGCCGTCGGGCAGCCCTTCACCGTGGAGCAACAGCACGATCAGCGCGGGGACGCCGGCCGCGATGCTGATCCAGCGCCACGGCAGCGCGTGGATGCCGGGGCGCGCGGTGAGCGCCGCCGCGAGCACGCCCATGCCGAACAGTCCGAGCAGCCACGGGCTGGTCCAGTCGAACATCCCGTGCAGCAAAAAATGCGGCGCGAGGCCGAGGACGACCGCGAGCGCGAGCTGCGCGAACGGCCCGAAGCGGCGCCACACCGGCACCAGCAGCAGCGCGAACACGACGTAGATCTGGCATTCGAGCGCGATGCTCCACATCGGCCCGTTGATGTACTCGTTCAGCGCAACCACCAGATTGTGCACGAGCGCGAGATGCGCGAGGACGCCGACCGCGAGATGCGAGAGCGGGATGTGGTGCCCGCGCAGCGCGGCGGTCACCAACACGATGCCGACCGAGAGCGCGAGCGCGGCGACGTACGCCGGCATGAGCCGGCGCGCGCGCCGGAACGCGAACGCCTTTGGATCGAAGCGGCGATCGGGCCGGTTGGCCACGGGCAGTCCCAAGCAGTAGCCCGAGATCACGATGAACACCGCAACGGCGAAGTGCCCGTACTGCAGGAACCACGTCGCGCCGCGCACCGCGGCGAGCGCGCCCTGCTGCGCGGTGGCCGTCTGCCAGATGTGATAGAGGAACACGTACAGCGCGGCGACCCCGCGGAGTCCTTCGACGTGCGCGTAGTACGTGCGAGCCGCCCCGCGCATGTTACGCCGCTTTGTGGAAGAGGACTTCGGCTGCGGTCTTCATGCAGACCGCGACGTCCATGAACAGCGACCAGTTTTCCACGTAGAAGAGATCGCCGCGCAGCTTGTCGGGGACGTCGTCGAAGCCCAGGACGCGCTTGCCGTACACCTGCGACCAGCCCGTGATCCCCGGGGCGACGAGATGGCGCTCCGCGTAGCGGGGATATTTCTCTTCGAACTGCTGCACGAACACCGGGCGCTCGGGGCGCGGGCCGACGATCGACATCTCGCCGCGCAGCACGTTGATGAGCTGCGGCAGCTCGTCTAGCGACGTGCGGCGGATGAACTTGCCGACGCCGGTGACGCGGCCGTCGCCGACGGTCGCCAGGCGCGCGCCGTCCTTCTCCGCGTCCAGCCGCATCGAGCGGAACTTGAGGATCTGGAACGTCTTGCCGTCGCGTCCGACGCGCTCTTGGCGGTACAGCACCGGTTCGCCGTCTTCGAGCGAGATCGCGAGCGCCACCAGCGCCATGACCGGCGCGAACAGCACCAGCGCGACCGCGGAGACGGTGAAGTCGAAGAACCGCTTGCCCAGGCGCGCGCCGGGCTCGGTGGCACGGAGCGGCTTGGCCACGATCAGCGCTTGTTTCCCGATCGTCTCCATGTGCAGGTCGTATGCGTGCACGCGGATGCGGGGCGGGGCGAAGGCGATCGTCATGCCGATGCGCTGCGCGGCGGACAGGACTTGCGGCATGAGCGAGGGCGCGAGGATCTCGGTGAACACCAGCGTGTCGCAGCCCCACGCCGCGGCGTGCTGGAACCACGGCTGGGCGGCGACCGCCTCCGGCGTGAGCGCGCCGACCGCGTCGATGTTCGGAACGGACAGGCGGAACACGCGCGCGTTGGGGAGCGAGCGCATCGCGTCCTCGGCGAACTCCAGGCGCGAGGGGTGGCCCACCACCGCGATGCGGCGCGGCCGCGCGAGCATCACGGCGTCGCGCACGCGATGCGCGATCGCGCGCGCCGAGCCGACCAGCGCGATCGCGAACATCAGCGCGAAGAGCGCGACGACCCGTGAGGTCGAGATGGCCGGGAAGATCGAGAAGACCACGAGCACCGGCGCCGAGGCGAGCGCGAGCGCCGCGACCGCGTGGTAGAACTCGTCGCGCACCGACATCGCGAAGGAGCGGCGGTACAGCCCGAGCTGCCAGAACACGAGCACCGTGAAGGTGGCCGTGAGCGTCGCGGGGACCGCGACGTGGCGGATCAGCAGCGACGGCTCCCAGAACGTCTTGACGAAGAGGCCGGCCAGATACGTCGCGGCGAGGAACAGGACGACGTCGGATCCGACCAGCGCTGCCACCCATGCGCGCGAAAACGAATGCACGCCTGGTCGGGCATCTGCATGCGGGAGAGCGGCGAATTCGTGTTCGAGGGCGACGGCCATGTTTGGTGCGATCCTTGCGGCGACGTGTGCGCATCGGTGCGCCTACCAATGGTCGCCGTTCGGGCATAGGTCCAAGTGAAACGCACGTCCTGAATCGCCGCATGATTTCGGCCCAGGAATCGGGACTTTTACAGGCGACAGTCCCGGAGCCGAATGACCTGCCGTCTCCCCTCCGAATTAGGGGGGACCATGCCTCGCCGGCATCGCGCCACGAGGGAAATGGGCCGCGCGAACGTCAGCGGCGTGTAATGACGCCGTCGGGGGCTCGGCCGGTCTCGGTCGAAGGGTTATCCACAGGAGCGGCCGAGTTCGGTGCTTTTCGGCCGCGCGCGATGAGTCACCGGCTCGCTCGCTTCAGGTAGGAACGAGGGCCGGCTCAGTTCCCGAGGCCGTGGGCAACGAGCCAGCCGATGACGGTGCAGTCGACCATCGCCAGGGCGATCAGGCCGAACATGAGCATCTCGACCGCATTGAGCCGGTCGGACGGCTGCTTGGACGTGGCACGCGCTCGAACACGGCGCGTACGAAGACCCGACTCCATAGGGCACTCCCTCTCGCGAAGCTCATAGCGGCGGCCGCCGGTAATCTTCCCTATCGGCAAAAAACTGCCAGAAATTTAGACCGTGCGACCCGGCTCCGCCGCAGGACAGCCGGTTGAGGGCGGCTCGGTCAAACATAGGGCTCGAACTCCCGCGGAAGCCACGAGTCGAAGTCGTCGGCAATCTCGAGCCTTCCATCGTCGATTCCGATCGGCCGCTCTTCAGCCACAAAGGGAATTAGGCGTGCCGCAGGGCGGCCAGCGCGCGTGATGACGACTTCGTCGCCCTTTTCGACGGCGGCGATGTGTTTCCAGAAGTGCCTCTGGGCGTCGCGGATATTGACCGTGCGCATGGATCGGATCATCGTTAGTCGCCGGGACGCCGTCAATCGCCAAGCGCGCTGAGGCAACCCACAAACGGCGGCGGTCGGTTCAAGGGACGCTCGCGCCTCGGTGAGGTATCCGACGCACATGCCGATCCGCTTTCGTCTCGGACTCCTCACCGTGCTGGCTTGTATGCTCGGCGCCGGCACGGCGGATGCGCAGCCGGTGCCGTTCGATCAGATTACCGCCGCGCTCAATGGCGTGCATCAGTTTTCGCAGGTTGCGCTTTCGCCTGATGGGCGGCGGTTTGCGTATGTCGAGGCGGTTGGGGATCGTGGTGCGATTCGGCTGGCTGAGGTGGCGAAGCCCGGGGTTGCGCGGACCATTACCGCGTGTCCGGCGCGGCGGTGCGATGAGAGCGGGATTGCTTGGGCGCCGGAAGGGCGGCGGATCGCGTTCGTGACGACCGATGCGAAGGGGCAGACGCAGATCGCGGTCGAGGACTTCGCGAGCGGGGCCGCGCGCGTGCTCACCACTGCGAAGGGACCGCTGTCGACGCCGCGCTGGTCGCCGGACGGGACGCGGATCGCGTTTTTGTATTCGCCCGGTGCGCCGAAAGTGCCGAGCCCGCTGAACCCGTCGACGCCGGATGCCGGCGTGGTCGGAACGACGGTGTACGAGCAGCGGCTCGCCGTGATTCCGGCGAGCGGCGGTGCGGTTCCGGCGAGCGGTGGCGCTATCAAGCTGCTCGGGCCGGCGGATTTGAACGTGTACGAGTTCGACTGGTCGCCCGACGGGACGCGCTTTGCGGCCACGGCCGCGCACGGGAACGGCGATGCGAACTGGTGGGTTGCGGAGCTGTACACGATCGACGCCGCGCGCGGTGTTGCTGCACCGATCAATCGTCCCGAGCTGCAGATCGCTTCACCGCGCTGGTCCGGTGACGGCAAGCGCATCGCGTACATCGGCGGGATCATGAGCGACGAGGGCGTCACCGGCGGCGACGTCTATGTCGTTCCGGCGACCGGCGGTGCGGCGACCGACGTCACGCCGGGGCTGAAGGCATCGGTGACGACGATTGCGTGGAACGGCTCGGCGAACCGGATTCTCGCGACCGAGCTCGCCGGCGATCGGATGCTGATCGCGTCGATCGATCCTGATGCGAAGACGCAGAAGCAGCTGTGGAGCGGGCTGCAGACGATTTACGCGAGCGGCTTTGCGGGGCTTGCGCCGGGCGATGAAGGCGTGTCGGTGTCGCGCGACGGCAAGATCGCTGCGACGATCCGGCAGTCGATCACCGCGCCGCCGGAGATCGCGATCGGGGCGCTCGGCGCGATGCACGACGTGACGTCGGCGAACGCGCACGTGCGGCGGCTGACCGGGACGGCGCGCAGCGTGACGT
>JAQBPK010000386.1 GCA_028287565.1 Vulcanimicrobiota bacterium
GGCTCCGCCTCTTGGCGCAGCTTGATCATCTTCGCGTAGCACCCGCCTTCGAAGTTGAACACGCCGTCGGCCGACCAGCCGTGCTCGTCGTCGCCGATCAGCGGGCGGTGCGGATCGGACGAGAGCGTCGTCTTGCCCGTGCCCGACAGGCCAAAGAAGATCGCGGTGTCGCCGGCCTGTCCGACGTTCGCCGAGCAGTGCATCGAGAGCACGCCGCGCAGCGGCATCAGGTAGTTCATCACCGTGAACACGGACTTCTTGGTCTCGCCCGCGTAGCGCGTGCCGCCGATGAGGATCATGCGGCGCGCGAGGTTGACCAGGATGAACGTGGACGACGCGGTGCCGTCGCGCGCCGGATCGGCTTCGAACAGCGGCACGTTGACGACGGTGAACTGCGGCGAGAACGACTCATTACCGTCGGCGGTGTCGATGAACAGATCCCGCGCGAAGACGCTGTGCCAGGCGAACTCCGTGATGATGCGCACCGGCAGCCGGTAGCGCGGGTCGGCGCCGACGTAGCAGTCGAGCGAGAAGACGTCCTTGCCGCGCAGATACTCGCCGACGCGAGCCAGGAGCGCGTCGAACGTCTTGGCGTCGGTGGCCTTGTTGACGGACCAGTCGATGTGCGACTCGCTGCCCGGCTCGCGCACGAAGAACTTGTCGTTCGGCGAGCGGCCCGTGTGCTTGCCGGTCTCGACGACGAGCTGGCCGTCCGCGCCCAGCTTCGCTTCATTCCGTGCCAAGGCGTGCTCGTAGAGCGGCGCCACCCCCAGGTTGCGGTAGACCGTCCCGACGCCGGCCAGGCCGAGGCCGGCCAGATGGGCGTCGAAGGACTGCGAGGGGTTCGGCAACGTGATAATGGGCGTGCTCCTTGGCGATGAGCGATCGCACCGCGGCGGAAGCGGGACGTTCGCTCGGTTGTGTCGACTCGCCTCGTTCGACACCAACACGAATGGGAAGGGTTCTAAGGAATCCGGTGCACGAGCTCTTCACCGTTCTGCCGCCCGGCGAGGCTTTCGCGTCCTTTGGCCGCGGTTGTTCCCCGATCGAGCGCTCGGAAATCGTCCCGCTGGAAGCGGCGCTCGGCCGCGTTCTGTTCGACGACGTCCGGGCCGCCGAGACGCTCCCCGCCTTCGCCCGCTCGACGATGGACGGCTACGCGGTTCGGGCGGCCGATACGCACGGCGCCTCGGAGTCCTCCCCGGCGTACCTGCGGCTGGTCGACGACGTCCCGACCGGGGTGGTCCCGCAGCGGCGGGTCGGCGTCCGTGAGGCGGTGCGCACCCACACCGGCGCGATGCTGCCGCCGGGCGCGGACGCCGTGGTGATGGTCGAGGACACGAACCTTCATGGCTCCGCGACCAGCTCGGGACAAGCTGAGGTCGAGGTGCTCGACTCGGCGCCGCCGGGCGACAACGTGCTGGCGATCGGCGAGGACGTCGTTGCCGGGGCGGTCGCGGTGCCGGCCGGGCGGCGCCTGCGCGCGGCGGATTTGGGGGGGCTGGCGGCGCTCGGGGTGACCCGCGTGACCGTCCGCGCCCGGCCGCGGATCGCGATTCTGTCGACCGGCGATGAGGTGGTGCCGGCCGGTGCGACGCCGGGTCCGGCGCAGGTGCGCGACGTGAACGCGACCACCGTTGCGGCCGTGGTGGTGCAGGCCGGCGGGGTTCCCGTGGCGTGCGGGATCGCCCGCGATGACGCGGCGGAGATCGAGTACGCGCTGCGCGGCGCGGTCGAGGACGCCGATGCGGTCGTGCTGTCGGCGGGGTCGTCGGTGTCCGTGCGGGATCTCACCGCGGAAGTGGTCGCGCGGCTGGGTTCGCCCGGGGTGCTCGTGCACGGCATCGCGATCAAGCCCGGAAAGCCGACGGTGCTCGCGATCTGCGATGGGACGCCCATCGTCGGGCTGCCGGGAAATCCGGCCAGCGCGCTGGTCGTGGCGTGGCGGATCGTGCGGCCGCTGGTGCGGCTGCTCGGCGGCGAGCGCGTCGACGACGACGGCCTCGGCGACGAGCGCGAGCTCAGCGCGATTCTGGACGTGCCGCTGCCGTCGCGGCCGGGGCGCGAGGAGTTCGTCCCGTGCACGCTGGCGCGCGACGCGGGCGGCGGGCTGCACGCGACGCCGGTGTTCGGCGCGTCGAACCTCATCTTCACGCTGGTGCGCGCGGACGCGCTGATCGCGGTGCCGCTCGACCGCAGCGGCGTCGCTGCGGGCGAGCGCGTGCGGGTGATCGTCCCGTGACGGCGCACGAGCGCGCGATGTTCTTGCACGACGTGCCGCTCGAGACGGCGCGCGCGCGGTTCGACGCCGCGCTGCGCGACGCCGGCGTGTTCGGCGCGCGCGATGCCGCCGTGAACGAGGACGACTTCGACGCTCGGGACGCGACCGAGACACCGGCGTTCGGCGATGCGGCCGAGAGGCTCGCGCTGGATGACGCGCTCGACCGCGTTACCGCGCGGCCTGTGATCGCGCGCTTGTCGTCGCCGCATTACCATGCGTGCGCGATGGACGGGATCGCGGTCGTGGCGGCGCGCACCCGCGGCGCGCGCGAGACGGCGCCGCTGGAGCTCGCAGCGGAAGAAGCGGTCGTGGTCGACACCGGCGATCCGCTGCCCGACGGGTTCGATGCGGTGATTCCGATCGAGCACGTCGAGCCGCGCGCGGACGGGCGCGTCGCGATTCGCGCGGCGGTCGCGCCCTTCGAGCACGTGCGCGCGATCGGTGAAGACGTCGTCGCGAGCGAGGTCGTCGTTCCGGCGATGCGTCGGCTGGGTGCAGCCGATCTCGCGGCGTGCGCGGCGGCCGGCGTCGCGCAAGTCGATGTGGTGCGGCGGCCGCGCGTCGCGGTGATCACGACCGGCGACGAGCTGGTCGACGTGACGACCGGTGCGCCCGAGCCCGGCGCGATCCTCGACTCGAACGCGGTGCTGCTGCGCGCGTGCGTGCGGTCATACGGCGGCGAGGTCGTCCAGTCCGTGCGCGTGTGTGACGACGAGAACGCAATTGCGGACGCCGTGCGGGAAGCGATTTCGGCGGGCGACGTCGTTGTGGTAAACGCAGGTTCGTCGGCGGGCCGGGACGATTACACGGCGCGCGTGTTCGCGGGTTTCGGCAACGTGGTCGTGCACGGCGTCGCCATCCGCCCGGGCCACCCGCTCGTGCTCGCCGTTGCGACGCGTGTCCGCGCTTCGGCAGGCGGCGCCGTGCTGTCCGGTTCCGGGCGCGGCGTGCCGCTGCTTGGGATTCCTGGTTATCCGGTGAGCGCGGCGATCTGTGCCGATCTGTTCTTGAGGCCGCTGCTGGAGCGGCTCGGGCGGCGTGATGCGGCCGAGCCGCGCGAGATCGAGGTCGAGCTCACGCGCAAGCTGTTTTCGCCGCTGGGCGAGGACGAGTACGTACGTGCCGTCGCCGCGCGCGTCGACGGGCGGCTCGTCGCGACGCCGCTGCGGCGCGGCGCGGGTGTCATCACGTCGCTCTCGCGCGCGAACGTGCTCCTCACCGTGCCGCGCTTCAGCGAAGGCGCACGTGCCGGTACGCGCGTTACGGCGCGCGCGCTGCGGCCGCTGGCGCGCATCGAACGCACGCTGCTCGCCGTCGGCAGCCACGATGTCGCGCTCGATCTTCTCGCGGGCCGTCTCGCGGCGGAAGACATCGATCTCGTGTCGGCCCACGTGGGCAGCATCGCGGGGCTCGTCGCGTTGCGCGAGCGTTCGGCTCATCTCGCGGGCACGCACGTACTCGACCCGGACACCGGAACGTACAACGACACGGCGGTGCGGCGCTACGGCCCTCGCGAGCCGGTCGCGCTCGTGCGGCTCGCCGAGCGCGAGCAAGGACTGCTCGTCGCGCGCGGCAACCCGCTCGGCATCGCGTCGCTCGCGGACGTCGCGCGAACGCGAGCCCGCTACATCAACCGCCAGCCGGACGCCGGAACGCGCATTCTGTTCGACACGCTTCTTGCGCGCGAAGGCATCGCAGCCGGCACGATCACCGGATACGAGCGGGTCGAGTTCTCGCACCTTGCCGTCGGCCAGCTCGTCGCGAACGGCAGTGCCGACACCGGCCTGGCAATCCGGGCTGCGGCGCGCGCGTTCGGTCTCGACTTCGTCCCGATCGCTTGGGAGCCGTACGATCTAGCGCTCCCCGTGCCGGCGCTGGACGAACCGCGCATAGCCCGGCTGATCGCGATCCTGCGCGAGCCCGCATTCCGCGCCGAGGTTGAAGCGCTCGGCGGCTACGACTGCGCGCACGGGGGCGACGTTCGCATCGTCGAGCCGCGTACCGATGCGCCGGACGTGCACGTTGCGGCGACCGCGAGGATGGCGTCCGGCGACGCGCCGCCGGTGCGGGAGGACGTCGGCCCCGCGTTGTCCATGCCGCATGCCGGGGGAAGAACCAAGCGATGAAGGTCGAGCTGTTCGGCATGGCGCGCGCGCTCGCCGGTGTGTCGCAGGTCGAGCTCGCACTCGACGAGCCCGTCACGCTGCCCGATTTCTTGCGCTCGCTCGGCGAGGCCGTTCCGGCTCTCGTTCCGGACGTCATCACGGCCGCGCACGACGCGTTCGTCGAGCCGAACCTGCTGCTGCTGGACGGGCGCCGCGCGCCGACCGACGGCGAGACGTTCGGCGACGCCGATCATCCCTGCGTGCTGTTCCTCGCGAGCGGCGGATGACCATGACATCGCCGAACCCCGGCGCCGCGGCGGGAACGTTCGTGGGGCCGCGCGATCTGCTTGAGATCGATCTCACGTCGCGCACGGTGCGGCGCAGCTTGCTCGGCGACGACGTGTTCGCCGATGCGCTCGGCGGCGTCGGGCTCGCGGTGCGTCTGATCGAGGAGCGCGTGCGCGGACCGCTCGATCCGCTCGGGCCTGACAATCCGATCGTGTTCGCGGCGGGGCCGTTCGCCTCGACGCCGGTGCCGGCCGCCAACAAGCACGCGCTCGCGACGATCTCGCCGCTCACCGGTCTGCTCAACGAAGGCCTCTCGTCGAGCCATTTCTCGGCGGTGCTGCGGCGCTGCGGTCTCGCCGCCATCGTGATCACGGGCGCGGCCGACGCGTGGACGACGATTGCGATCGACGGTGACGACGTGCGGTTCGAGGACGCGTCCGCGCTGCACGGTCTTTCCGCGCGCGACGCGACGAAGGCGCTGCGCGAGTCGTACGGCGACCGTTCGCTGCGCGTGTGCGCGATCGGCGTCGCGGGCGAGCGCGGCGTGCGATATGCCGCGGTGGAGAACGACGGGCGCCAGGCGGGACGCGGCGGAACCGGTGCGGTGTTCGGCGCGAAGCGGCTCAAGGCGGTCGCGCTGCGCGGCCGCGGCGAGGTTGCCATCGCGGATCCTGCGGCGACGGCCGCGCTGAGCGCGCTGTTGCGCGAACGCGCGCTCGGGCCGAAGACCGCGAAATACCGCGTGCTCGGCACGAGCGCAAACCTGCGCGTGCTGCAGCGCATGGGACAGCTGCCGACGCGCAACTTCACCGCGGCGCAGTTCGAAGGCGCGGGGAACGTCACGCCGGAGCGCGCGCGCGAGTCCAAAGATACGTACGTCGAGCTGCGCGCCGGCTGCGCCGGCTGCCCGGTGCAGTGCGAGCATCTCTACGTGCGAAAGCAGCGCGACCGCCGCACCGCGGCGGCGAGCGAGTACGAGTCGGTGTGGGCGTTCGGCCCGAACTGCGGCGTGGACGACCTCGACGCCGTGCTCGACGCGATCGGGCGCTGCGACGTGCTCGGCCTCGACACGATCTCGACCGGTTCGGCGATCGCGTTCGCGATGGAGTGCGCGCAGCACGATCTCGTCCCTTGCGACGCGTTCGGTCCCGAGCTGCGCTTCGGCAACGGCGCCGTGCTGCTGCCGGCGATCGACGCGATCGCGGAGCGCCGCGGTCTCGGCGATGTGCTGGCCGACGGCGTGCGCGCCGCGGCTCAGCGCATCGGCGGCGGCGCGGAACGCTTCGCGATGCACTGCAAGGGCCTGGAGCTGCCGGGCTACGAGCCGCGCGCGCTGCCGACCTACGCGCTGGGCCTGTCGACGTGCACGCGCGGCGCATGCCACAACCGCGCCGCGACGTACGACCGCGACTTGCGCAACCCGTCCGACGTGCGCGACGACGAAGCCCGCGCGCGCGACGCGATCGAAGCGGAGGACCGCGCGGTCGCGTGGGACAGCCTGGTGCTGTGCAAGTTCGTGCGCGACTGCTTCGAAGATTTCGAGACCGAGGCCGCCGCCCTGTGGAGCGCCGTCAGCGGTGTCGCGCTGGACGCGGACGGTCTGCGCGCCGCGGCACAGCGCACGTGGGAGCGCAAGCGCGCCATCAACGCGCGGCTGGGCTGGACGCCGCACGACGACACGCTCCCAGAGCGGCTTTTCGAAGAATCCATCGCGGACGGCCCGAACGCGGGGCGACGCGTCGATCCCGAACGTCTCGCTTCGCTACGGGACGTGTACGAGTCGCTCCGCCGCGACGCCGGCGTGCCCGCGTCCGCGTAATAGCGGGACGCCGGATGCGGCTCGCCAACAGCGCCCGGATGCGCCGCCTCATCGCATTCGTCATCGCGCTCGCGTGCTGCGCGCTTCCGGCAGGTGCGCGCACGCCGGTGCCCATCGGGACGTTCCCGCCCGGCGCGGTCGACGGTATCACCGACGTCGCCGGCGTGCGGGTCGCGCACGTCACTAAGGTCGAAGGGACGAGCGTGCGCACCGGCGCGACCGGGATCATCGCGAACGACGATACGTGGAACCAGCGCGTTGCCGCGGCAACGTACGTGCTCAACGGTAACGGTGAGATGACGGGCGCGCACTGGGTCGACCAGTCCGGATTCCTCGAGGTGCCGGTCGTGCTGACGAACACGCTGAACGTCGGCCGCGTGGACGACGGCGTCGTGTCGTGGCTCATCGGTAAGCACCCGCAGATCGGCGTTCGCGAAGACGTCCCGCTGCCGGTCGTCGCGGAGTGCGACGACCAGGGCATCAACGACATCCAAGGCCGTCACGTGTACGCCGAAGACGTCGTCGCGATGCTCGACGCGGCAAAGCCTGGCGACTTCCTGCGCGGCAACGTCGGTGCCGGAACCGGGATGCGCGCGTTCGGGTTCGCCGCGGGGATCGGCTCGGCGTCGCGCGTGCTCCCGGCACAGCTCGGCGGCTACACTGTCGGCGTGCTCGTCAACGCGAACACCGGCTCGCGCGGGGAGCTGCGCATCGACGGCGTTCCCGTCGGGCGCGCACTCGTAAACGAGCTGCTGCCGATCTATCCGCGTTCCGCGGGTTATGCGCCGCCGGACCACGGCCGCGCGGCCGACGGCAGCGTCATCATCGTTGTCGCGACCGACGCGCCGCTCGACCACACGCGCCTGCGCGACGTCGCGAAGCGCGCGAGCATGGGGCTCGCGCGCACCGGCGCGACGTCGCACGTGTCGAGCGGCGACCTGTTCATCGCGTTCTCGACCACCCACCGCTACCCGCGCGCCGGCGGCATCACCGGACCGCCGCTCGAAAGCGACGAGGACCGCATTGACGCGCTCTTCGCCGCGACGGTCGAAGCGACCGAGTCCGCGATCGACGACGCGCTGTTCAGCGCGCACGACGTCAGCGGGCGCGCTGGGGTGAAATACTTCGCGCTGCCGCGCGAGCGAGTGCTGACGCTGCTGAAGCGCTAGCGCCGCGTCACTGCGTCGCGAACGTTCCGAGCTGGACCGTGAACGGGCCGCCGGAGTGCTGCGGCGGGCAGTCCCTGTTGATGACCGGAGACGCGCCGTCGAGGAACGCGGTGTACGTCGTGTGTGCTGCGAGCTGCGGAACGGCGGCCTCTTCGTTCGCGACGAACGCGGGGACGGGCGGCGGCGTCGGCGGCGGCACGATCGGAGCGAACGCGCCTCCCAAGAGCGTCTGCTGGTTCTGGTCGACGAGCCGCAGCACTTCGCGGTTCACCGCGCCGTTGCCGAACGCGACCTGAACGGTGAAGCCGGACGTCGGCAACCCGGTAGCGCCGGGTGCGGGGCTGATCATCCTCGGCGCGATCGGGAGGACTTGTGCGTTCGGGAATGCGGTAAACTCGCAGGTCGCGCTGCCTCTATTGCAGGCGGCCAGCAGAACGAGCGCCGCAAGCGCGGCGCCTCGAAACCCGATGCGGTCGATCATCGACCGCCAGCATGACGCGAACGCGAGGCCGGCGCTAGCCGTACGTTCGTCCCGAGTCAGCTCCAGCCGGCGGCGTTGCGGATGATGCCGGTCGATGCCGCGTCGGCGGCTCTGCGCACGGCGGCGAGTTCCGCTGCGCCCACGAGGTCCGCGGCGCGGTCGTACACCGGTGCCGTCGCGCGCACGAACGTCTGCCGCTCCGCGTCGCTCAGCTCCGTTACCTGCATACGGCGGCGCAGAGCCGCGAGGGCTTCGGCGTCGAACTTTGCGGCGTACTCGCGCTGCCACGCGATCGCGCGCTGTGCGGCGTTTTCGACGATCGCGCGCCGTTCGCCGAGCGCGTCGAGCACCTCGGGGTTGGCGGCGAAGATCTGCGGCGTGTAGGTGTGCGCGCTCAGCGTGAGATAGCGCTGGTGGTCAACGAACTTCGCGCTGACAATCGTCTGCAGCGGGTTGTCCTGGCCGTCGATGCGCCGGTCGCGCAGCGCGTCGCGCACCTTGCCGATCGCCATGGGGTACGGCGTCACGTCGAGCGCGCTCGCAATGTAGAGGTGAATCGGACCTTCCATCGTGCGGATGCGCAGGTCGCGCAGGTCGTCGGCGACGCGCACCTCGCGCACGTCGTTCGTGTAGTGCCGCACGCCGTTCTCGCTGAAGCCCAGGCACGTGAGGCCGACGCTCTCGCCGCGCGCCAGCATCGCTTTGGCATACGGGCCGTCGAACGTCGCGAACGCGTGCGCGCGCGACCGGAACAGATACGGCAGCTCGAACAATTGCGCCGTCGGGATGATGCTGCCGATCACCGAGCAGTTCGCCGCGGCCAGCGCGAGGTCGCCGGTGCGCAGATCGATGAGGAGCTGCGTTGCGCCTTTCTCGTACGGAATGACGAGCTCGACGCGCAGCGCGCCGCCCGAGAGCTGCTCGACTTCGCGCTTGAACTGGTGCAGCATCTTCGCCGGCAGTGAGTCGGGCGCGGTGACGCAGCCGACGCGCAGCGTGCGCACCGCGGCGTGCGCAGTCGTGCTGCTGCCGCGCTGATTGAGCACGGTCAGCTCGTGGCTTTGGAACTCGACGTTGCCGATCCACAGCTGCGCCTCGGCGGTGTCGGCGAAGTGCTCGCGAACGCTGTGCAGCAGCGAGCTGGCGGCGGAGCCGTACTGCTCGGCGGCGGCGATCTCGCTGTCGACGAGGTGCTCAACCTCGGCGAACGTCGCGACCACGTCGGTGACCGCCTGCGAGATCGCGCCGAGCGCGGTGCGCGCGCCGCCGGCGGAACGCTCGCTGCCCGCGACCGCTTCGTCGAGCGACTCGCCGAACGCGCTCGTCGAAGCGCCGCGCGCGGCGATTTGGCGCAGCAGCGTGTCCATATCGCGTGTCGCCGCGCGGGTGGACTCGGCGAGCTTGCGCACTTCGCTGGCGACGACGGCGAAGCCGCGCCCGTGCTCGCCGGCGCGCGCCGCTTCGATCGACGCGTTGAGCGCGAGCAGGTTCGTGCGCTCGGAAACCTCGCGCACGAAATCGACGATGCCGTTGATCTTCGTGGTCAGCTCGAGGAGCTCGTTGATGGATCCGAGCGCGCTCTTCGTCACGGACGCGAGCTCGCCCGATGACGTCGTGAGCTCTTCGATCCCGCGGCTCGCGGAACGCAATTGCTCGTCCGCGTCGGTCGTGCGGCCGCGCGCGTCCGACACCGTCCGGCCGGCGCCGCGCACGCGGTCCGCCGACTCGCGCGCGGTGCGTGCGATCTCGACGATCGCCGTCGTCTGCGCGACCGCGTTCGCGGTCAGACGTGCCGAAGCCGAGCGCAAACGCTCGATCGCATCGCCGGATTGCGCGGCAACTTCGCGGACACGTAAACCGTGGCGGCGCTCGACAACCGCGTCCGATGCGTCGGTCGCCGGCGTCACCCCCACCTCCACCATTGTCGTAATGATCGGCGAAAGGGGCAGGCGAAGTTAGAGCGGCCAAGCGGGCGATCCGGAGAGGGGGAGATTCGAACTCCCGATACCTTTTACAGTATGCTCGCTTTCCAAGCGAGTGCATTCAACCGCTCTGCCACCTCTCCGCGGCGAAACCCAGCGGGCCGAGGGCGCTCATTCACGCCGCGGCG
>JAQBPK010000023.1 GCA_028287565.1 Vulcanimicrobiota bacterium
GGCGGCTGGGCGTTCGAGTTCGAGAACAGCTGGTATCCCGACGTCGATGATACGGCGGTCGTGGTGATGGCGCTTGGCGCGGTCGCGCACCCGCAGCCCAAGCGTGTCGCGGCGGCGAACGTCCGCGCGGCGGAGTGGGTGGCGTCGATGCAATGCCGGACGGGCGGCTGGGGCGCGTTCGACGTCGACAACGACAAAGGATGGCTCAATCGCATCCCGTACGGCGACCTCAAAGCGATGATCGACCCGAGCACCGCGGACGTTACGGCGCGCGTGCTGGAGATGATCTCGCGCTGCGGTGTCGATGACTTCGATACCGCGCGATTCAACCGTGCGCTGACGTTCCTATTGAACGAACAGGAGCGCGACGGCGCCTGGTTCGGCCGCTGGGGCGTAAACTACATTTACGGCACGAGCGGTGCGCTCACCGCGCTCGGCCCGATGCACCCCGGGTGGACGACGTCGATCTCGACACGTGCGATCGACGAAGCCGTCGTGCGCGGCGCCGTATGGCTCAAGAGCGCGCAGCAGGCGGACGGAGGCTGGGGCGAGAGCACCGACAGCTACCGCGACCGCGCGCTACGCGGGATCGGCCCCACGACCGCAAGCCAAACCGCATGGGCCCTGATCGGCCTGCTCGCGTGCGCGGAACGCCTGCCGCAGCTCGCCGATGCGTTCATGCCGTCGATCGAGCGCGGTATCGGCTACCTACTGGGCACGCAGCGCGCCGACGGAAATTGGGACGAGCCGGAGTTCACCGGCACGGGCTTCCCGCAGCATTTCTATCTCAATTACCACTACTACCGGCTGCACTTCCCGCTCACCGCGCTCGGGCGCTACGCGGCGTTGCGCGAACGGACCGCCTCCGCATCCTGAGCGACCGGCGCGAGCGCCGGCGTCTTCACGACGTCTTTGCGCGGCGGCAGCATCCGAATCCCCAGCAGCAGCGCGGTGGCGATCGCCGGCATGACCGTCGGCTTGATCAAACGGCGGTCGAGCCGCGACATCATGCGGCGGTTCTCCGCGAGCGCCGTCTCGATGAACATCAACGGCGTGATCCCGGCGACAATCTCTTTGAGATCCGGATCGTCGAGCTCCGGCATCGGCGGGAGATCGGTCGCGCCCGTGATCGTGCCGAGCGCGGCGCGGCCGTGGTATCCGAGCGCCGTCGCCGTGCGCGTGAAGAAGTTGTCGCGGCCCGCGCGAGCCTGCTCGTAGCGCCACCAGTTGATGAAGAACACGACGTGGCGCGTCTCCTCGAACATCACGCCGTCGAAGATCGACAGCAGCGAGTCAGGCAGAATCTTCTTCTCGCGCGCCAGCGCGATCGCGCCGAAGCCCACGAACGAGTCGGTGCACTCGCCGAACCCGAACACGCGGAACTCTTCGGGCGAGATCGGCGCGTCGGCGATGTCGAGCGGCGGCGCGTCGATCCCGTAGCGCTCGATGACGTGCTCCATCAGCCGCCCGTGCCGCGTCTCCTCGGTGCCTTGCACCGCGACCGTCTCGCGGATGAGCGGGTCTTCGATCGTCTTCGCGAATGCGGTCACCATACGGCCCGCGCGCTGCTCGATCGAGCGCGCGTAGCGCCAGAACGGGAACGCGCGCAGCCGTGCGAGGTCGACGCCCTGCAGATCGGGCCACGGCAGCTCTTCGGGCTCGAACGCGACGTGCGTCTCGATGAAGGTCCGGCAGAAGAGCTCGCGGTGCTCAGGCGTTCCGACTCGCATTCCGCCGCTATGCGACGCAGCGGCGATGGCCCTCCTGCCCGAGGGAGAGGCCCGGACGTCTCCGCGACGGAAGAGCCCGCCCAGTGGAGGCGGCACCGACGGGACTTACGACACGTGAACGGGCGCCGGCGGATGCGGAACGCGCGTCGCGGCTGATCCTCCCGCGCGTCTCGCGGACCTTCGCGCTCGGCATCAAGATACTACCGCCCAAGCTCGAGCCGCCCGTGCGCGTGGGCTATCTGCTGTGCCGCATCGCCGATACGATCGAGGACGATCTCGCGCTTCCGCCCGAGCGCAAAGGCGAGCTGCTCGACGAGCTGATGGCGTGTTTCGACGAGCCGCGCCGCGCCGACGAGTACGGTCTGTGCGTCGCGGAGCTGAGCGCGAACGACGACTACCTCGAGCTCGTCGCGACCACCGGACAAGTGTTCCTGACGTACCGAATGCTCGATGCGCCCACGCGCGCGATCCTGCGGCGGTGGATCGGCGAGATGATCGGCGGGATGCGGCGTTTCGTGTTCGCCCACCGCTACGGCATTCGCATCGCGAGCGTCGCCGAGTTTCGCGAGTACTGCTACGTCGTTGCGGGCACGGTCGGGCATCTGTTGACCGAGCTGTGGCACGAACATTCCGCCGCGGTCGGCAAAGGCACGTACGCGCGGCTGCTCGAGGACTGCGAAGCGTTCGGCGAGGCGCTGCAGACCGTCAACATCATCAAAGACATCGCCTGGGATGCAGAGCAGGAGAACGCGATCTTCATCCCCGCCGACCTGCTGAGCGCAGTCGGGAGCGGTCACGACGTAATCCTGCACGAGGACCGGCGCGCGGCTAACCGTGAAGCGCTCGTGCCGCTGATGCGGCTGGCGCAGGAAGACATCGAGCGCGCGCTGCGCTACATCGAGGCGATTCCGGCGACCGCGATGCGCGTGCGGCTGTTCTGCGTGCTGCCGGTGCTGTTCGCGATCGCGACGATGCGCGAGCTCGAGCGCTCGGACGAGATGCTGATCCCGGGCGGCGGCGTGAAGATCACGCGCGCCGAGATCCGTGCGCTCGTCGTCGCCGGCTCGACGTCCACGCTGACGAACCGCACGCTGCGCTGGCTGGTCGAACGCGTCCGCAAGCGGCCTTTCACCTTCGCCGGCTCCTGACGCGGCGCGCGCGGTGAACCCGTGCCGTTCGGGCTGCCGCCGAACCAGGCTGGTGCGATGAAGGTCGCGTTCGTCACGGGCGCCTCGGGGTTCGTCGGCGCGAACCTCGTGCGTGAGCTGCTCGACCGCGGCTGGCGCGTGCGGGCGCTGGTTCGCGGCGACGCGCCGTCGCTCGCGGGGCTGGACGTCGAGCTCGTACGTGGCGACCTCTTCGCCCCGGCGCTCGCGGATGCGATGCGCGGGTGCGATGCCGTCTTCCATGTTGCGGCGACCTACAGTCTTTGGCGGCGCGACCGCGATTTGCTCATGCGCGCCAACGTCGAGGGCACGCGCAGCGTCTTGGCTGCCGCGCGCGCGGCCGGGATCCCGCGGACCGTGCATACCAGCTCGGTCGCGGCGATCGGCGTGCGCCCCAACGGTGCGCCGGCGGACGAGTCGTACCAGAGCCCGCCCGAGAGCCTGATCGGCGCGTACAAGCGCTCCAAGTACTTCGCCGAGGCCGAGGCGCGGCGCGCGTTCGAGGCCGGCCAGGACGTCGTGATCGTCAATCCCACCACCCCGGTCGGCCCCTGGGACGCCAAGCCGACGCCGACCGGCGAGATCGTCGTGCGGTTCCTGAACGGCCGCATGCCGGCGTACGTCGACACCGGCCTGAACGTGGCCGACGTGCGCGATGTCGCCGCCGGCCACGTTCTGGCCTACGAGCGCGGCGTGGCCGGCGAGCGGTATATTCTGGGCAACGAGAACCTCACGCTGCGCGCGCTGCTCGAACGCCTGGCGGCCGCGGCGGGCCGGCCGGCGCCGCGGATCCGGCTCCCGCGTGCCATCCCGCTGGCATATGCGATGCTGGGCGAGTACGTGCTGGCGCGCGTGGGCGTCGTGCCCGACGTCTCGGTCGAGAGCGTCCGCATGGCGAAGCAGCGGATGTTCTATTCGGCGCAGAAGGCCGTGCGTGACCTGGGACTTCCGCAGTCGCCCGTAACCCGCGCGCTCTTGGATGCGGTCACCTGGTTTCGAGATCACGGGTACGTCGCCCGCGACTCACGACACGCGGAGGACGGATGGCGATCTCTCTCAAGCAAGCTGTAGCGGTTGGATCGTACGTGGTCCGGCAGCGGATCGCGGGGCGCAAGCGCTACCCGCTGGTCCTCATGCTGGAACCGCTGTTCCGGTGCAACCTCGCGTGCGGCGGCTGCGGCAAGATCCAGCATCCGGTCGAGGTCCTGCGCCGCCACCTCACGCCCGAGCAGTGCTTCGCGGCGGTGGACGAGTGCGGCGCGCCCGTCGTGTCGATTCCGGGCGGAGAGCCGCTGCTGCACCCGCAGATCGAGGAGATCGTCAAGGGACTCGTCGAGCGCAAGAAGTTCGTCTACCTCTGCACCAACGCGATCCGGCTCGAAGCGAGCCTCGACAAGTTCACGCCGTCGCCCTACTTCTCGTTCAGCGTTCACCTCGACGGGCCGCGCGAGGTGCACGACCACGCCGTCGCGCGCAACGGCATCTACGACGTTGCTGTGAGCGCGATCAAAGCGGCCAAGGCGCGCGGCTTCCGCGTTACCACGAACACGACGATCTTCGACGGCGCGGATCCCGCGACGTTCCAGAGCTTTTTCGACTACCTCACCGACGAGCTCAAAGTCGACGGGATGATGATCTCGCCGGGCTACCGCTACGAAAAGGCTCCCGACCAGGACCACTTCCTGGCGAAGGAGCAGACGCGCCAGCTTTTCCGCTCGATCCTCGCGCCGTACAACGCGGGCAAGAAGAAATGGCAGTTCAACGCGAGCCCGTTCTTCCTCGACTTCCTCACCGGCGAGAAAGACTACGACTGCACGCCATGGGGGATGCCGAGCTACAGCCTCTTCGGCTGGCAGAAGCCGTGCTATCTGCTCGGCGAGGGCTACGCCAACTCGTACAAGGAGCTGCTCGAAGAGACGCAGTGGGACAACTACGGCCACGCGAGCGGCAACCCCAAGTGCGAGGACTGCATGGTGCACTCGGGTTTCGAAGCCACCGCGGCGGCCGATGCCATGCGCCCAGGCAACATCTTCCGCTCGATCAAAGGCGTACTCGCCAGATAGCCGTGATCGCAGGAGCGACGTTCGACGCGTTCGAGGACTACCTCGAGCGCGCGGTGGACCGGCTCGACCCGGCATCGCCGACCAAGGCGCTGGTGCGCGGTCATTTCGCGTTCGACGACGCGAGCGGGAAGCGCGGCAAACGGCTGCGCCCGCGCATCCTCGTGACCGTCGCGGAAGCGGAGGGCGCACCCGCCGAGGACGCGTTCGCAGCGGCGACGGCCGTGGAATTGCTGCACAACTTCTCGCTCGTCCACGACGACATCGAGGACCGCGACGAGTTGCGCCACGGGCGTCCGGCGCTGTGGGTGCGCCACGGCATCCCGGCCGCGCTCACGGCCGGCGATGCGATGTGCGCACTCAGCTATACGGCGCTGCTCGACGCGCCCGGTCATGTGTATGCGGAGCGGGCCGTCGCGATGACGGCGTGCCTGCACCGGGCACTGTACTCGCTGTGCGCGGGCCAAGGGGCAGACATCGGGTTCGAGACGTCGCCCGCGGTGACGTTCGCCGAATACCTCGCGATGATCGAAGGCAAGACCGCCGCTCTGTTCGGGGCGTCGTGCGAGCTCGGCGCGCTGGCCGCCGGCGCATCGCCGCAGCGCGCGGGCGCGTACGGCCGGATGGGACGCGCGTACGGTCTAGCATTCCAAGTGCGCGACGACATCTTGGGCACGTGGGGCTCGCCGTCGGAAACCGGCAAACCGGCGGGCGCGGACATCCGCCGCCGCAAATGGTCGTTCCCGGTCGCCTGGGCGATGGACGGCCCACCGTCCGGCGACCGCGACACCGTCGCGAAGGCATACGGCGCGAATGGCAAACTCGACGACGCGAGTGCAGACGGCGTCATTGCAGCGCTTGAACGCTTAGGCGCACGCCGCGCCGCGGATGAAGCGTGCGACGCGTACATCGCGCAAGCCGCAGCAGTCGCAACGGAACACGACCTCGACGGCAACGGCGACCTCGCCGAGATATTCTCCTCAACGGCCCGAAGAACGGCGTAACACCGAAGCAACGATCAGGCCGCATTCCGGCAATCGGGCGCCTGACGCTCACGGTCGCGGAGACGTACCTCTACATGCGTGACAGATTTGGTCGCACGCTGCGACAAGACGGTCGCGCGCTGTTCGTAGCCTATATGGCCATCGCGGCCGCCTCTATCTCGCTGCTCGTTCATGCGGTCAGCGTCAATCAGGGCATACCGGCCCAGATCGGCAACTCGCTAAAGGCCGGAACCCCCGCGCCGGCGACGAAGTCTTCAATACCATGACCGAAAACTCGAAAGACGGCGAACACGCGGAACCGGCGGACTCTGGGACGGTGCCACCGGCGGCGGGCACGGTTCCAAAGCCCGACGAGAAGCGCAGTCTCTTTGCGCCGATACCGCTCCCACCAATGCGCCCGTTTCCGATCCTCACACTCTAGCGAGCCAGCAAGGTCTACTGCAGTATGGACGCGTGACGGCGGCCTAACGCCCAAGCGATCGCGTCTTCCATTGCTTCTTCGCCCCAGAACAGCTCGCCGTCCACCACGCAGTTCGGGGCGCCAAATATTCCGAGTTCCGTTGCGCGTTCCGTGTTCGCGCGGAGCTGCGGGCGCTGCTCCGCGGATTCCGCGCGGGCGAGGATCTCG
The DNA here is from genome assembly GCA_028287565.1 of Vulcanimicrobiota bacterium. Classification (GTDB taxonomy): domain Bacteria; phylum Vulcanimicrobiota; class Vulcanimicrobiia; order Vulcanimicrobiales; family Vulcanimicrobiaceae; genus Vulcanimicrobium. The sequence continues at coordinate 6,589 of JAQBPK010000023.1, forward strand.
TCCGCCGGTTGACCCAGCTCTTCCAGGATCGACGCGATGACGTCGCGTTCGTTGATCGCCCTGTCTTCGCCGAAGTTGGCGACGTAGACGCGGCGCACGAAGTCGCCGCACCATGGTTCGTCCGCGATCGCGCAGGCTACGCGTGCCGGGACGATCGTGTTGCGCGGGAATTCGGACGGCTTTTGCCATGGCAAGCCGAATTTTGCCGTTAGGCGTTCCATGTCGCGCCACATGTAGTTGCCGCGGCGCGGGTTGAGGTTGAAGTGCGACGTCTCCCAGCCTTGCAGCGCGAAGATCGGGCCCAGCAGAAACGGGCGCCACACGAGCCGCACGCCGGCGTCGCGGCAGAGCTTTTCGATCCGCATCGCGGCGATGTACGAGTACGTGCTGGCGAACTCGAACCAGAACTCCAGGGTGGGGTTGGAGGCCATAGCGGGGAGCACTTCGCTTCCGGGGCGTAGTACCCCGGCGTGATCTTTCAGCCGGAGTTCGAGACCCTCGAACGGCACGCGCTCGAAGCGCTGCAGCTCGAGCGGCTGCAGGCGCTGGTCGAGCGGCTGCGGGACGCCAACGACATCTATCGCGAACGGCTGCGCGGTGTCGCGGCACCCGCCGCACTGGATGATCTCGCCGGCCTGCCGTTCAGCACCAAAGTCGACATGCGCGACGCCTATCCGTTAGGGCTGCTCGCGGTCCCGCCGGAGAAGCTCGCGCGAATTCACGCGTCATCCGGAACGACCGGCAACCCGACCATCGGCGCGTACACTGCTGAGGATCTCCGCGTCTTCGGCGAGGTGATGGCGCGCAGTCTCGCGGCCGGCGGCATTCAGCCCCATGACATGTTCCAGGTAGCGTGGGGATACGGTTTGTTCACCGGCGGGCTCGGCGCGCACGGCGGCTGCGAGACGCTCGGCGCATGCGCGATCCCCGCGTCGAGCGGAAATACCGCGCGGCAGCTGCAGCTGCTGTGCGATTTGCCGGTGATCGGCATCGGTGCGACGCCGTCGTACGCGCTCGTGCTCGCCGAGCGATTGCGCGCCGAGAACCGGCGGCCCAAAGCGCTCGAGTACGCGATCTGCGGCGCGGAGTCGTGGACGCGCGAGATGCGCGAGGAGCTCGAAGAGCTGTTCGGCGTCGTCGCGACCAACATCTACGGGCTCACCGAGATCATTGGCCCCGGCGTCGCGCAGGAGTGTCTCGAGAAGCAAGGCCTGCACGTTCAAGAAGACCATTTCCTCGCGGAGATCATCGACTCCGACACCGGCAAGCCGCTCCCCGACGGCGAGCGCGGCGAGCTCGTGCTCACGACGCTCACGCGCGAAGCGATGCCGGTGCTGCGCTACCGCACGCGCGACCTCACCTCGCTGGTGCGCGAGAAGTGCGCGTGCGGGCGGACGACGGCGCGCATCGACTGGTTCACCGGGCGCGTCGACGACATGCTGGTGATCCGCGGCGTGAACGTGTTCCCGTCCGCGGTCGAGGAAGTGCTGCTGCGCTTCCCCGAGCTGTCGCCGAACTACCGCATCTTCGTCGACCGGCCGCCGAACGGGCTCGACCAGATGCTGGTGGAGGTGGAGCACCACGCGGACGCATCGATCGACGACACCGATCGGTTCGCCGAAGTCGTCACCGGCCGGCTCGCCGAGACGCTGCTGGTGTCATTGCAGACGCGCATCGTCGCACCCGGCACGATCGAGCGAATCGAAGCAGGGAAGGCGAAGCGCGTAATCGACCGGAGGACGGTATGAGTTCTTCGACAGGCTCAGAACAGGCTGTCGTCGTCACCGAACGCCCGCACGAGCACGTCGCGCTGGTACGGCTGAACCGTCCCAAAGTGCTCAACGCGCTCTCGAACGCGCTCGCGGAACAGCTCGCCGGCACGCTGGAACGGCTCGACGCCGACGGCGTGACGCGCGCGGTCGTGATCGCGGGCGACGACCGTGCGTTCGCCGCAGGCGCCGACATCGCCGAGTTCGCGTCCGAAGGGCCGCATTTGGAAGTGTGGGACCGCATCTGGGCGGTCGGCCTCCCGACGATCGCGGCGGTGCGCGGCCTCGCGCTGGGCGGCGGGCTCGAGCTCGCGATGTCGTGCGACATGATGGTCGTCGCCGACGACGCGCGCCTGGGCCAGCCGGAGATCAACCTCGGCGTCATCCCCGGCGCGGGCGGGACGCAGCGGCTCACGCGCACGGTCGGTAAGACGCTGGCCACGGAGATGGTGCTGCTCGGGCGGGAGATCAGCGGCCGGGAAGCGGAGTTGCACGGGCTCGCGAACCGCGCCGTTCCGGCCGAGCGCGTGCTGCCGGTCGCGCTCGACCTCGCGAAGCGGCTCGCAAAGCAGGCGCCGCACGCGGTGCGCACCGCAAAGAAGATCATCGCGCGGGCGTTCGAGGAGTCGCTTCACGCGGGGCTGCTCGACGAGCGCCGCGCCTTCTACGCGCTGCTGCAGAGCGAGGACGCGCGCGAGGGCATCGCCGCGTTCCTAGAAAAACGCAAACCGGTATGGCAGGGACGATGAGCGCACCGGTCGACCACCGCGTCGAGACGCAAGACGGTGTCGCGACAATCACCTTCGCGCGGCCGCAGGCGTACAACGCGCTCACCGCAGATCTGCTCGAGTCGCTGCTCGCAACGTTCAAAACGCTGGAGCGCGACGCGTCGGTGCGCGCGATCGTTCTGACCGGCGAAGGGAAGGCGTTCTGCGCGGGCCAGGCGCTCGACGACGAGCGCACGCTGCCGCCGGGGCAGCCGATCGATCTCGGCGCCACGGTCGAAGCGCGGTACGGACCGCTGCTGCTGAAGCTGCTCACCATGGAGAAGCCCATCATCGCCGCGGTCAACGGCGTCGCGGCCGGCGCCGGCATGGGGATCGCCTGCGCGTGCGATTTCCGCATCGTCGCGGAGACCGCTTCGTTCACAACGGCCTTCGTGAAGATCGGCCTCGTGCCGGACAGCGGGCTGTCGTTCACGCTGCCGCGCATCGTCGGCTATGCGAAGGCGCTCGAGCTGTGCCTGCTGTCCGAGAAGATCGATGCGGCGCGGGCCGACGCGCTCGGGCTGTGCACGAAAGTCGTGCCGGCGGACCGCTGCGTCGAAGAAGCGCAGACGCTCGGCGCGACGCTCGCAAAGGGACCGCGCGCAATAGGCCTGATCAAGCGCGAGCTGGTGCGCAACGGATTAACGGACGTGCAGAGCGCGCTCGCCTATGAAGCGCACCTGCAGAGCATCGCCGGCGCGACGGCCGATTTCGCCGAAGGACTGGACGCGTTCGCGAACAAGCGCGCACCGAACTTCCGCGGCGCGTGAGCTATGCGATCCGGCGCGCGACACCGGACGACGCGGCGTTGCTCGCGGAACATCGTGCCCGAGTGTGGCGCGAGGTCGGCGACTGGGACGCCGAGTCCATGGCCGCGCAGGTGCCGGTGTGGACGGCATGGATCCACGACGCCGTCGCGGACGGTGCGTACGTGTCGTTCGTCGCCGAGGAGAACGGTGAGGCGATCGCGAGCGGATCGCTGCTCGTGCACGCCGCGCTGCCGCGGCCCGGCTGGCCGTCCGACCGCGAAGGCCGCGTGCAGTCGGTGTACGTCGTGCCGCACGCGCGCCGGCGTGGGATCGCGCGCGCGCTGATGGCGGAGGTGATGGACTACGCCCGCGCGGCGATGCTGATTCGCCTGACGCTGCACCCCTCGGACGACGCGCGGCCACTGTACACAGCGCTCGGATTCGACCAACTGGACGAAATGGGGCTGCGGCTCACCGGCGAGTGAGCATCGGAAGAACATGAAGCTCGGAATCGTCGGCGCCGGGGCGATCGGTCTGACGTTCGCAGCGGCCCTCGCCGCCGTGCACGACGTCATCGTGCTCGCGCGGCGACCCGCGGTTGCGGAGCTGCTCGCGCGCGACGGGATCGCCATTACGGGTGATACGGCGGTCGAGCGCGTTCCGGTGCGGGCGACCGCCGATCCGCGGGCGTTTGCCGATCGCGACGCCGTGATCGTCGCGGTGAAAGCGTATGGGACGACCGAAGCGCTCGCGCCGCTGCGCGGGGTCCTTCCGCCGCACGCGCTCGTGGCCTCGGTGCAGAACGGGCTCGGCAACGTCGAGGCCGCGCGCGCTGCGTTGCCGGGCGCGCGCGTTGTGGCGGGCTCGACGACGCAAGGCGCGATCAACCTGGGCGACGGGCGGCTGCGCCCGTCGAACGCCGGCATGACGACCTTCGAGCGCAGCGACGACGCGTCGCCGACCAGCGACGATCTCGCTGCCGCGTTCATCGCCGCCGGGCTGGATGCGCGCGTGACGGACGATGCCGCGGCGATGCTCTGGCGCAAGCTCATCGTGAACGCGGCGATCAACCCGCTTTGCGCGCTCACCGGCCGCCCCAACGGCGCTGTCGTCGAGGACGCCGATGCCGAGCTGATCGCTCGCGGGCTCGCCTCCGAGGCCGCCGCCGTTGCGCGCGCGGACGGCGTCGACGCCGCCGACGCGTGGCACACGGTCGAAGCGGCGGCGCGCACCTCGGCGGCGAACCGGAACTCGATGCTGCAAGACCTCGACGCCGGGCGGCCGACGGAGATCGAAGCGATCTCGGGGGCCATCGTGAACCGCGCGCACGCGCACGGGATCGCGGTGCCGTTGACCGAGACCATGCTGCATCTCATGCGCGCTCGCGAACGCATGCCGCGCGAACCGCGTCGCGGAACGGACCGATGAGCCGTCGCATCGGCGCCGCGGAGATCGCGTCGCGCAAGGGAACAGCGTTCCCGGTGATTACGGCGTACGACGCGCCGTTCGCGCGCTGCGCGGAAGCGGCCGGCATCGACGTGATCCTGGTCGGCGACTCGCTCGGCATGGTGGTTCTCGGCTACGACTCGACGGCGCAAGTCGAGCTCGCCGACATGGTTCGGCATGCAGCCGCCGCGGTGCGCGGGACGCAGCGCGCGCACGTGATCGTCGATCTGCCGCTGGGCACGTACGAAGCGTCGGACGAGCTCGCCGTGGCGAACGCGATCGAGCTGGTGAAGCGCGGCGGCGCGTCGTCCGTGAAGCTCGAAGGCGGCGAGACCGCGGCGGCGCGCATCCGCGCGATCGTCCGCGCCGCCATCCCGGTGTGCGCGCACATCGGCGTGCTGCCGCAAACCGCGTCGCTCGGGAGCGGCTTTCGTCTCAAGCGCGAGCGCGAGCAGCTCCTGCGCGACGCCGAGGCGGTCGCCGACGCGGGCGCGTTCGCGGTCGTGCTCGAGATGGTCGAAGACGCGCTTGCAGCCGAGATCACCGAGCGCATCGCGATCCCGACCATCGGCATCGGCGCCGGACCCGGCTGCGACGGTCAAGTGCTCGTGCTGCACGACGTTCTCGGCCTGTATCCGGACGCGCCGCCGTTCGCCAAGCAGTACGCATCCCTCGCTGAAACGGCGACGGAGGCACTGCGCGCATACGCCGGCGAGGTCCGATCTCACGGCTTCCCGCCGCCCCGGACCCGGGGAGCTCGCGAAGGGACCGGCTACCGCGCCTGACGATCGCACGCGCGGAGAGGGGTTCCGGCGAGCACAAAATAAGCAGCGGCCATGCGTAAGCTCTTCGCTTTCATCGTGTGCGCGCTGCTGCTGGCGCCGAGCGTCGCGAGCGCCGAGTTCGACAACACGGTCCCCTGGCGAAATCTGAGCGGCAACAGCCCGATCCTGCTCACGCGGTCGTCCACGTTCTTCAACAGCGACGGGACGATTCGGCTGTGCGTGAACTTCCGCAACGTCTCGAACAAGGCGGCCTCGCGCGTTCGGGTCAGCTTCGAGTTCGACGACTCCTTCGACCGCCCGATGCGCGACGCGGTCCTCGAGCGGTCTGGCTCATTCGGCCCAGGGATCCTGATCGAAGGCAAGATGGATATCCTCGGCGGCAACAGCGACTCGTTCAACAACTGCGTCGACCGGGTCGCGCCGACGACCACCAAGCCGACGATCGAGAAGATCGACGTCACCGACGTGATCTTCGAGGACGGGACGCGGTGGAAGAAGGGCGATCCGTTCGTGCGCGCGTTCGACAACGGCGGGAATCACGTCGCGGCCACGCCGGTCGGCGGCCCGACGCCGACGCCGGCGGGCGCCGCTCCCGCGGTGAACATCGGCGGAGCGACGGCGGTCGGCGGCAGCGTCGGGCCGACGGGCGCGGCGTTCGGAACGATCGCGTGGATCCCGGGGTCGCGCACGGCGTACGGCGTCAGCACGGACGCCGCATCGCAATCCGACGCCGACTTCGCCGCGATGACGGTCTGCACGCAGCTGGCGAAGGGGACGCCGGGGTGCAAGCCCGTCGTGCGGTTGTACGGCGCCGACAACAAGTGCGGCGCGATCGCGACCGACGAGGCGAAGTTCAGCACCGGACGCGGACCGAACATGAGCGCGACGATTCAATCCGTCCTGCAGGCGCTCGCGGCCGCGGGCGGCACGATCGCCGGCAACAGCGTCATCGCGAGCGCGTGCAACACGCGCACTTGATCTACACGCGCTCGAAGATCGTCGCGATTCCCTGGCCCATCCCGATGCACATCGTCGCGAGGCCGTAGCGGCCGCCGCGGCGTTTGAGCTCGTGAAGCAACGTCGTCGCGATGCGGGCGCCGCTGCAGCCCAGCGGGTGGCCCAGCGCGATCGCGCCGCCGTTCACGTTCACGATCGCCGGGTCGATGCCGAGCTCGTTGACGCACGCGACGCTCTGCGCGGCGAACGCCTCGTTGAGCTCGACGAGATCGATGTCGGCGATGGTCAGCTTCGCGCGTTCGAGGGCTTTGCGCGTCGCGCCGATCGGGCCGATGCCCATCACGCTCGGGTCGACGCCGAACGTCGCTGACGTGACGACGCGCGCGAGCGGCTGCCAGCCGTTCTTCTCCGCGGCGTCCGCGCTGCAGATCAAGAGCGCCGCGGCGCCGTCGTTGAGCGGCGACGCGTTGCCCGCCGTCACCGTGCCGTTCGCTTTGAACGCGGGCTTGAGCTTCGCGAGCGATTCTAGTGTCGTGTCGGGGCGCGGCGGTTCGTCCGCGGTGACGTCGTAGCTCTTCTTCCCCTGCTCCACGTGTACCGGGACGATTTCGGCGTCGAACTTCCCGGCGGCGACCGCGGCTTTGCACTTCGTCTGGCTGTCGTACGCAAAGCGGTCCTGGTCGTCGCGCGTCACGTTGAATTGCTCGGCGACTTTCTCCGCCGTCTCACCCAGTGAGATCGGCGGGTACATCGCCGCGAGGCGCGCGTTTACCATGCGGTTGCCGAGCGTCGTGTCGTGGATGTCGGGCGCGCGGTCGTACGCCTTCTCCGACTTGAGGATGACGAACGGCGCGCGCGTCATCGACTCCGCGCCGCCCGCGATCGCGATGTCAATCACGTCCGACTTGATCGCGTGGAACGCCGAGTTGAGCGCCTGCAGGCCGCTGCCGCACAAGCGGTTGAGCGTCGTGCCGGGGACGCTGGTTGGAAGACCGGCCAGCAGCGTCGCCATCCGGCCGACGTTGCGGCAATCCTCGCCCGCTTGGTTGGCCGCACCCCAGAACACGTCGTCCAGCAACTCCGGGTCGATGCCGGTTCGGTCGACCAGCGCGCGGATCGCGAACGAGCCCAGGTCGTCCGGACGGATGGGAGCGAGGGCGCCGCCGTACCGCCCCATGGGCGTGCGCAGCGCGTCGACGATGACAGCTTCGGACATATCAGCCCGAACACGTTCGCGCGCGAGAACGCCGCGCCTGGACGGCGCCGCACGCGGCCCCGCCGTGACGCTCGCCCGCGCGAGGAGCACCCTGGCGACCCGCCGCCGAAGCGCGCCGCGTGGAGACGTTGCAGGCACGGTGCTGTATCGCAGGCGGCGGTCCGGCCGGGATGATGCTCGGCTATCTGCTCGCGCGCGCGGGCGTCGACGTGATCGTGCTCGAGAAGCACGCGGACTTTTTGCGCGATTTCCGCGGCGACACGGTGCATCCGTCCACGCTGCAGGTGATCGCGGAGCTCGGCCTGCTCGACGAGTTTCTGAAACGGCCGCATCAAGAGCTCGCGCAGATCGTCGGACAGGTAGGCGACGTCACGCTGACGATCGCGGACTTCAGCCATCTGAACACCGCTTGCCGCTTCATCGCCTTGATGCCGCAGTGGGAGTTCTTGAACTTCATCGACGAGCACGCGCGGCGCTATCCCACGTTTCGCGTGCTGATGCGCGCGGAGGTCACGGAGCTGATCGACGAAGGCGGTACGATCGCGGGCGTGCGCGCGACGACGCCGGACGGACCGTTGGAGATTCGCGCGGATCTCGTCGTCGGAGCGGACGGCCGCCATTCCACGGTGCGCGACCGGGCCGGCTTGCAAGTGCGCGATCTCGGCGCACCGATCGACGTGCTGTGGATGCGGCTCTCGAAGCGGCCCGATGATACGAACATCGCGCTCGGCCGTTTCACCGCCGGACAGATATTCGTGACGCTCGACCGCGGCGACTACTGGCAATGCGCGTACGTCATCCCGAAGGGCGGGTTCGATGCGGTACGCCAACGCGGGCTCGCGGCGCTCCGTGAGGACATCTCGCAAGTCGCGCCGATGATGCGCGACCGCGTCGGCGAGCTGCGCGACTGGGACGACGTGAAGCTGCTCACCGTGAGCGTCGATCGCCTGCGGCGCTGGTACCGCCCGGGGTTGCTGTGCATCGGCGACGCCGCGCACGCCATGTCGCCGATCGGGGGAGTCGGCATCAACCTCGCGATCCAGGACGCCGTCGCGACGGCGAACATCCTACACGACCGCCTGAGAATTCGAAGCGTCACGGTCCGCGACTTGGCGGCGGTCGAACGTCGGCGCACGTGGCCGGTGCGCGTCATCCAAGCGTTCCAGGTCTTCATGCAGAACACGATCTTTCGCCGCGCGCTCGGCGCGCCATCACGGTCGCAGCGGATGCCGCTGCCGCTCCCGTTCCGATTGCTGCGCTGGTTTCCGTATCTGCGCCGGTTCCCGGCGCGGTTCATCGGCATGGGCGTTCGCCCCGAGCACGTGCGAACGCCGGAGGTCTTTACGCCGAGATCCGCCTAACGGGCTGGATTCGCAGGTCGGCGGCGAGCTTGTCGAGATCGTCGATGACCGGTCCGATCAGCGGGATGCCGTCGCGGCGGAACGCGATCTCGTTCTCGTGCTCGATCTCGCCCGCGACGTACACGCGCGTCTGTCCGGGCGCCGGCGTGCTCCGCTTGAACGTGCGCAGCTCGCGGTCGAGGTCGAGCTTGAACTCGTGCGGGTCGCGCAGCGCGTCGATGCGCACCGCACCGAAGAAGTGCGACGTGATGCCTGAGGGCGCGTCGGGCTTCTCCTCGAGCGTGAGCGCCGTGCCGAACCAGCCTGCGGCGAGCACGCCGGTGAGGATCTCGCACAGCGCGCCCAAGCCGTATCCCTTGTGACCACCGTTGTCGGTGCCGAAGCCGCCCAACGGCAGCAGCGATCCGCCGTGGTGCCGCACGGTCGGGTCCTTCGTCGAGTTGCCGTGCTCGTCCACGGCCCAGCCCGGTTTGAGCGGCAGGGCTTTGCGCTCGTAGACTTCGAGCTTGCCGTACGTGACGGTCGTCGTCGCGAAATCGAGCACGAACGCGGGCTCTTCGTTCGCGGGGATGGCGAACGCGAACGGGTTCGTCCCTTGCATCCGCGTGCGGCCGAAGGTCGGCACGGCAAAGTGCGCGGAGTCGGTCGTGCAGATGCCGATCATGTCGTGCTCGAGCGCCATCATCGCATAGTAGCCGGCGATGCCGTAGTGGTTCGAGTTGCGCACCGCGGCGAACGCGATGCCCTTGTCGCGCGCCTTGTCGATTGTGCGCGTCATCGCGTAGTGCGACGCCGGGTGCCCCAAGCCGTTGCCGGCGTCGAGCAGCAGCGTCGTGTCACGCTCGCGCACGACCTCGTAGCGTGGGCGCGCCGCGATGCGGCCGTTGCGAATGCGGTCGACGTAGAACCAGCGCAGCCGCGCGACGCCGTGCGACTCGATCCCGCGGCGGTCGGCGGCAACGAGCACGTCGCCCACGATGCGCGCCTGCGCTTCGTCCACGCCGACGCTGGTCAGCGCGCGCTCGACGAACGCGCGTAGATCGTCCTCACGAACGCGAACCGTGTCAGCCAACGGTGAACCTCTCCAGCTTGTCGATGTTGAGGCGCTTCGCCATCTCGTCGATCCCGTCCCAGACTTTGGGATCGATCGGCACGCCCTCGCGGCGGTAGCGCTCGGTGAACGCGCGCTCCGGTTCGCCGGCGATCACGACGCGGTCGGCGCCGGGCGACGGTGCGCTGTCTTCGAACGTGCGAAGCTGCCGGTCGAGGTCGCGCCGGAACGCATCTCCGTCGCGCAGCGCGTCGACCCGGAACGCGCCAAAGAAATGGCTCACGGTGCCGCCGTGCAAACCGCGCTCGTCCAAACCGAGGCTCGTGCCGAACAAGCCGCCGGAAAGCACGCCGCAGAGGATCTCAACGAGCGCGCCGAGGCCGTAGCCCTTGTGACCGCCGTTGTCGGTGCCGTAACCGCCGAGCGGAAGCAGCGCGCCCTTCGTCATGGCCGTCGTCGCGTCGAGCGTCTCGCGGCCTTCGGCGTCGACGGCCCAGCCGGGCTTTAGCTGCTTACCCTTGCGCTCGCTCACTTCCAGCCGGCCGAACGTCACGCCGGTCGTCGCCATGTCGAGCACGTACGGCGCGTGCTCGCCGGCCGGGATCGCGACGGCGATCGGGTTCGTTCCCTGCGTCTTCTGCCGGCCGAACGTCGGAACCGCGAGGTGCGTCGAGTTCGTCATCGACAGCCCGATCAGCCCGTGCTCGAGCGCCATCATCGCATAGTACGCCGCGATACCGTAGTGGTTCGAGTTGCGCACGGTCGCGAACGCGAGACCGTTCTCGCGCGCCTTCTCGATCGTCTTGCGCATCGCGAAGATTCCGGCCGGATGACCGAGCCCGTTGCCCGCGTCGAGCGCGAACTGCGTGGGCCGGTCGGACAGCGCCGTATACTGCGGCCGCGCGTTCACCACGCCGGCCTCGATGCGGCGGACGTAGAACATGTCCAGCCGCGCGATCCCATGCGACTCGACGCCGCGCAGGTCCGCCGCGACGAGCACGTTCGCGACGTCGTTCGCGTCGGACTCGCTCACGTCGACCGCGCGCAGCGCCCGCACGATGAAGTCGCGCTCGGCTGCTTCCCGCGTGCGGATATTGGACGGCTCTTCGCCGATCATATCGCCGGTCGCCCCAACGCCATGATGCGCTCGGCGACGGTCGCGAGCAGACGATCCGCGGCATATTCGTCGTAGTGGGCGCGGTCGTAGCACAGCCCGACCCAGCACCTTCCGTCGACGATCGCGCCCGGTGCGAGGATCGCAGGCTCGCCGGGTGCGACGAGCGGAAACGCGAGCAGCGTGCCCGTTGCGCCGACGTTCGTAACCGTTGCAGCAGCGCCGCCGACGTCCACCGGCGTGAGCGCGTTGTTGCGCGCGCGCTCCGCGAGCTCGGTGATGCGGGCGGAGATGTCGTGCGGCGAGGCGTCGCGCGCATCGGGGACGACGGGGACCACGAGTCCGCCCGGAATCTCGACCGCAACGCCGATGCGGTCGGCTTCTAGCGCTTGCGCGAAAGCCTTGACAAAGAACGCGGTCCACGACGCGCCGCGGCGTTCGATGCCGCTCAGATCGACGAGGCGCGCGCACGAGCCTTGCGCGATCGTCGCGCGCGCTTCCGTCATCCGCTCCGCGATGCGGCGGCGCATCGGCGTGAGGCCGCCGTTCGCAGCGGCGGGCGGAGCGACAGGGCGCGATACCGCGGTGTGCTCGCCCGGCGCGCTGGTGTGGGGCGACGACGCGATCGGCGGCGCCGCAACGGCGCTCGCATCGCCCGCGAAACGGGCGAGGACCTGTCCGACTTCGGCGTGCTCGCCTTCGGGGACGAGAATCTCCGCAAGCACACCGTCACACGGCGACTCAACGTCGGTGTTCACTTTGTCGGTCTCGACGGCGAACAGCGGCTCGCCGCGCTTCACCGTGTCGCCCGGTCGCTTGTACCACGCGGACACGACGCCTTCAACCAGCGTGTCCGCGAGCTTCGGAAACTCAACGTGCATCGGCCCGGCCTTCACCGAACACCGTTGTCGACAAGCTCAGGGTGACGGAGGGAACGGCTTTCAACAGCGGACTTGAATGTCGCGAGAAAACGCCCCACGTCGGCACCGTCCACCGCGCGGTGATCGACCGCGCAGGCGACGTACGCGCGGCCGTCGCGCACCGCGCCGATGCGGACGGCGGCGGTCTGTCCTGGGCGCATGAACGGAATCGCGAGGTCGCTGCCGGCGGGGCCGTAGTCGATCAGCGTGATCGTCCCGCGGCCGTTCGCGGGCGACGAGGGGCCAAGATCGAGATCGATGACCACGTCCGCGTGTTCGACGATGCCCGTCCAGGCGAAGGTCGCGTTGAAGCGCGGAAACGCGCGCGCCGCTTGCACCAGCGCATCCACCGCGAGGCGCGTGTGCTCTTCCGGCAGCGCGACCTCGATGACGCTCGACGCCTGCGGAATTCCGGGATCGTACGCAGCGCGGTTCGCAGCGCCGCTCGAACGCGAGCGCTCGCGCGCGACCAATCGCACCAGCGCGCTGCGAATCGTCGCGCGGTTCGGGAGCACCGCGTCTTCCAAGTTGTCGTCGACCGGGATGCCGGGGATGTCGGGCATCGCGACGCGCACCGGCGGCATGTCGAGCACGTCCGCCTCAGCCGCTAGCGCGCACAGCTCCGCGCCGAGGCCCATCGTGATCGTGTCCTCGTGCACCACACAAAGCCGCCGCGTCTTTGCCAGCGAAGCGAGGATCGTCTCACGGTCGAGCGGCGCGAGCGTCCGCAGGTCGATCACCTCCGCGTCGATTCCCTCGCTCGCGAGCGTCTCGGCCGCGGCGAGCGACTCGTGCAGCATCATCCCCCACGCGAGCACCGTGACGTCGCGGCCTTCGCGCGCGACCGCCGCGCGGCCGATCGGCACGACGTAATCGCCCTCGGGAACATGTCCGCGAATCGCGCGATACGTGCGCTTGTGCTCGAGCACGAGCACCGGGTCGGGATCGCGGATCGCCGCGATGAGCAACCCCTTCGCGTCCGCGGGCGTGGACGGCGCGACCACTTTGAGGCCCGGCGCGTGCGCGTAATACGCTTCGACGCTCTGCGAATGATACGGACCGCCGCGGAAGCCGCCGCCGTACGCCGTGCGCAGCACCATCGGGCACGACCAGTCACCGCCGGTGCGCCAGCGAATCTTCGCCGCCTCGCCGACAAGATGGTCCATCGACGCGTGGATGAAGTCCGCGAACTGGATCTCCGCGACGGGGCGCATCCCGCGCATTGCGAGCCCCACCGACACGCCGGCGATGACGGTCTCCGCCATCGGCATGTCGATCACGCGCGCCGCACCGAACCGGTCGAACAACCCTTCCGTCGCACGAAACACGCCGCCAAGCTTCCCGACGTCCTCGCCGAGCACGATCACACGCTCATCGCGCGCCATCTCCTCGCCGAGCGCTTCGCGCACCGCCTCAATGACGGTCAGCTCACGCATGACGAACCTCGCGCTCACCGATCGGCTCACGCTCCATAGCGATACTCCTCGTGATCACGCATACGCGTGTTCCATCACGGTCGCAGGATCCCCGAGCGGCTGCGCCTCTGCCCATTCCGCTGCGTCTTCCGCGAGCGCAGTGTTTTCTGCATCGACTCGTGCGGCGAAGTCCGCGGCCACCAGCGCTCGCGCGCGCAGCAGCGGGTCGCCGCTCGCGCGCTGCGCGTCTACTTCGGCGCGGTCGCGGTAGCGCGAGTCGTCGTCGTTCGACGTGTTCGGCATGAAGCGCACGCAGGCCGCGTCGATCAGCGTCGGGCCGTCGCCCGCGCGGGCGCGTTCGATCGCTTCGCTCGCCGCCGCGTGCATCGCTTCGACGTCCATGCCGTCCACCGCGATCCCCGGGATGCCGTAGCCCGCTGCGCGCGCGACCAGCGTCTCGGTCGCGTACTGGTCGCTGCGCTTCACCGACTGCGTCCAACCGTTGCGGTGCACGACGAACACACACGGCAGCTTGTGGATCGCCGCGACGTTCATCGACTCGTGCGCCTCGCCTTTCTGCGCGCCGCCGTCCCCGAACGCGATCACCGTCACGCTGCCGTCGCCGAGCAGCTTCGATCCCCACGCGCAGCCGACACCGTGCGACGCGTGATTGGGCTGCGGCCCCTGCTGCGAGAGCACGTGCAGCTTGCGCGAGCCGAAGTGCGCGTACGGCTGGCGCCCCGCAGCGTTCGGATCGGACGGCCGCGAAAAGAAGCACAGCATCACGTCGCGCGGCGGCATGCCGAGCACGAGCAGCGCGGCGAGATCGCGGTAGTGCGGCGCGAGCCAGTCCACGCCGGGCCGCATCGCCATCGCGTACCCCACGCCGATCGCCTCGTGCCCGCTGCACGGCACCGCGAAGTGCGCGCGGCCCGCCCGCGCGAGCCGCCACATTCGCTCATCGAGAGCCCGCGCGAGCGAGAGCGCCCGATAGGCGCGCTCCCGCTCCGCATGCGTCATTGCCGCAACACCCTTCTCGTTCGCATCACTTCGCGATGTTGAACTTACCGTTCTCGACTTGCGTCAGCACCAGCGAGAACACCGACAAACCGTTGTGGTCGCCGCCCGACATGCGGAACTGGCCCGTGACGCCGAGATAGTCGGTGTGCTCGAGCGCCGACCGCAGCTTCTCGCCGTCGGTGCCCTTTGCGCGCTGGATCGCTTGTTTGAGGACGTACACGCTGTCGTAGCCGAAGCCGCCGAAGATGCTGACCGGCGCGTCTTTCGGATAGCCCTTCACGAACGCGTCGATGTAGTGCGTCAGCAGCTTCTTCTGCGGGTCGTTGTTCGCGAGCGAGTCGGCGACGTTGATCTTCGTGCTCGCGATGAACGCGCCGTTGAGAGCCGCGCCGGCTTGCTGCGGGAACACGCCGGTCGCCGCGCCGTCCGAGTAGTAGATGGGGTAGCTGAGACCGAGCTCGCGATACGCCTTGATGATGACGGCCGCCGACGGCAGTGTCGTCCACGCGACGATCGCTTCCGGGTTCGCGGCCTTGATGTGCGTGAGCTGCGTGGTCGCGTCGCTGGCGCGCGCGTTGATCGCTTCCGCTGCGACCACGTCGAAGCCGAAGTTCTTGCCGGCGTCCTTGAAGTGCTACAGACCGGTCTTGCCATAGTCGTCGACGCGGTAGATCACTGCCACCTTCGTCTGCTTGCGCTTGCGCATGTACTCTTGCATCGCTTGAGCGACGTGGAAGTCGGTGATCGGCATCTTGAACACCCACTGCCGCTCGGCGACGGGCTCGATCACCTGCTTGCTGGATGCG